>CATMRP010000090.1 GCA_950073835.1 uncultured Alteromonadaceae bacterium
TGTTTGATTGAGAAGCGCCAGGGGCGTTTTCGCTACATGCTGGTATTGCAGAGTCAGCAGCGTGCTGCGCTGCATAGCTGGCTAAAACACCACCTGCAGGAGGTTGAAGCGTTACCTCTGGCAAGCAAGGTGCGCTGGAGCCTGGATATTGACCCGGTCGACCTTAGCTAAGTGTGGTTACTGGTAAACTTTCAGCGTTAACCACACTTTAAAGCAGCATTTTTGCCAAAGAGCAGGTACACTGCCTGCAGATAATAATAATCATCCACACAGGGAAATCGATACAGCATTATGTCTCAACGCGATTACGTTTCTCGTGGACGTGCGCCACAAAAGAAAAATACCAAGAAAACAAAAAACAAAAATACTGCCAGACAAGGTCGCAACCAGCAGGAACCACAGGTTACTGTACCCTGGGTAACGGTGGCCGTTGTGGTAGCTTTGTTGCTGGGCTTTGCCTGGTTCTTGTGGTCAATTAAAGATAATGCCGATCCGGATACCGCCCAGCCGCTCACGGTAGAGCCTGCGCCTATCGAGGATGAGCTCCCCGAACTGCCCGAGGAGGAGTGGGAATACATCAAAACACTGCCGGGTTACGAGGTAGAAGTTGAAGTGGCTGAGCAGGAAAAATCCGACAAGCGGTACCTGATGCAGTGTGCCTCGTTCAGAACCCGGGCCCAGGCCGATGAAATGCGCGCTAAAATTGCGTTTCAGGGGCTGGAAGCGCAGATCCGGCACAGCGATGGCGCCAATGGCGAATGGTTTCGTGTGATCCTGGGCCCCTTTGATGCCAAACGCGACGCCGAGCGTGCCAAACACGCACTGCGCAAGGTGAATATTACCACCTGTCAGATTTGGTTCTGGAATTTGTAAACAAACGGAAGCCGGCAGTTGTCGGCTTTTTTATTGGCCGTTGCAAACGCCCGCGTATATTCCTCTTTTTAGTCTTGAAAAATCGTCAGGCTCCCCCCACCTACTACTCATTGTCAACGCACAGACCGCCCGGCGGTATGCTGTGCCAAACCACTACAGTGGAGTAAACGTGACTACAATAGTATCAGTCAGACGAGATAATCAGGTTGTCATGGCCGGTGATGGCCAGGTGTCTTTGGGCAATACCGTAATGAAAGGCAATGCCCGTAAAGTACGCCGCCTGTATCAAAACAAAGTATTAGCCGGTTTTGCCGGTGGTACCGCCGATGCGTTTACCTTGTTTGAACGCTTTGAAGCTAAACTGGAACTGCACCAGGGACATCTGACCAAAGCGGCAGTAGAGCTGGCCAAAGACTGGCGTACCGACCGCATGCTTCGGCGTCTGGAAGCCTTACTGGCTGTTGCCGATGAAACCGCTTCGTTCATTATTACTGGTAACGGCGATGTGGTGCAGCCAGAGCAGGATTTGATTGCCATCGGCTCAGGTGGTAACTATGCCCAAGCCGCGGCTACAGCGTTATTGAATAATACGCAGTTAACGGCACACGAAATTGCCACCCAAAGTTTATCTATTGCCGGCGACATTTGTGTGTTCACCAACCATAATCAAACGGTTGAAGTACTCGATTACTAAATGAATTGTGTTGGCAGTGGCCCGAGCGCGGCTGCCATACTGACTACCGTCAGTTTTACATAAGGGTTAATTATGTCTGAAATGACACCAAGAGAAATTGTCCACGAACTGGACCGCCATATTATTGGTCAGCAAAGCGCTAAACGCGCGGTTGCCATTGCACTGCGTAACCGCTGGCGCCGCATGCAGTTAAAGCCAGAACTGCGCCAGGAAGTCACCCCGAAAAACATTTTAATGATTGGTCCAACGGGGGTGGGTAAAACCGAAATTGCCCGTCGTTTGGCCAAGCTAGCTAATGCGCCTTTTATCAAGGTTGAGGCGACAAAATTTACCGAAGTGGGTTACGTGGGTAAGGAAGTCGAAACCATCATTCGCGACCTGGCTGACATTGCGGTAAAAATGACCAAAGAGCAGGAAATGGAAAAGGTGCGCTATCGCGCCGAGGAAGCCGCCGAAGAGCGTATTCTGGATATCCTGATCCCGCCTGCCGAAAATGCCTGGGGCGAAAAAGAGCGCTCGGAAGATCGCGGCACCCGTCAGTCTTTCCGCAAAAAGCTGCGTGAAGGCACTTTGGATGACAAAGAAATCGAGATCGACGTTGCCCAGCAGCAAATTGGTGTAGAAATTATGGCACCGCCGGGCATGGAAGAAATGACCAATCAGCTGCAGGGAATGTTTGAGAACCTGTCTTCTTCGGGGTCGCAGAAGAAGAAAAAGAAAATGCGCATCAAAGATGCCATGAAAGTGCTGATTGAAGAAGAAGCCGCGCGTTTGGTTAACAAAGAAGATCTTAAGGAAAAAGCCCTCGAAGCGGTGGAGCAACACGGCATTGTATTTGTGGATGAAATCGATAAGATCTGTAAGCGTGAAGGCGCCAACTCGGCCGATGTGTCCCGCGAAGGTGTGCAACGTGACTTACTGCCACTGGTAGAAGGCTCTACGGTGTCTACCAAGCACGGCATGATCAAAACCGACCATATTCTGTTTGTTGCATCCGGTGCCTTCCAGATGAGCAAGCCGTCGGATCTGATCCCGGAATTACAGGGCCGTCTGCCTATACGGGTTGAACTCTCAGCGCTGAAAGTTGAAGACTTTAAACGTATTCTTACCGAGCCTAATGCATCGCTTACCGAGCAGTATATTGAGCTGATGAAAACCGAAGGGGTAACCGTTGAGTTTGCCGAAAGTGGTATTCAGCGTATTGCCGAGGCGGCCTGGCAGGTGAATGAGAAAACTGAAAATATCGGTGCCCGCCGACTGCACACCGTGCTGGAACGGTTGATGGAAGATATCTCTTACGAAGCTTCAGAAAAACAGGGCGAAACCTACATCATTGATGCCGATTACGTTAATCAGCACCTTGAAACCCTGGTGGATAACGAAGACTTAAGCCGCTTTATCCTCTAACTCCAAACCTACAAACCGGCCGGTACGTCTGTACCGGCCAGGCTTTACTTGCCACATTCCCGCTTACACCGTAGGGATTTGCGTGTACAAAGTTCTATAATACCAGCCCACTTAGTCCACATTTTGAAGTGACTAACAGAAAGCAATCTCGACCATTTTCATTACATATTCGTCAGGTTGTCCTGATAGCGTAAAATGGCTATTTATTCCATGATAGGGTAAAATTACAACAGATCTGGAGGGTATATGAAAAATACTGTTTCAAAGGCTGGCAACAGCCGAAAAGGTCGGTTTACCCCGAATATGAACAACTTCGAAGTAAGCCTGAGCTATGAAGGACTTACTTTAAAAAAAAGTAATGAGCGGCAGACCATTGCTGATTTAAAACGGAAGTATGCGCGATAAGTACGGGGTAACGCAGGACCGGTACTGTTACCCCGGTTCCGATGTTCTGATCAATCTTCTAGGTATTCGTGACGCAAAAACATTAGCGGAAGCAGAAGCTGAATTCACCGCAGAGCGCTTCAGAACCTACAAGCCACCAAGGCTCGTAATAACTGATTTCACACTGCACCACCTCCAACAGCTCCATTATCATCTTTTCCAGGATATCTATGAATGGGCAGGTAAAATAAGAGATGTTGATATCTCAAAAGGCGACACGCGATTTTGTACAGGGTCACGTATTGAGCCAGAAGCAAAGTAAGCTATTCAGTACCATCCCAAACCATTGAGCTAATGGATACAGAAGAATCGCTAATATCAAAGGTTGCTGATTTATTTTGCGAGATAAACCTACTACACCCATTCAGAGAAGGTAACGGCCGGGTTCAGCGCTTCTTCTTCGAGGAATTGCTTTTTACGTTGGATTACGATGTTTCCTGGCCACGGATATCTCAAAAACACTGGATAGATGCAAATATTGCAGGTGTTAATTTAGATTTATCTCCGCTTGAAGCGATATTTGCTCAGGCAATATCAAACGGCAACGATTGAAAGTTATCGATCTGATAAAAACTAATTCACGTGTTAGCTTAAGCCGCTTCATCCTTTAATTCCAAACCTACAAACCGGCCGGTACGTCTGTACCGGCCAGGCTTTACTTGCCACATTCCCGCTTACACCGTAGGGATTTGCGTGTACAAGGTTCTGAAATAGCGGGCCATTAACGCTGCCCGGTTACGGATTTCCAGCTTGCGATAAATATTAGCGCAGTGAAATTTCACCGTTCGCTCACTGATAAACAATTGCGAGGCAATGGTTTTGTTCGGTAAGCCTTCGATAATTTTGTGCGCCACCTGAAGTTCACGTTTAGACAACTGTTCCAAATGTTCAGGGCTTAATAACTCTTGATCAAACATGATGATCTCCTTGTTGAGTGGGGGTTGGTAAATCAGGCGTATAATTGATGGCTACTTCCGTCAGCTGGCCGCCTGCCAGGTGATACCGCTGATGGGCCATTTGAATGGTTTCGCGCCGATGGGCAATAACCACCCGGGTCATGGGTAACCGTGAAAGGTGTTGATTAATAAGCTTTTCACTGTTGGCATCGAGATGGCTGCTGGCCTCATCGAGTAACAGCAGAGCCGGACGCTGATACAACGCCCGGGCGAGAAACAAGCGCTGGCGCTGGCCACCACTAAAATTGGTGCCACTTTCCTGGAGCAGGGTGTAATACTGCATAGGCAGTCTGGTAATGGTATCGTGCAGGTTGGCCAGTTGGCAGCATTCTATTAACCGCGGCATGTCGATGTGTTGCTGAAAGCCACTGACATTGTCGATAACAGTGCCAGACAAACACACATCATCCTGCATTACAGCACTGATCCGCTGGGCTGGATCGCGACTGTTGAGCGGCTTATCGTCTATCAGGATCTGACCCGAAGTGGCCGGAAGCAAGCCGGTCAGGCATTTGGCCAGGCTCGACTTACCGCTGCCGCTCACGCCGGTGATCACCACCATCCGGCCCGGTAACACTTCAAGATTTAATCCTTCGAATAGAGGCGGCTGCCCCTGATAGGCAAAGCTTAAATCCTCAATCGTCAGTTTGTGCGCCACCGGGATATGGGCCGGCGAATAGCAAGACGCAGGCGCCAGTGAGGTAAAGTCTACCGGCGTTTGGACAATATCCGCGAGCCTGTCGAGGTGCACGCGTAATAAGCGCCACTGGACTAATTGTTCAAGTAATCCGTTGATGGCTGAATTAAAGCGGTTCTTGTAGCTCGTAAATGCGTACAGCATGCCAACGGTAAAAGCCTGCTCCATCACCAGCGTGGCAGCCAGATAAACCACCAGCAGGTTTTCAATACCAAACAACAGCAGGTGTACGATACTGAACCCCATTTCCCAGCGGCGTAAGCGAATATCACGGTTGAGCGTATCGGTCAGTAAATGCTGCCAGCCATGTAATCGGAACGATTCAAGCCGGAGCATTCTGATTGACTGAATACCCCGCAGTGTTTCAATGAAGTGGCTGTTTTCCTTCGCGGCACAGGCAATTTTCTCTTGTTGTAAGCGCTGCACCGGGCCAAGCAACATTAACCGCAGGGCAAGAAATAATACAGCAATCCCTATCACAATCAGCATCAGCTTAAGGCTGTAAAACGCCATTAAAACCAGCGTGCACAGCATGATAAGAGTGTCTAAAATAAGCGCGACGATACCCTGACTGATAAAGCGTCTGACTTCCTGCAAGCTGCCAAAACGAGCCACCATATCGCCGATATGACGCTGAGAAAAGTAACTGAATGGCAGCCGGATCAAATGAGTAAACACATTTACCGAGAGTTGCTGGGCAAGGTGGCCTGACATAGCAATGCCGGCAGTCTGGCGGGTGAGATTAGTGATAGCTTCCACTACAATTAATAGAAAGAAACCAAGAAACAGCACGTTGAGCAGCGAAGCATCGTTATTGACTATCACGGAGTCGATAACCAGTTGCATATAATAGGGCGACGCCAGCGCAAAACATTGCAGCAGCAAAGACAAAATAAACAATATCAGCAATGAGCGCTTGATACCCACGATACGCTGCCATAGCTGGCTAAGCTTTAATGGCTGGCGCAGGTTTTGCGGCGTGAAATCACTGCCTGGCTGAAGCTCCAGGGCAATGCCGGTAAATGCGTCACTGACCTGTTGCCAGCTAAGGCGGCGTTTACCACATGCCGGATCCTGAATCTCAACGCCTTTACTTGTTACTCTGGTTAACACAACGAAGTGCTGCATGTTCCAGTGCAGAATACAGGGCAGTTGCAGGTTGGCCATATCTTCTGGTTCCAGCTTTAAGGCCCGGCTGTTGAGATTCAGTGAGTGAGCAAAATCAATCAGCTGTTTAAGATTAGCGCCTTGCTGGCTAAAGGCACGTAAGCTGCGTAGCCTGGCCAGATCGATATTGAGCCCGTGATAACCGGCTACCATGGCGATACAGGCCAGTCCGCATTCGGCATTTTCAGCTTGTAATACCTGCGGCGTTGAGCGGCGCCAGCTGAGTTGCAGGGGCAGTTTGAACAGCGTGGCAGTGCTCATAACACACCTCCGTGCAGTGCATAGAGTGGTTCGAAAAGCCATTGCATCAGATTGCGTTCGCGAATGGCTATTTCAGCGGCAAAGGTCATGCCTGCCCGCAGTGCAATGCGTTGATTGAAATGTTCTATGCTGGTGGCTTGCAGCGTTGCCTTCGCCAGATACACCGGGGTGTTAATCGCCAGTGGTTTTTGCGCAACCTCCTGGGGTAGCAGCAGGTGAGGGGATACGGAATCGATGGTCGCTTTATAGGTGCCAAACTGAGTATGCGGAAAGGCGTCGTAGCGTAAACTGATGGACTGCCCCGGGGATATCTGGCCTGCTGCGGCAACCGGAATTAACAGTTGCGCAGAGATCTCAGCGTTAAGTGGCATCAGCGAAAGCAGCGGCACATTGCTTTGTGCGCGCTGGCCTGGTTTTACATTGAGGTTGGTTACCCTGCCGTCCGTCGACGCGATAATAATGACTTCCTGCTGACTGTATTGCTGATCGAGACTTTTTTGCAGCTCACTGATTTGGTTCTCTATATTCAGTAGTTGTAACTGATGGGAGTGCTCGGCTTCATTGCGGGCAAACTGGTTGTCTTCAATGGCTTGTAAGGTGGCAATCCATTCGCGTTCAAGGTTCTGACGCTGATAGGTTTCGTCGAGACGCTGGCTTTCTAAGGTTTGTAATTGTTGGCGGCTGGAAAATCCCTGGTGGGTTAATTCAGTGAACGACTGAATTTGCTTATCCAGTAAGGCCATTTTGTTATCCAGTAACCGGCGCATCGCGGCGAGACGGGAGCGATCTTCAGTGAGTCGTTCGGCCGCTTTAGTCAGGCGTTGCTGTTGGGTGGTGAATCCCTTCTGGGTAAGCCTGTACTGGTTTTGCAGACGTTCAATTTGCGTCTCTAGCTCTTTAATGAGAGCGTCGTTGATACTTTGGCCGTTATGAAAAATAGCGTCCCGGGTCAGCCTGATAAGTGGCGTGCCTTTTTGTACCTGTGCGTTTTCACTAACCAGCAATTCGCTGACTATAGCGCCGGATACCGGCCCGTAAACCGGCGTAATCCCGAGGGCGGGTTCCAGCCAGCCTGTGACGGTTTGGGTATAAGTGTAACGTCCTGCCAATAGCCAGCTTAATACACCAATTAACCAGCTACACAGCAGCACGGTAATCATAAGCGTGGGCAGTCTGGGCTTGAGTAATATTGCGCCATCGATTTTTTGCTGCTGTGAAACGACGGCCTGTTGGCGAAATAAAGTTTGGCTTTGCATGGCGTCCATTCCTGCTGTGGGTTGATGATTCAACTTTATGTGTGCAAGCCCTGATTTACGGCGAAGGTCAGGCCCGGTGCACTTTTTGAGGGGACGTTAGCCGACTGGTGTCTCAAAATGCTGGTGCGTGTCTCATTTGTGTTAGGCTTTTGTGTTAGCCATGGAAACACTGGTCTGACAGTTGTTGCAGGTCAAAGGTGTGCTGACGGCGGCTTTCCTAATGCGGATTGTTAATATATTGTGGTTAGCAAAGAAAGCTCTACACTTGATGTATGTTTTGCCAAGGAAGCCGTAGTTATGTTTATACCCAGTATTTTGCTCCGCCAGTTGTACACCCATGGGAGCCTGACGCAAACTGAAGATGGTTTGCAGTTTATGCTTAAAAACCGGCTTAAAGATGCCGTACTCAAACAGGTAGACAGTATTGCCATTAATGGAGAAGTTATTGCACCTGAAAATGTCACGCTGCAGGTTGGTCCTGAGCAAATTATGTCGATGACAGAGCTGAACGAAAGCGGTGAAGTGCCTTTTGAGTTAAAGCAGGCCATTACGGTTTACCTTAATAAAACCCTGCCGGTGAGCCCGGAAAAACACACTATTGAGCTGGTGTTCAGGGCATCGCCTTTCGGCAAACTTAAATTCAGTGTGGAAGATAACGTGTCGGCGCCGAATCTGGCCGAAGGGCATATTCCCCGCGATCCCCACGATGATTACTCGCCGGGGATAATTGAAAAACGCCAGAAGTTCTTCGAAAACTTCTCCGGCGCCAATATCCACCATGTTGGCCAGTACTCTATTGATCCCAACACACTGCGTGGCAATGTGGAGCATTTCATCGGGGTGGCGCAGGTACCCATCGGTGTTGCCGGGCCGGTCACCATCGACGGCGAGTATGCCAAGGGTGATTTTCTGATCCCACTGGCGACTACCGAAGGCACGCTGGTGGCCTCCTATAATCGCGGGATGAAACTGCTTAACATGAGTGGCGGGATTAAATCCACGGTAGTGGATGATGCCATGCAGCGCGCACCTGTGTTTGTGTTTTCTGATGCTCGCGGCGCGCGGGATTTTGTTGCCTGGGTAAACGAGAATATTGACAAAATCCGAGAGGAAGCAGAAGCCACGTCGTCCATTGCCAAACTCACTTACATTGATAGTTTCCTGTCGACCAAATTTGCCTTTTTGCGCTTCAACTACCGTACCGGTGATGCGGCCGGGCAAAACATGGTGGGGCGTGCTACGTTTGCCGCCTGTGGCTGGATCCTGGATCACTACGAAGGCATCGAAAACTTTTATCTGGAGTCGAACTTCGCTACCGATAAAAAAGCTTCGCAGATTAATATTATGCGTACCCGGGGTAAACGGGTGATTGCCGAAGCCACCATTAAGCGCGAGCATTTGCTGTCGGTTATGCGGGTGGATCCTAAACAAATCGATTATCACGGCCGGGTAGCGGGCGTTGGTTCGTTTTTATCCGGCGTGAATAATACCGGCTTGCATTCGCCTAATGGCATTACTGCTATGTTTATTGCTACCGGGCAGGACGTGGCTAACGTGTCGGAGTCCTCCGCTGGTATCATGTATTCTGAGCTTACCGAGGACGGCGATTTATATATCTCGTTGACTATCCCGTCGCTCATTGTGGCTACCTATGGTGGCGGTACCGGCATTGGTACACAGCGGGAATGCCTGGAATTACTCGGCTGTTATGGCCGGGGTAAGGTGTATAAGTTTGCCGAAATCGTCGGTGCGGTGGCACTGGCCGGTGAAATTTCGCTGGCCTCGGCGATCTCCAGTTCCGACTGGGTGTCTTCCCATGAGCAATATGGCCGTAATCGCTAATTTATCGGGTTCTGAGCAGGAGGGCTTGCCCTCCTGGTTGGCCTTATTTCCCCGCTAAAACGATCCGAACACCCCGTTTACAGCGTTAAAAAGGTAACTAAACCCAATGATCATCATGATGAATAACAAGAAGGCCCGCACGTCTTTCCCTCACTGCGTAATGCTGGTGTTTTTATTTTGCGCTTTGCTTGTCGGCTGTGCCAGCAATAAACCACAAATCAAAATGCTTGAAGAAACTAACTTCGCCGCACTAAAAACTTTTTATGTTCAGCCACCGCTCAACTCATTTAATCCCACCCTGGAGCAGCATATGGCGTCGACCATTACTACCGTGTTGCAAGGTAAGGGACTGACCGTAGCAAGCGAAGATGAGGCCGACATTAGAGTGGGCTTTTTTCCGTCCAATCGGGTGGAAGAAGGGGGATCGTCGGTCAGTATTGGCCTTGGCACTGGCGTATTTGGCCGTTCTGGCGGTATTTCACTGGGTAGCATTTTTAGTGTACCGGTGGGCGAGCAGGTTACCGAATACCAGAACCTGCAAATTGAGGTGGTACAAGACGGCGAGTTTATCTACAGCGCTGCAGGCCGTGCAGAATTAGAGTCCAGCGACAGCATTACCGTGCAACAGGCGTTAACCGAACTGGTAGAAACGCTGCTACAGCCTTTTCCTGCTAACCGCGCAAACTAGCTGCGAAGTGTCTTAATCGAGCGGCAAGTGGGATTGTGAAACTGTGTTTAGTCCCCAGTGTTATACATCAATTCAAAATCAGATGAGGGCAACGTATGTCTCGCCACTTTGAACAAGCCGAAGGCTTGTGTGAACAAAAAGACCCGGCCACCGACGGCTTTGTATTTAATCAGACTATGTTACGGATTGCCGATCCGGTCCGTTCGCTGGATTTTTATACCCGTGTAATGGGTATGACCCTGCTTCGCAAACTGGACTTCCCTGAAATGAAGTTCAGTTTATATTTTCTCACTACTGGCGAAGACTTTTCTGACATCAGCGAAGATGAAGGTAAGCGTACAGCACAAACCTTTGGCCGCCCGGCTATGCTGGAGCTCACCCATAACTGGGACGACAGCGCCGAAACCACTAGCTATCACAACGGGAACAGTGATCCGCGCGGCTTTGGTCATATTGGTTTTCATGTTCCGGATCTAAAAGGGGCGTGTAAGCGCTTTGACGAATTAGGCGTTGAATTCCAGAAACGCGTTGAGGATGGCAGTATGAATTACCTGGCGTTTATCAAGGATCCCGACGGTTACTGGATAGAAATCTTTGATGCCAATGGGATGGCTGGCAGTTAAGTCGTTATAGCCGCCCATGTGTGTCTATACGATGATTATGCATGGGCGGGTGATGAGTTAGCTTTGCTGAACAGCGTCGTATATCGCCTTTGTTACACCGGCATACCTTGCCGGCAGCTTGCGGTGTCGGGAACGAACCAGATAAAGCGGTTCTGATACCGTGCAGGCAGCGGGGTAAACAGCAATATTACTGCCGTGCCCGGCATGTTTCTCAACGCTGGCTGGCAGTACGGTAAATCCCACCCCGGCACTTACCGGCAGCAAAATTTGCGACAGCTGATTCACGTAACCGCTGCGTTTTAGTTTTGGTATTTCAAGATTGGCCAGGCTCTCTTCGCCACTATGATTGCAATAGAGCTGCAGGTAATGAGCAGCATCCGGATGATCAACTAAGCCGAGTCGACCCAGAGTGGTGTTAATGCTCGTTAAATCGGTGACGGTGGCTGGCAGGAATAGATTTAACACCTCTTCTGCCAGATAGTCTGCACTGAGGGACTCGTCTGCAGGTGTATTGGTTACAATGCCGATATCAATGGTTCCTTGTTTTACACTTTCCACAATGCGATGCCGGGGGGCAACTTCCACATGGATCGACAGAGCAGGATATTTGGCCTGTAGGGCTGTAAGCCCGGGATATATTCGCAGGGCCACTGCGCCAGAGCAGGCCAGGATGCAGCGCCCCTGATGGGGTTCGTCAAATTTTAACTGCTCAAGAAACCGTTGTTGTCGGGCTTCGTCCTGTTGGGCATAGCGGTAAACCTGTCGGCCCTGTTCGGTAAGTTCGATGCCCTTTCCTAACCGCACGAGCAGTTCACATTCGCAGCTTTGCTCCAGCTTTTTCACATGCTGACTAACACCGGGCTGAGTCATAAACAACCGCTCGGCGGTTTTGGTAAAGCTGCCGGTTTCCGCCAGGGTTGCAAAGGTTTTAAGGTATTTGGGATTCAGCATTACATAAATTAAAATTATCAATTTAAGAAAATATAATAATTTTATGTTTTAGTCATGTCCAGTTACTCTGACCCCATGAAATTACTCAGGAGTTAACCATGACAGACAATAATCAAAAGCCTTACCCTCGCACGTTTTCGCATATTGGTATTTCAGTACCCGATCTGGACGCTGCCGTTAAATTCTACACCGAGGTCCTCGGTTGGTATCTCATTATGAAACCCACCGAAATTGTTGAAGATAACTCAGCCATAGGTGAGATGTGTACCGATGTATTCGGTGCGGGGTGGGAAAAGTTTCGCATTGCGCATCTATCCACAGGAGACAGGGTTGGTGTGGAAATCTTTGAATTTAAGGATCAGCAAAATCCGGAGAATAACTTTGAGTACTGGAAAACCGGTATTTTCCACTTTTGCGTACAGGACCCGGATGTGGAAGGACTGGCTGAAAGAATTGTCGCAGCCGGTGGTAAAAAGCGCATGAAAGCACCGCGTTATTATTATCCGGGTGAAAAGCCCTACCGGATGATTTATATGGAAGATCCGTTTGGCAATATTCTGGAGATCTACAGCCATAGCTACGAGCTTCACTATGCCAGCGGAGCTTATCAATAGGTCGCTAAGCACCATAAAGAAAAAAGCCGGAACACTGGTTCCGGCTTTTGCGTTTAGTGGTTGGTATGCTTCCAGTGATACTGGTGCGCCTTAGCATCCACTTCTGCCGCTGTTTGCTGCGGCATAAAGGCTTTGTTGTTACCTTCAAAGAAGAATGGCTGGCGTTTTTGCTTGCTACCCATTTCGTTCATAGTGGCAACATCATACACGCGGCCGTTAATCACGGTGTAGGTGACATATTCACTGCGGCGGATGTCGTTAAGCACGTCGCCGTCGGTGATCATCAGGTCGGCCAGTTTACCCGGCTCAATGCTGCCTAGATCCTTGCCCATGCCCAGATGCGTTGCGCCATCAATGGTGGCACCTCGCAGAGCTTCCCACGGCGTAAAGCCGCCCTGATTCATCAGCCACATCTCCCAGTGAGCGGCTAACCCTTCACGTTGACCGTGCGCGCCAATATGAACACTGACGCCATTGTCGCGCAACTCTTTCGCGTAGGCAGCCACATTCACGTGGTTGTACTGATCATCCGGCGCGGTAGGGCGGCGGATGGCACGGGCATCCAGAATGGTAGAAGGCACATAACGCAGCAGGCGCTCGTTCTTCCACACTTCGGTGCGATCGTACCAGTATTCTTCACCCATCAGGCCACCGTAAGACACCACAAAGGTTGGTGTGTAACCAAAGTCGGTAGCTTTCCATAACTGGGTAAGGTCATCGTAGCCACGGGCAATAGGCAGTGAATGCTCAAGGCCGGTATGGCCGTCAACCAGCATGGTCAGGTTTTGCTGAAACTTGCCACCGCCTTCCGGCACTACCATCATTTGCTGATTATTAGCGGCCCAAAGCACTTGCTGACGCTGATCCCGGCGCGGCTGGTTATAGCTTTTCACCGAGATAGCACCACTGTCTTTCAGGCGCTGAACATGGAAGTAAGCATCGTCGTAGTTGTTAATTTGTGCCTTATAGCCGATACCTTCTGCACCGTACAAAATAGTCCCTGTAGAGTAAATACGCGGGGCAACGCGCTCACCTGCACGTTGAAGCTCCGACGCGGCAAAGATCTCCGTGGTATCGTTAGACGGATCGTGAATGGTGGTCACGCCGAACGACAGGTTGGAATACTGCATCCAGTTTTGTTGCGGGATGATCTCGCTGCGACCCTGTCCGCCGTGGGCGTGGGTATCCACTAATCCGGGCAGAACGGTTTTACCTGAGGCATCAATCAGCATAGCGTCGCCGGGGATATCCACTTCGCCGCGCTTACCAACCGCGGCAATGCGGTTATCCAGGATCAGCACCACACCATCTTCGATAACTTCCCGGGTATTGTTGGCATCGCGCATGGTAACCACTGTACCACCTACCAGCGCCTTATATCCGCTGGGCTTGTCGCTGGTGGCGGTGAAGCTCAAGTCGAGGCCTTCTGAGAGCGGATCCGGCAGTTCATCGGCCGCTTTATCACCGGCAAAGGCAAATGCGTCTTCCAGCTTACGCTCGAAATAGTAGGGGCCATGGAACCAGCCCACACTGCTGCTGTCTGGTGCCCAGGTGAGGTACTCACCGGCGCGATCAGATAGCTGAGTAACCGGCAGAGAAGACATATTCGGGCCAATAGTGACTTTCTTGCCGTTGTCTACGTATGGCGTAACATAGGTATTAAACTGATGAACAAAGGCGACCCATTTACGATCAGGCGACAAGCGATATTCGGCTACTTTATCGGCGCCGTATAAGTGCACCCGGTGGTCGTCGCCATGCAGATTTACACTGGCCAGTTGGGTAGCGCCGTAGGGAGAATCGTAACTGCGTTCGGTGAAGAATAAGCGCTCATTGTCGCCAGCGAAGTGGGGCTGAGTGCCCGAGCTGCTGACCTTTTTGGGCTCGCCTTTATCCAGATCCATTACGTATAAGCCTGGCTCTACTGAATACTTGGGATCAAGCAGGTAGCCGCCGGTAAATTTACGGTAGGTCACTAACTCGCCATCGGGTGAAAACGCTGGCTCTACGTAGTGCCCAGGCTCAGGGGTTATTACTTTACCCTTTCCACCACGGGCGGAGACGATGCGTACATCTCCCAACTTCTGGTCGTTCCAGGTGGTGTAGATAATGCGCTTACCGTCGGCAGAATAGCGTGGGTAGTATTCATCATGCTCATCCTGACGGGTAAGGCGTTTGGCTTTGCCGCTTCTTAAATCTTTGACGTACAGTTTGCCCAGCGCCTGAAACAGCACCGATTTTCCGTCGGGCGATTTTTGCGACCAGCGGATCATTTTTACGTTAAAGGTATCCGGCGCTACGTCTACATCAAACCGTAATGCATCGGCATATTGCAGCTTGGCTTCAACGGCGATATTGATAGTGTTTACCGATTGGTCTTTTATATTGAGCTTATGAAACTTGCCGCTGGCCCAGTACACAATTGCTTTGCTGTCTGGAGTCCAGTCAAAGTAGGCATAGTAGCCTTCTACGCCAAAGCCTTCCTGCATGTCGCGCTCCATGTCGCGAGTTAGCAGGGTCTCTTCACCGGTGGCCAGGTTTTTAATAAACAGCGCGGTGTCGTACTTCACCCGACGTAAAAAAGCGATGTACTTACCGTCTGGTGAAGGGGTTGGTACCACGGCGCCGCCAGTACCGGAGATAACGCGGTCTTCTTCACCGGTAGTGCGATCAAAGCGGGTAATGGCAAAAATGCCTTCCAGCGGATCGCGGTTATAGTCGAAACGGTAGCCGCCAGAGGTACTCTGGGTATAGTAAATATAGTTGCCATCGTGAGAGAACACCGGATCGGTAATGTTGTTTTGTTCACGTTTACCGGATACGCGCTCTTTGATCGGCAGACCGCTACCGCCGGAGTGGTGATAAATCCAGATTTCGCCAGCCGGGATACTGCGGGTTGAGGTAATGCCTTTGGTCACCACAATGTATTCGCCATCCGGACTCCATTTAGGCGAGTGGATAGTGTTATTTTTTTCTTTGGTGACCTGGCGCAGGTTTTCACCGTTGGTATCCATCACCCACACGTTCGACACGCCGCCGCGATCTGAGATAAACGCAATCTTGCTGCCATCGGGCGAGATGGCCGGATGAATATTCCAGGCGAAATCCTGGGTCAACGGCGTAGCGTTGCCGCCGTCGAGGTCCGCTTTATAAATGTCGCCGAGCATGTCGAACAGGAAGTATTCGCCATCTGGTGCTACGTCGAGGCTCGACCACGTGGTTTCTGTGGTGTTGATGGTGACATCATGCAAAGGATAGGGGGGGTTAGTCACTTCCCACTTGTCCTCGGTAGCAGTGTCATCGCTTTCCTGTGCTGCCAGCGGGGCGCTGAGCAGACAAAGTGAAGTTAATACCGAAGCACTCAATAAGGTTAATTTTTGCTTATGGGTGTGCAGATTTGTCGTTAGCTTCATTGTTATTCTCTACTTCTGTTTTGTTGTAACGGCCGGGACTTAGCCCCAGCAAAATCAATCTTCCCTGGATTGTTAACGGTCAGTATAAAGTATGTTTAGTGTAAGATGTTGCAGTTCATCGGATAAGTTTGGAAGGTAGACTGCCCGGTTTATTCGGGGTCAGGGAATTGGCCGCGAATGGCCGTGAAAGTGGTAAAGTTAGCCAGTAACAAATCAACTAGTCTGGGATCAAATTGTTTGCCGCGTTGTTCATTGAAGTATTCACGAATTTGCGTTTCAGACCAGGGGCCTTTATAGCAACGTTTGCTGCCCAGCGCGTCAAATACATCGGCAACTGCCACGATGCGCCCGGCCGCCGAAATAGTAGTTTCGCTGAGGCCATTGGGATACCCACTGCCATCCCAGCATTCATGATGCTCATGGGCAATAGTGGCACCAAGCTGCAAAATCGGGTTATCACTTTTGCGTAGCATGTCGAACCCGGCTTTGGCATGGGTTTGCATAATCTGCCGTTCTTCATCAGTGTGGGGGCCGGGTTTGTTTAAAATTAAATCCGGGATGGCGACTTTGCCTACATCGTGTAGCGGCGATGCCAGTTTTATCATTTCGGCATCGTTGTCGGATAAGCCGTAATGCCTGGCTAACAGGGCACTGATATGCGCTACCCGACGCACGTGCGAACCGGTTTCCCTGGAGCGGAGTTCCACTGCTTCGCCAATAATGTACGAGAGCTCACGTTGCGAGTCCCGGATCACTTCACGCAGTTTGAGGTTTTCGTGGGATACCGCGATATTGTTGGCAAAAAACGAAAGCAAATGATGCTGGACCGGCTCCAGTGGCTCATTTTTCGCCACGTACAGCACATTTTCCATGCCCCTGCGGGTAGTAAAATAACTGACAAAGTAATCGTTGCCCTGAATGTTGCTGTGCTGGTTTAACGCCTTTTCAATGCGGGATTGCACGTTAGTTGGGATCATCGATACGGATTTACCTTGTAAATTGGTAGCCAGAATCTTGTAGCGGTTGCCGGTTTTGATGTCACGGGAAACCGCGCAGCAGATAATTTCCGAACTCTCGATACCAAGCAGTACAGAAATTTGATTTAAGATGGCGGAGGCAAATTGCGGGAGGGTATCGCACTCGATAAATTCGGTGGTGGCACTGATAATTTTTTCCAGGCCTTGTCGGTGCCGCTCAATCAGTCGAATGTCACGGTAAGCCCGCAGCGCAGCGTACATGCTGGTTTTCAGGCGCATGGCGGTGAGTTCGGTTTTGTTTTTGTAATCGTTGATGTCGTAATCGCGGATCACCCGTTCTTCCGGTGCTTCCCCAGGCTGACCAGTACGCAGGATCAGCCTGATCACATGATTATTGAGCGTTTCACGCACCCAGCGCACCAGTTCAAGACCGGCCTGAGTGGTTTCCATTACAACGTCGATAATCGCTACCGCAATCGCTTTATGGGTATCAGCAACTAGGATGTCGCGGGCTTCAGCAGCACTGCTGGCAGTAATGATATTCAGCGGCCGTTGCTCAAACACAAAATCGCCCAACACCATACGGGTGACTGCATGGATTTCCGGCTCGTCATCAACCACCAGCACCGTCCAGGCTGCTAATAGCTCTTCTTCGAGATCGGTTTCGTCATCGTTGGTAAAAAGTAATTCGTCACCGAGCATTATGCGGTTACCTCGTTGCCACTGAGACAACCACTTAAGGATTTAAGGGGTTGTA
>CATMRP010000091.1 GCA_950073835.1 uncultured Alteromonadaceae bacterium
TGGGTTTCCCGCAAAGGGAAGGAGAAGTTTGGGTTGTCGATTGGATTTTGCTGCGTTTATGCGTTTTTGAATACTGGGGATATTTAGGACAGTCACTAGAGATACTTAGCGCAGATACTTAGGACAGTCACCTAAAAAAGGTGGAGCGCAAAGAGATGAAGTGGCGTATATAGCTCTATAGTTCCGTTAGCTTATGAATTAAGTAGATGTGTCTAATTGATAGTAAAGCAGAAACTGACATTCAAAATAGAGTAACTAAAAGTTGCCGATCTAAGCGCAATCTGGCCTGCTATTTTGGGTTAGAAGGATTAGCATTAATTCTGAAAGACTGGCTAGGTTAGGCGGAGCGACATTGTCTGTTGCGTTTTTTGCGGAGGATGAGTCTTTCGGCACTCACCGTGACTTTAAACTCAGTCTCAATGCCTGACACCATAATATGCCAGTCTGCACGATCTAATCCTACTCTCGTGAGGATGGAGGGAGCAGAGTCTGCAATATTGCCTTTTTTATCGGAATGAAAATGGCGACCCGTTAGTTCCACCATTTCCAGGTAATCTTCAATACGAAAAGGTAAGCCATCGGGCATGTCATTTCTTGGGTTTCCCGCAAAGGGAAGGAGAAGTTTGGGTTGTCGATTGGATTTTGCTGCGTTTATGCGTTTTTGAATACTGGTGTGGGCGGATGACTCCGGTGTTGTAGCTATTTGAGCACGTACCGGATTTAAATCAACATATGCCATGCAAGCCGCCACAGACGCTTCATCTAATAACGCTTGGGATTTAAACCGGCCTTCCCAAAAATGACCGGTGCAGTCATCTTCCCTATTCGCTTGCCTGGCGATGAATTCATTAAGCAAACGCATAAACCAACTTATATCGTATAGCCGGGTGCGGTACACCTCGGCGACAGATTTTACTGTTTTAACTTCGGCATCAGTTATCGTTTCGCTTTCAACAGGGTTAATGTAACGCTGACAAAGCAGCATGCCCTTAAAGAGCTTATGCCAGCGTCTGATAATCTCGCGAGTCGACAAGTCATCGGCCTTTTGTTTGTTAATGCGTAACACCAGGTGGGTATGATTGCTCATTACAGCATAAGCACACACATCCACGCAGAATACATCGGCTAAAAATAGCAATCGGTCCTCAACCCATTGCCGGCGATACTCATAACTTTTGCCGGTTAATTTATCTTCACCACATAAATAAGCCCGTCTTACACAGCGGGAGGTGCAATGATAAAAAGGGGTATCAGACAGGCTGATAAGGCTTTTACGGGGTCTGGGCATGGATGTAACTAATCAAAATGAGAGATAGGTTTATTGTGCCGAGGTTTGAAAATAATCCAACTGTTCTCTGGGATAGTCAGTGACTGTCCACCTGTTTAGTGCCGAGGTTTGAAAATAATCCAACTGTTCTCTGGGATAGTCAGTGACTGTCCACCTGTTTAACCTGTTTACTGTCCATCCGTTTTTGTTCAGCTTGATTCGTAATAGCGAAAGCAATTCCACCATTTTGTTGTTATCTGTTGTAAACTTGCCGAAAACCGGCCATCTGGAGTTATTCATTTATGAATACCGTATCAGCCAAACTCAGTGCATTTCTTGAGCAAGTCACCATCGCCAGAAAACAGGCTTTGCAAAAGGGTATTAAGCCTTCGCCGGCGCTTGCGCGCAGCAATATGGAAAATCTGTCGGCCATGAATGGTAAAGGTCCTGATATTCGGTATATTTCAGACGGAAGTTTTTTTGTAGAAACCGATTCTCGTACAGAAATTCCCTTTCGTATTTATTCGCCGGACCCCACAGCTAAATTGCCTGTGATTCTTCATTTTCATGGTGGCGGTCATATGTGCGGCGATCTTGATATCTACGATGCGATAAGCCGCAGAATGGCAAAGCATACCAACAGCATTGTCATTACGCTGGACTACCGCCTGGCCCCTGAGTACCCTTATCCGGCGGCTATTGAAGACTGCAAATTTCTTTTGTCGCACTATAAGTCCTTGCTAGGTAGCGTTGGATTTGAAGATAAGCTAATCCTGGCTGGTGACAGCGCCGGTGCTGCTCTTACAGCAACACTATCGGCTTCAGCGCAATCTAATTGTCACATTAGTAAGCAAATCCTGCTTTATCCTAGCCTTGATTACACCATGGAACACCCGTCAATAGATATTTATAGAAGCGGTTATTTGTTAGAAAAACAGAGTATTGCCTGGTATTTCGATAATTACCTTCAACACGGCGAAGACAGAAACAAGGTGTCGCCGCTGTTTATGCCAGTGCCAGAAAGCATGTCGGAAACGTTGATAATGGTGGCCAATTGCGACCCTTTACAGGATGAAGCGTACGCCTATGCAGAAAAGCTACGCAACGCAGGCGTACCAGTCCAATTAAACGTTTTTGCCGGAATGGTTCACGGCTTTTTACTGTTGAATACGTTGGCTGAGGAAGAAGGTAATCAGGTTTACAAACTAATGAATGAGTTTATCAACGGCTAACACGTTCATTGGCTCGCCTTGGTTATCATTCCCCTACTCGTCCTTAAGATGCGCTTTAAGGATTTCATACAACTCAGGGCGGTTATCAGCAATCTCCCGGGTACTTAACCCTTCCAATGAATGCGGGTATTTCAGCCACGCTTCTGTTTCATACAGATAATAATCAGGTATCAGTTTAGTTTGATTACGTTGTGGCTTGTAATACGGCACAGCTACACGAATTTCCTCCGGCGTGTTCAGGCGGCACAAGTCCGTTAGTTTATTAATAATGGCCTGTACAGAGCGACCACTGTCAAATACGTCATCAACTATTAGCAGCTTGTCCTGATGCTGTATATTTTTAACCAGATAATTTAAACCATGCACTCTTACTTCTTTCGCCTGGTCATCAATACCCTGATAAGAGGAAGTTCGAATCGCAATGTTGTCAGTTTCGATTCCATGAAATGCCAGGTATTCCTGTACCGCTATACCAATGGGAGCACCGCCACGCCATACAGCAATAATAAACGTCGGCTCAAATCCTGAATCATAGACCTGAGCGGCCAGTTTAAATGAGTCGTCCAGCAACCCCTGGGCATTTAAATATGTTTTGCTTTTCATTGCTTGTCCTGTAAAAGGGATTAATAAGCAGTCAGTCAAATGCTATGGTAGCCTTAACCTGGCATTGTGTCACACCGGAGATGCTCATTGGAAAAGCGTTACCTTGAAGAACAACAAATTATTGAAGAGTCTTTTCGTTTAGGCGTGCAGATTTTTGAAAGTGGTTTTCGGCCTACCTTTATTGTGGGGTTGTGGCGCGGTGGCAGCGCCGTAGGTATTTACGTGCAGGAATGCCTGCAAACGCTGGGTGTACTAACTGATCATATTGCACTGAGAACCTCTTATCCGGGCTTGCCTGAGTACCAAAATATGGTTGAGACCCCCGAGCGCATAAGAGTACACGGTACCCAGTATCTTATTGAAAATCTGAATATTGATGACGGTTTGCTGATTGTTGATGACGTGTTCAGTTCGGGTCATAACATCACCGCTGTGATTAACCGCTTAAGTACCAAACTCAAACGGAATATGCCCGAAGAAGTCAGAATCGCCACCCTTTATCAGCGCACCGGTTATAACCGCACTACCCTTAAGCCTGATTTTTGCCTGCATGAAACCTCCGACTGGCTGGTTTTTCCCTATGAATTAAAGGGCCTGAGTCACGAAGAAATCGCTGCGAATAAGCCTTATGTAGCGCCCTATTTGCGTACCTGACTGTCTGATATTACATATTGATCAGTTTATTAAGGTATTCTTTTAGCGGCGTATTGATAACACTTACATGCGGGGTGTTGTTAATCTTAAGAGCGGTAACAACAATAGACTTGAGATATTGATACTCCTCAAAAACCTCAGGAATATCGAGACGTTCTGTAAGCGTTTCAATCTGTTTGTCGCTAAGTGTATTACGGTGAATGTAACGCCGGATATAACTACGCCATTCATCAACATGGCTTATCTCCAAACGCTCAGGAAAGGTTCTGAGATCCTCAATATCCTGCTTAAAGTCATGGGGCGGTAGCGGTTAGTCGAGAAAATAGCGGTAAGTAAATAACGTTATGATTTCGTTGTTACTGGCATGCATTGACTCTACCCTTGTCGTGTTTGTTTATTGCCTGCTACGTGTTAAATGCGCATCGGTATCAACAATTTTTACCTGTGTATGTTGTGACTGTCCAAAATGGTTATTAGTGACTGTCCAAATTGGTTATGTATGTTCGACATGTGTGTGGGAAA
Source organism: uncultured Alteromonadaceae bacterium (assembly GCA_950073835.1). Taxonomy (GTDB): domain Bacteria; phylum Pseudomonadota; class Gammaproteobacteria; order Enterobacterales; family Alteromonadaceae; genus Alteromonas. The sequence continues at coordinate 4,279 of CATMRP010000091.1, forward strand.
CACTTTTCAAATCTGACAACTGAAACTTTTATAAAGATTGAATGATGCCATATATGCTGCTCAGTTATGGCTTGGAAAGCGCTGAAGATGTCGATAGCTGAGAGGGAAACTTACCGGTTGGCACAAACCTCAGCCAACACTTCATACAAATAGTTTATATCAATAGGTTTACCGATATGCTTATCGAACCCCAGTTGAAGGTAATTTTTTACTTCATCAGCCATGACATCTGCGGTAAGGGCGATAACGGGGAGATGCGGAAATTGCGCTTTAATTTCTTTGCATGCCTGAACACCATCCATGACCGGCATCTGGATATCCATTAACACCGCATCGAAACTCCCCTTGCTGGTGGTAACGGCATTCACTGCCAACTGTCCATTGTCGACAATATCAAGACGCACATTGGTTGACTCCAGCATAGACTCAATGATGGTCTGATTAATCATATTGTCTTCTGCAACCAACAGGTGTTTGCCGGTTAAGTCTGGACCAGCCAGGCTAGAGGGCACTTCAGCTTGCCTGCCAAGATCGACTCGCGGTAATGGCAGTTCTACCGTCACCCGGGTACCTTGCTGTTCCTCACTTTCCACCGTAAGCCGCCCATGCATTATAGTTACCAGGCTATGGGTAATAGACATGCCAATACCGGTACCACCAAACTTACGGGTACTGGACGTATCGGCCTGAGAAAAGCGCTCAAAGATCTTACTCTGCATAACTTTACTCATGCCAATGCCGGTATCGGTAACTTCGATTACAATTTGCTCATGCTGGTTACTGGCAGTAGCCACGCCCAGCCTGACAGTGACCGATCCTGTCGCTGTAAATTTCACCGCGTTAGACACCAGGTTAACAATGATTTGTTTAACCCTTACCGAATCGCCAAGCCAACCATCCTGAAAGGAGCCCTCAACCTCCACCGCCAGATGCAGGTCTTTGCTCTGTGCCAGGGCCTGAAGATCAGACACTGCCGACTCAGTAATTTCCAGTAATGAAAATGGTTGTTCCTCAAGTTCGAGTTTATTGGCCTCAATTTTTGAGTAGTCAAGTATGTCATTTATGATGATTAACAGGTGCTTAGCCGAAAACAGTGCCTTGCTGACCCGTTCTTTGGTTTGACTGGTTAAATCCGCACGTTCCAGCACTTGCAGTGTGCCTAAAACACCATTCATGGGGGTACGGATTTCGTGGCTCATATTAGCCAGAAACTCGCTTTTAGAGCGGTTGGCACTGTCGGCATCTTCTAGGGCTATGGCCATATGTTTATTATGCAGGTTAGCGCGATACAACATGTATATGGTCATCACCACAATGATGACCAGGAAAAAGCTAACGATAGCCAGTACTATCTCCAACGAGTAAACCGACGGCTCCACATTTACCAGTTCAGCACCAGGCGGCAAAGCCTCTGCATCTATACCCCAGCGGTCCAATTGTTTGGCATTAAATTGCTGACTGACCACATTATTTTGTTCCACAGCCAATTGCTCACCTTTTGCCAGGGCAATGGCGGTGTCGGCTATTTTTTCCGGTACCACGACGGCGCCACCGGCATAACGACTCACATTGTGGGAAAATATGGTAAACACGGGATGTTTTGTTTGCGTGGTTAGCCAATTATGTACGCTCTCCCAGTTTCGTTCGTGAAATTTATAATTGATATAAATTATCGGGGTGCCCGCTGGGCTATCGCGCAATGCATTAAGTGTTTGGCTGGGATTTTTAGCGGGGTTGAAGTAGCGAAAGCCAACCCCGGCAGGCACCTTGGAAACGAAGTTTTGCACCAAACCGTCATCCTGTTCGAGGCCAAGATTACCATGCACGAGTACTATTTCTTTGGTATCTGGTAGTGCGGCTAAAATCTGAGCATAAGATAAATCCGGCTCATAATCAGAACGCACTAGCGTGCCCGAACTGGGGCGCCAGTCTATGTGTAAAAAATAGCGTTCGGCCAGGGGCAGAATGGTTGGGTTGGTATCCACAAATACGCTGGCGTGGCGGCCGATTGCAACAAGTCTGGCAAAACTCGCGTTTTGCTTATCATTGATCAGATTTTGTAACTGATAATTAAAGTTATCGAGTATGGTTTGCCTGATTTCAGGGCCGAAATCTTTCACCGAATCGGCGTAATAAGCGGGTACCGTCAATACCAGGATATTTTCGGCTTCGGACACCTGGCTCATTAAACGGTACATCATTTTGACTTCAAAATCAGACTCGTTAAACGAATTAACCAGGATAACACTATACTCTTCGGCTTCTCTGGCGGGGGCACTGGCCGAAAAAAATAACAGCAAAACAAAAAGCCGCAACATCATAATACGCATTCACTTTGAGACGGTTTGAGCCTTAACCGGTGCGCAAACCAAAGGCAATATCAATTAGATTAGACAATTTTAGCTATATTGTTAATTTATTTTAACAACTGTTACTGGATACTGGATTACTCTCACGCCCTGCTCTATTGGGCTGTACTTCCTGACTATTCTGATGTCATATGAAATTTCAGTTTTTTTGTGCCGGTAAAACTACGAATGTGTCTCACAAAAAGTTATAGTTTGTTAACTTTTGAGCTGGCAGTGACATGGTCCTTTCCGAATAAGCCTTATGAATACTACTAATTCCTATACCTTTTTCTTTGTCTGTTTGTGTTTATCCTTTATCCCATCGACCTTATACGCTGGCAATGATAACCCTACGCTTAGTGTTCTGCTTGATAATGAAACGTTAACGCCACTGGGAGCAGAAAGAAAAGGCAATGCTGATGGTTCGATACCAGATTGGCAAGGAGGATTAACAGAGGTGCCGCAAAATTGGCAACCCGAGAATGGTTATACCGATCCTTATGCTAACGAATCGGTTTTGTTTACCATCACTAAAGACAATTATGGTCAGTATCAGGATAAATTAACCAGTGGCCTGATTGCCCTTTTGCAGTCACCTAAAGATTTCAAAATGCCCGTTTATCCTGGTCACCGTAGCTTTGCGAACCCCTCCCATGTTTATGATGCAACAATAGCCCGGGCTGGTCAGGCTAATGTCGAAGATGCAAGTCTGAAAGGGCATCGGCAGCCGGGCATCCCCTTCCCTGTTCCCAATACTGCCGAAGAGGTAATGTTTAATCACTTAAATGGTTGGATTGGTGGTGTAGAAGCCTGTACTGATTGGTTCCCTGTTTATCCAAACGGGAGTTATTATCGTGTTGGCTGGTGTTCAACCATTATACAGGCTTCAGAAATGAACCAGGTTAAGGACAACAACGATAGCTTTTACTTTCTTGGTCGTTATGACTCTCCTTCGTCGCTAATTGGCACGGTGTATCTGGTGCATGAAACGATGGATTTATCTGAGGGTGCCCGTCGCGCGTGGATTTATAATTCTGGTCAACGACGTGTCCGCAGAGCCCCTAATCTGGCTTACGACAATGTAGCAGATGGTAGTGAGAGTATGACGACCATTGATGATGCCGGCGGCTTTAATGGTGCGCTCGACCGTTATGATTGGCGTTTAATGGGTAAGCAAGAAATATATATTCCTTATAATGCCTACAAATTGGGTGATCCGTCGCTGAAGTACGACGACATAATTGACGGCGCAAAGGTTAGAAATGACCTCATGCGTTTTGAGTTACACCGAGTATGGAAAATTGAGGCAACATTAAAAGATGGCATGTCGCATATTTACCAGCGCAGAATTTTTTATATCGATGAAGATAGCTGGAAAGTGGTACTGACCGAATCTTACGATAGCAAAGGTGAACTATGGCGAACCTCACTCCACCCGTTAATACAGTTGTATGATGTGCCTGTAATGATCCAAAGGGCCGGGATTTATCATGATTTAATCAGCGGCAGTATGTTACTCAATGGCCTGGATAACGAACGAAAACAGCCTGCCATGCAATGGCATGTAAAAGGAAGACTGTCTGATTTTCGGTCTTCTGCGCTGCGTAGGTAATTTTGATTGATAAAGGATATTGATAACTTACATCGTTGTCCATATGCAGCGCCACTCGGCGCTGTCTTACGCCGTTACACAAATTCGCCTGGTGATTGATCGCCAGTCATACGCTCAGGTCTGGACACCGTTAAAGTGCTTACTACGCTATCAGAACAACTAATCAGGTCGGTTCAGTATTGATCAATATCGCCCTGATGTGTTGTGTGTATAATGCGTGGAGTTTAAGTAGCAAATCAGAATCACCTATGGCTTTACCCCTCACGTACTTGTCTCATTACCCGCAACATCTGCAGGACCAGGTAGCCCAACTGGTGGATGCCAATAAACTGGGAGAGTGGCTACGCGCTCGCTATCCCCAGGTACATAATATAAATAATGATAAAACGTTACGTGATTATGCGATGACAATTAAAAACCAGTACATGAAGAAAACACCGCCATTGAGTAAGGTCATTTACGACAGTAAAATCCATATTGTTAACCATGCGCTTGGCCTGCATTCCTACGTTTCGCGTGTACAGGGTGGCAAGCTGAAAAGTAAAAATGAACTGAGAGTGAGCGAGCTGTTTAAAAACACGCCGCAAGCGTTTTTAACTATGATTGTTGTGCATGAACTCGCCCACCTTAAGGAAAAAGACCACAATAAAGCGTTCTATCAGCTGTGTCGGCATATGTTACCCGATTACCATCAAATCGAGTTTGACGTTCGCGTGTACTTAACTGAGCTGGAAAATACCGGTTATGTTTTTGTACCACCTACTGCGTGAGATAAACCATGGATTTTGAATTTTTAACCGATGTCACTGGCGAGCCGCTGGCTAAATGCGATGTGGAAAGTGAATATTTTGGCGACTGGCTCAGTCATGATATTGGCGCAGACACTGCTGCCGTTACCCATTTACTGGCGGCGATTGAAAAACTACTGGCCAGGCAACAAATGGAATTTGCATATGCCGGCAAAATCTATCACCTGGTGATTGCCGACGATGAAGTAGAACTTTTTCTCAATAACACCCAACTCAATCACAGTGAGTTCGACCAGGATCTGGCTGAAGGCCCGGTCTCTGGGTGTGGCCTGATGGACTTTGCTAACCTGCTCGAAAACTGGCTGGCATTTATTCGCTGATACATCGCAACAGATGATCGCAACAACGAAAATAATGACCCGGCAGATGCGGTTTGTCATGGTGAATAGCACAAAAAAGCCGGTGATCAGGGATCAACCGGCGCTTGAATGTGGTTGGAAACCATTCAAAACAAATCAGGTATAAACCCCTAAGAAACTGTCTGGCACATGCAGCGATTGTGAAAACGCGGCATGGCTCAGTTCGTCCATGGTCCAGGTTAACAGCGGCATATCGGGATAGTAGGTGTAGCCGTCGCAAAACACTTCGTTTCGATTTCCCGACGGATCAAAGTAATACACTGTTTTTACCTGAGTCACACCATGGCGGTCGTTCATTTCTACCGGAATTTCATACTTGCCAATCAGGTCGGCAGCACGAATATGATCCTGACTGTTTTCCAGTCTGAAGGAAACGTGGTGAATAAGGCCTGGATTAGGATTAACCCCAAAAGCGATATCGTGGGCCCGGCTTGAACAGCTGACAAAAAACAAAACCGTATTCCCTTCACCGTCAATCACTCTTTCGGTATAACTAAATTCAAACACTTCGGTAAACAGCTTTAAATTTTGGTCTGCGTTTGGCCCCACTATAAACACATGATCCAAACCATTTATACGAAAGCCACGACACACGTCATCAGCGGGGATCACATCAGGATTAAGTGTACCCAGTGAGTTTCCTACCTGCTCTTTGTCAGCAAATAAATGCATTTCATGACCGGTGGGTAAAATAAACTTTAAGCGGCGGCCACTTTTAGGAAAAACACCAGCAGGAACATGTTCAACCTCAATACCAAAATCGATAATTTTGTTTTCTAAATCATCCAGTGTTGCATCGTCATATACCTTAAAAGCAATATGATCCAATCCTGCCTGATCGGTTTCCCGCAATACCAGGCTGTGATGATCGTGTTCCGCCCAGGCTTTATAATAAACTAGGCCGTTATCATCGGTCATCATCTCGTGTAAGCCCATTCGGTTGCCATAATGTTGTTTGGACTCAGCCATATCCAGCACTCGCATCTGAACTTCCGCCAGCCTTAGTACGCCACGCATTGACATATTTACCACCTTTTATTTGCAACAATTTGTATGGCAACGAAGTAAATCAATCGCGAGTTGTAAAATATTATTTATCGCTGATTAATTAGAATTGCGGGGTAGACTCCCAGTTAGAAACGGTAGGTAATTGTTATCTATAACTTAAAATAACAAACCAGTACAGGATGTGCTGCTCTGTAATTGTCAACCTTGCCTACCATTGCACCGCCATACGTTAACATTGTGTAAATTTACACGGGCTTGAATTGGCTGGGAAATACCTTTTACACCTTTCCTTTATACCCTGAAAGTATGTTCCCTTGTAACAGCCCGTTTTTATCGGTATCAAAGTAAGGCTTTTCAGTGCTTATGCCGCCAAGTGGTAGCAGCAATGCCAGTCATTAACCCCGTCATAGCAAACCGACTACCCTTTACGTTTGCTTACAGAGTTTCCCTTGTAAGGATGCTCTCGGCTCTTAAAATAGTGATGATTCAGCCAGGCAAGGAAAGCAACAATGAAGTCAAAGTTATTCGCGTTGGCAATAATGGTAGGGTGGCATAGTGCGATTGTGGCTGAAGAGCTGCTGCTGAATAATTTTACCGTCGTCTCTGATCATCTTTCAGCCGCACAACACAATACGCAAATCAGAATTGTTGATGGCAGGATAACCGACGTTTCCACTGAACCGCTGCAACCAATTAACCCCGACGCCACGATAATCGATGGCAAAGGTAAATACCTTACTCCGGGTATTATGGATAGCCATGTTCATGTAGGCAGTATTCCGGGCATTGGGTTCCTGGGCACGCCTAATGCCAGTCAGCATGCCGATCTGGTTGCTGAGTATTTAACTCAATTGCCCAGAAGCCTGTTGTATTTTGGTATCACGCAGGTACTCAATTTAGGGGCTGGTGACGGCGCGGCGAGTTTTACCGCGGCGCAACATCATCCTGACTTCTATACATGCCAGCCTATACCGGTAATTGGTGGCTACCCTCACCTGTCTGCAGAATTTACTTTGCAGCAGGCAAAATTCTTTATTATTGAAGACGCTGCCAGGCTTAACTTGCCGGAGAGTGTCGACCCTTCGCAACACACGCCGGAAGCAGTGGTAGCAGCAATCGCAAAAACCGGCTCACCCTGTATTAAAATATACATAGAAGATGGTTTTGGCGCGGCTTCGGACTGGCCATTATTAAATGATGATACCCTGCAACGAATTCGTAAGGCCGCAGACAAAGCTAATCTACAGGTGTGGGCCCATGCTAATGCCATCGATATGTATCATATCGCTTTAAACCATCAGGTAGATGGCATTGCTCACGGGTTATGGAACTGGCAATGGCCATCTGATCAAGACAATCCTCCGGTTACTGCTACCCTTGACAGGCTGATTAACTCGAAGACGGCCTATATGCCCACTATTCAGGTAATGCTGTCGCTTCAGGGGATGTATGACAGCAACACCCTGAATGACACAAGGCGGCAAAAAGTCTTACCCGCAGCACTCCTGCAATGGTATTTAACACACGAGGGTCAATGGTTTAAACGTGAGATCAGTGAAGATTTTGGTGGCTTACCCGAAGCCAGAATTTTTGAGTTGAGTGGCTATGGTGTGAGTCGGGCAAAGCAGGCAACCGCTTACCTTGCCTCGAAAAACCATCCACTGCTGTTAGCTTCGGATTACCCATCAAGCCCTTCCTTTGCGGCGGCTCCGGGACTCTCTACCTTTTATGAAATGCAACAAATGGCCGCTGCCGGAATCAGCGCATCCCACATTTTTTCGGCAGCAACCATAAATGGTCCCCGGCAATTTGGCCTCGACAACCTATATGGCACCATTGAGCCGGGTAAAATCGCTAATTTGCTTATTATGCTTGAGAATCCCAGGCAAAACGTGGCTCACTGGCAAACAATCGACACAGTTATTTTGCATGGAAAGCCCATCCGGCGTGAGTCTCTGGCGGTTACCCACAAATAAGGGGTAACCAGCACAGCGTTAAAACAGTGACAACAGCCCTTCAGCACCGACCATGACGATTTCAAAGGCTATCAGAATAATAATGATCCACTCTAAAAAAGACGAGTGTTTGTGTTTTAGTTCATCTGCCAGCATATCGAACAACTCATGTATAACGTTAAGTTTGTTCGATAACAATTCTACCCTTGGGCGAATGTCCAGGTACCTGGCTGCCGTGTTATAAGCCAGTTCGTACACCGGGTATTCCCAGAAGAATTCAGGTGTATCAAGCAGGTTATAATGCAAAAAGATGTCGCTTTTAGTACTGAACAAATGTCCGCGGATACTGGCAATCTGGCGTCGTCCCAGTTTGATTGAGCCTGTTTCGGCCAGTACTTTAGGTAAATGACTGTACTCAGCAATAGTATGCTGAGCCCTGAGCTCATAATCATTCAGTTTGATTGACTGTGCGAGGGCATGACTAATGGCCAGCCGCAACAAGGGGTCATCAGACGACAACGTAATGTGGTCTTTTTGCAGTTTGACCTCACTTCCGCCCACGGTAAACCGAAAATGCTCCTGGTGCTCACCAGCCAGAAGCTCGCTTTGGATCTTAATGCGATGTATCAGTGATAAACGTTCATCTTCGTCTATCCCCCAAAATACCATGACGCCATAGTCAAACACCCAGGCTTCGCCCCCTGGCAACTCAATCAGCGAGGCATCACGATAACGGGTACCAATATCAATGGCATAGTCTGATGTGAGCTCACTCTCGGCTAGTGCGTAAACCGAAACACGGTCGTTAGAAAATTGCATAAATGCGGTAACCAGTAATTGAAAACGGGGCGATTATGCGCTTTGTCTGACAATCTACCAATGACAATCAGAGTGGAAAATATTCTTCGCGAGGATAAATAATTTTCATCAACCATATAAACTCAGCCTCACTGCCAGTACCCGGTAAAATCACCCAGCCGATTACGCTGAAGTAGTGTTTAAATATCCCCAGGCATTCCTCAATAATAGCCCTGACTGAGTTAACAGACCCGATGAAACAATCGTTTCACTGCTTTACATATCATTGAGTTTCATCAGCTGATTATGGTTAGCAATGTGGTTATAGTGCTTAAAAACGCCTGTAAAACACCCCAAAATGCGTTACGCGTAACTATTTATGGTTAGTTTATCGTCAGTAAACGCTCATCTAGCCATTGGGTACAGCCAACTCACCGACACATGACTATCTGTAATGTCTGCGTTCTGAAAGAGCAATAGCAATCTGAGTCGTTTTTTTATTCTTAGCAAATAAGCGCGTCTAAAGGGTAATGCATGTAAGGTATTCTTAAGGAATAATGCGCCCGGAATTTGGCACGCCGGCAGATGCAGGTATCGCAAACAAGGTAAAAAAGGAGACAACAAACTTTAGGTGAAAGAAAAATAAAGCTCCCCTATTTTAAGAGGAGCTCGTAAACCAATCAGGCATTGACGTCCACAACAATACGCCCCTGCACCTGCCCCGACAAAAACTGCGGTGCTACATCAAGAGCTTCGGCTAAGGTAACTTGTTGGGTGATAGTCGACAGGCTGGATTCAGGTAAATCTGTAATCACCCGTGCCCAGGCCTTTTCACGAACCGCCATGGGCTGTGTCACACTGTTAACCCCCATCAGTTTTACGCCACGCAGGATAAATGGCGCTACGGTAGCAGGAAAATCCATGCCCTGAGCCAGGCCACATGCAGCTACCGCACCTTCAGACTGGGTGGCGGCACAGGCATTCGCCAGGGTGTGACTGCCTACAGAGTCGACTACACCGGCCCAGCGCTCTTTCGCCAGTGGGCGGCCAGGTTCGCTAAGCGTGGCACGGTCGATGACTTCTTTGGCTCCCAGGGCTTTTAACGTATCTGCCTGTTCCAGGCGGCCAGTGGAAGCAACCACGTTATAACCAAGATTCGCCAGTATGGCGATAGCGGTTGTGCCTACACCACCATTTGCACCGGTAACCAGCACCTCTCCTTTATCGGGAGTGACGCCCTGGGACTCAAGCGCCATCACGCACAGCATAGCAGTATAGCCGGCAGTGCCCACAGCCATAGCATGCTGACTGGATAAACCGGCAGGCATCTTTTGCACAAAGTCAGCATTAATGCGGGCTTTTTGCGCTAACCCACCCCAATACTGTTCGCCCAGGCCCCAGCCATTTACCAGCACTTTATCACCGGCAGAAAATCTTTGTGAGCGACTGTCCAGCACTGTCCCTGCCAAATCAATACCCGCTACCATGGGGAATTGTCTTACTACCGGGCTTTTACCGGTAATTCCCAGCGCATCCTTGTAGTTTAATGTGCTGTACTCCACGGCTATCAGAACATCTTCATCCGGTAATGCCGACTCATCGAGTTCGTTAATTTGTGCAGTGTAGTCCTGATCGTTTTTGTTAATATAAATTGCTTTAAACATCGTGTCCTCCGGGGTTAACGCTTGATAGTTAGTTGATGGATAAAACCATCGGCAAATTTTTGCATTGGTAAGCTGGACTGCATGACCTTGGCAGTCAAAATGGCGCCTTCCCAGCCAATCCAGAAAAACTCCGCCTGCTGCAGACAGTCGGTCTCCTGATGAATTAAACCGAGCACCTTTGCCTGCTCCAGGTTATGCGCCAGCATAGACGTCCAGTTTTTTAAACACTGAGCCAGCGGTTGCTTGAATGACTCCGCCAGAATGGGCATTTCCTGCCCAAAATTGCCAATCAGACAACCGCGGCTAAAGCGGTATTTCTCCATGCCATCGATAGCTTCCTGAATAAAGGTCGCCACGCCGGTAAGTGGCTGTGATGGATGAGAAGCCAGACATCGCCTTAGCTTGGCGCAAAAATACTGGTCGTAACGCTCAATGACCTGTAAACCAAAATCATCTTTGTTTTTAAAGTAGTGATAAAACGAGCCCTTAGGGACACCTACACGCTTTAGGATCATGTCGATACCAACGGTGTTAAACCCCCGCTCAGTGAGTATTGCCATGCCAGCAAGGAGTAAGGCTTCTTTGGTGTCGTCGAAGTTTCTGGCTGACTTAGGGGGTCTGCCCCGTCGATTTTGTTGCATTTGCTCATTCATTTTAGACCGTTCGTCTATTAATTATAGACCGGTCGCCTACAAATAAAAGGTAAAAACACAAAAAATTATTTATCTTATTGTTAAATAAGAAATTATTGTTTTAATAAGAAGGCATTGTAACGCTTTAGAGTTTGTCTGGATTGCAGAGTAAGAAGAGGATTCTTTAATGCAATGATTCGCCTGTTCAGGAGCATAGTATTGGCTGATTTTGCAAAGGGTTGCTGAGCATAAAGCCTCAACAATTTGCCATTGGTCAGCGCTTTATCAAGTCCTTGTTTAATACGCTGCGCTAACTTTTTGTTTTGTTTGTTTACAAAAAAGTACGAGGGTGATGGATAGTAAAATGCGATAGAAGGTGCTACAGCCAGCTGATTAGATGACAGGTTAGACAGTTCATTCTCTACTTCTATTACTGAGCGGGGAAAAAAATCGGCCATTTTAGACTCGATTAATTTAAACATCATAGTGGTTGGTACTTCTTCAACACGGTAACCATTAAAGCGCATTATCTCGCTATCAGGCCAGCCCATCCCCTGCACAGACAAATCTTGTTTGAGTGCCTTAGGAGATTTGTTTACAAAGAGTGCGCGGTTATCCGGGTGTATCAGAAATACCCGGTAGCCAAACAATCCACGCGCAACCGGAAAATAAACAGCTAAATATTCGCGTTCGCGTTTTTCGGTAGTAACGGCCCAGGTAACGTCCGTTGAGCCTACTTTTATCTGTCGTAATAACCGGTTCTGGTTGGCATTCAACGGATCAGGTATGACTCTGATTGCCGAATCTCGGTCACTGGTAGTTTCCAGTGCAAGTTTTAACACTTCAACATAGTAGGCGTAGGTTTGATTGTCTTTAGTGACTTGTGCGGGGATCCGCAGTGTTTCTGGCTTGGCTTGCTGTTCATTTGCCGATACTGCAGCTAAATACCCTCCCATCACCAATGCAAGCAATGAACGAATATAGGAGCCGATAAACCGCTTTAAATTTAACACCCGAAGCCGACTGAGAATATGACTTTTTATCATTCTAGTTTGGCTTCTGCGAAAAAGACAGTTTGAGTAAGACTATCCGGGCTGGAAAGTTACCCGGAGCATCAGGGCTGGTGGCACTAGCACCAGCCCCATAGGATAATATTAAAAGTACTGGCTATTAATAGACTGATGAATTTTCACTACACCAAGCTGAATATCATCAATGACTTCATGGAGTCTGTCCTGGGTCAGTTCATGAGTATCGAGTTTTTGTAATTCCTCTGATAACGCTTCGACCTGCTGTGAAATACTTTGTGAATTCGGCAGCTCCAGCAGGCACTTGCCAATTTGCATCAGGCCGTGCTGCAGAGAACGCGGGAATTGTTTATTGTTAATTAAAAATTCCAGCACGTCAGCACGGTTTATTCTGATCCGCATTTCCTGACGGTACATCTGATACGCAGTCAGCGACTTTAGCACTCCCATCCACTGGATATTCTCAAACGCTGACTGCTCTGGCGATAAATCAGGTAACAAAGATGCCGAACGTACATCGATAATGCGCGAAGTCATATCGGTGCGCTCAAGGTGCCTGCCCAGGCGTAAAAATGCGTAGCCTTCACCGCGTAGCATAGTGCCGCCTAGTAGCCCGGTAATCGTTTGATTCGCAACAATGATACGGTGCAGGCAATTAAAGCGGTGACGACGGGTCAAAACGCTTTGGCCATCAGCTTTAGCAGCAATATACAGGTTGTTGATTTGCTCCCAGGCCTCCGAGGGGATAATTTCACGAATAATGCGTGCATTTTCCCGTACGGCCGCCAGACAATTAATAATTGAACCCGGATTGTTTGTGTCGGTCACCATAAACTTAATGACACTTTTCTCGTCGGCTTCTTTGTACAGATCGTAGAACACATCCCGAAACGACAACATGTCGATAATCGGTTCCCAGCCAAGGGTGACATTGCGTGGTAAATCGAGTAAGAGGTGAGTGTTTACCTGAATCAAACGGGCGGTGTTTTCCGCGCGCTCCAGATACCGTTCCATCCAGTAAATATGATTAGCTACCCTAGATAACATCGTTAGTCGGCCTCCATGTCTACAATCCAGGTATCTTTA
>CATMRP010000092.1 GCA_950073835.1 uncultured Alteromonadaceae bacterium
GCCTATTTGTTTTCAGCGGTTTCGGTGACGGGGCGATTTTTTCATAATCAGGGGCCCAACCGCATGCTGTCGCTGAGTATTGCGGCACTGGCAGTGGTTTTTCACTCATTTTATCTGGGCGATGCCATACTGGCTGCACAGGCCGGGCAGAATATGAGTATTACTAACGTACTGTCGCTGGTCGCCTGGCTGATAACCTTGTCGATGCTGGTTAGCAGCAGCCTGTTGCCTAACACCATTTTATTGCCCGTGGTCTTCAGCTTTTCGGCTTTTACTGTTCTGGCCTCCATGTTTGTGCCGGTCAGCCATATTATGCACATCGATATGCGCCCTGGGCTGGTAATTCATATAACCTTGTCACTATTTGCCTACGGGGCCTTGGTGATTGGTTTTTTATATGCTTTGCAGATGTCTTATATTACTCATCAGCTAAAACATAAGGGCGCGGGATTATTGCACTCTTCGCTGCCGCCGCTCATGCTGGTTGAGTCAATCTTATTCAAGCTGATTTTGCTGGGTACCATTTTATTGGTTATTGCGCAGTTGAGCGGCTTTATCTTCCTGGATAACATGTTTGGTCGCGGTTACATCCATAAAACGGTATTATCCATTGCCGGTTTAATTGTGTTTATTGTACTGCTGGTTGGCCAGAAACTCTGGGGCTGGCGGGGAAAACAAGTCATATCATTAACCGTTGTTGGTGTAATTCTGCTTTCTCTGGCTTATTTTGGCAGCCGGTTTGTTAGCGAAGTACTCATATAGTCGCATTCACCGAATAAACACTTGAAACCACGTAGCTGACTGTCTACATTGGTGGTTCTAATCAGTACAAGGGATTCCTTAGTTGGACGACATATCTACCAGTGCACTGCTGATTGCACTGGGCATTTTGATTGCACTTTCAGCCTATTTTTCCAGTTCCGAAACTGGAATGATGTCTATCAATCGTTACCGCTTAAAGCACCTTCAGGGCGAAGGGCACCGCGGGGCTAACCGGGTTCAGAAACTTCTCGACCGTCCAGACCGCCTAATCGGCTTGATCCTGATTGGCAATAACCTGGTGAACATTGCCGCTTCAGCCATAGCAACCATTATCTGTACCCGCTGGTTTGGCGAGTACTGGGCGGTGTTTGCCACCACAATTGGCCTGACAATTATCCTGCTGATTTTTGCTGAAGTGACTCCCAAAACACTGGCGGCACTGTATCCGGAAAAAATAGCGTTTCCCAGCTCGATAATCCTGTCGCCGTTGCTGAAAGTCCTCTACCCTTTTGTTGCTTTTATTAACGGTATTACCAACGGCATTCTGGCTATACTGCGTATCAGGCCCCATGACGGTGCCGGCGACTCCCTCAGCAGGGAAGAGCTTCGAACCGTAGTATATGAAGCCGGTACCATGATCCCTAAAAAGCACCAGGACATGCTGGTGAGTATTCTGGATCTGGAAAACGTGACCGCGGAAGACATTATGGTGCCGCGCAGTGACATAGTCGCCATAGATATTAATGACGACTGGAAAATCATTCAGAAACAGCTCACTACCGCGCAACATACCCGCGTTTTGCTATACCGCGACAGCATTGATGACGCGGTTGGTTTTGTGCACGTGCGCGATGCCCTGCGCCTGTTATCTAAGGATCAATTTACCAAAGCGTCGCTGCTGCGCGCAGTTAGAGAAATCTATTTTGCACCCGAGTCTATTCCACTGCATACGTTGATGTACCAGTTTCAGGCTGAGAAAGAGCGGATTGCCCTGGTCGTTGATGAATATGGCGATATTCAGGGTCTGGTTACACTAGAAGATATCCTGGAAGAAATTATTGGAGACTTCACCACTACCAATCTGCCCGATCACAGTAAGGAAGTATCCATTCAACAGGATGGCAGTGTATTAGTCGATGGCAGTGCCAATATTCGTGAGTTAAATAAAGAAATGGACTGGACCTTTCCTACCGAGGGCCCGAAAACCCTTAACGGTTTGATCCTGGAATACCTGGAAGAGATTCCGGAGAGCAATGTTAGCCTGCGTTTAGCAGGATACCCAATTGAAATTATTGATATTAACGAAAATATGATTAAAACCGTGCGGGTGATGCCTGAGTATTACCGGGAAAGCACGCCTACCCCTAACGAGTAATTTTCCGCTTGGCCAGAGCTTTCGCTTTGGCTGCAGCCACCTTGGCCGACAAATCACTTAATTTGCCCATTAACTGGGTTAGCTCTTCGTCTTCGTGCAGGTCTGCCTCCTCAACATGACGCTGAAGCGATTTACGCAACTGTTCAGGGATCGACTGGCCGGACATACGCTCTCAAATAATAGATTCACTACAGGCTCTATATCGGAAAGCAGCGAGATTTCTAAAGCAGAAATGTATCAGAATAAACAGAAATTCAAAGCTGAGAACATTTAAGGTAATGCCTGCTCAAAGCGGGTTAGCCCGTTACAGCCCCTGATAATGCTGGAGTAAAACACCTTTACTTCGGCTTAATGAATAACGCACCACTGCAACGGAGCCGGTAGCAAACAAAGACATTTTTGGCACGTCGCAAATTTCATCGAGAAAGAACGACACAAATGGCATATGGCTAACCAGTAACAGCGGCTTTCCAGTGTTGTTTTTCAAACTCTGCCGGGCCAGCACGTCGATATAATCGTGCACTAGTTTTACGTTACCATCGGGCGTAATGTCGGCGCAGATTTCAAACTGACTGGCATGTAAAGTACTGGCAACCTGCTGATAAGATTGTCGGGTTCGGGTGTATGGACTGACCAGTGCAGTGGCAATCTGTTTGTCGAGGCAATAGCCCTCTGCCAGCCAATGGCTGGAAGCCCCAACTTCTGCGTTACCCACGGCCGTAAGACGCCGGCTCTTGTCATCGGTAAGGAGTCCCTCGGCTTCACCATGGCGCATGATAAAAATTAAAATGTCGTCTTTGCTACTTTGACCTGACATAACATTGCTAATATGATGAGTAATGACAAGTGTACGATAACAAAGGTCGCGTCCCTCGCCTAGTACTATTGCATTGACTTAGACTAAGGTGGAATAACTCAGTCTATGAGCAGGGCCGGAAGTATAATAATAAGCGAATAAGCGAAGACAAATACATTGAATATTTCCCAGGACTTAAACAGTACTGAATCACTTGTTCTCGAAAATGGACTCCGGGTACTCGTCATTCACAAACCTGAAGTAGACACCTGCTGCGTGTCGGTTAGCTGTAAAGCTGGCCACTTCTTTGATCCAGAAGATTGCCCCGGTCTGGCGCATTTGCTGGAACATATGTTATTCATGGGCAACGACCTTACTCCCGACCCGAATGGGATTAACGACCTGATTGAACAGGCTGGCGGATCGATAAACGCCTGGACAGGTACAGAGTTTGCCAATTATCATTTTCAGGCTCACGCTCAGGCATTGCCACGCTTACTCCCCGCTTTTGCTGCGATGCTAGGCGCCCCACACTTTAAACAGGAACGCATCGCCTCAGAAATTCAATCCATCGATGCTGAGTATCAGTATAAGCGCAAGGATGACTTACGGCGGCTCTATCAAATCCACAAGGAAACGGCCAACCCGGCACACCCATTTGCCAAGTTTTCGGTTGGCAATGAACTGATATTTAATCAGTTCCCGGTGCCAAAACTGAAAGAAATGCTCAGCGACTTTCATCAACAGTACTATTGCGCGAAAAACCTTACCTTATGTATTTATTCGCCTTTTAGCGTTAGTCAGCTGACTCCGTGGATTGAAGGCTCATTTGGCCTGCTCGCCGCTGGCAGCGCCGCAAAACTTGAATTGCCTCCCCTGTATACGGCCGGGCAACTCGGCACGCAAATTAATATTGAGCCGCTACAGGCCGCAAGACGCCTGATCATTACCTTTGCTCTGCCAGCGCTACATCTGGATATCAGTAGCAAGCCACTGGATTTTATCAGCCATGTACTGGGCGATGAGGCATCAGGCAGTCTGTTTGCCTACCTCAAAGCCAAAGGCTGGGTCAGTAATCTGATTGCTGGCTCTGGTATCGAAGGTCAGAATTTCAAAGATTTTAACATAAACCTGCAACTTACCGAGAGCGGGCTTACACAGCAGCAAGACATCATCAACGCGGCGTTTTACGTTATTGAGATACTAAAGGAAGCCGCTAAAGAAGAATGGCGACTGCAGGAGAAAGCCAAGCTGAATCAATTAGCTAGGCAATATGATGATTCGCATAAGCCGTTGCAGGCTATTAGTGAACTGGCTGAATTACATCAGTATTTTAGCTGGGGCGACATTGCCAAAGCCTGTATTTCTGAAACCTTAACGCAACAAAGCTTATGTGATGCGCTAGCTTATTTTACGCCGGCGAACCTGCGGGTAAAAGTTATAGCTCAGGGCGTAGCCACCACAAAAAGGTGCGCCTACTACGATGCGGCTTATGCTATTGAGCCGTACACA
Source organism: uncultured Alteromonadaceae bacterium (assembly GCA_950073835.1). Classification (GTDB taxonomy): domain Bacteria; phylum Pseudomonadota; class Gammaproteobacteria; order Enterobacterales; family Alteromonadaceae; genus Alteromonas. The sequence goes on from CATMRP010000092.1 coordinate 4,446, forward strand.
GAACAGCAACTGATAGCGTGGCAGACTCCCACGCCAGTGCAAGCCATATTTATGTCGCCACCCAATCCTTTTATTGGTGACAGCTACAGCCTGTGTAAAAACGAAGCACAATATGCCCTGCCGCAACAGTTAGTAAGCAATAAAGGGTTTGATTTCTGGTTCTGCCAGGATCACATATTCAATGTTCCCAAAGGCGATATTTTTGTGTCTTTTGATATCCCGTCTTTGGCACAAAATATTCACCAGGTAGCGGCGAAACGGCTATGGCTGGCCGCGCTTAATGACTTTCTGCAAGGCCGGTTTTATCGGGCGGAAATAGCCGGACTGCATTACCGGATATACGGTCATCAGGGTGGGTTTAGTATTCACACCAGAGGGTTCAGTGCCCAACAGGGACAATTGCTAAATCATCTTATTGATGCCATTAAAGGGTTCACGCCAGACCCACAAACCTTTCAACAGGTACAGGTACTACAGTGTCAGAGCTTACATAACACACTGCTCAACAAGCCAATTAACCGACTATTTTCGCGCCTGAGTGTGTTAATCCAGAAAAACACACACGCTCCGGTAGAAATGCTGGACGCCGTGCGGCATTGTCAGTTTGATGATATTCAGCGACTGCGCGACAGAGCCTTTGATTATTACCATGTTGACGGGCTGATTCACGGCAACTGGTCGTCAAGTGCTGCTCAACGCATTGTTGACAGCGTACTGAGCCAAACGGCATCTGCCAAAGCTCCGCCACTGTCGCGCCCGGTGGCCAAGTTACCAGTAGGCAAAACCTTGTATCATGAAGTCGCTTGCGAACACGATGACGCCGCGATTGTGTTGTATTTACAAGCGCCAAGCAATGACATCCAGGATGTGGCCATGTGTATGGTACTGGAACAAATGCTGGCCGGCTCTTTCTTTACGACCTTACGTACAGAAAAGCAACTTGGCTATATAGTGGGTACCGGTTACGTTCCGCATAATCAGCATCCTGGCATCGCGTTTTATATCCAGAGCCCCAATAATTCGCCACAGGTTTTGCTCGACCACATTTCTGCGTTTTTACAGCAACAAACCAGCGAAAAAGCGTTTTACGAGGGTTACTGGCCCCATATCCGGCGCAATCTGTTAAAACAGTTACAGGATGTTGATATAAACCAGTCTATGCGCTCGCAAAATATCTGGCAGAGTCTGGGCGCTGATGACCCTCAACTTAATACCAACCAACGCCTCGCACAGGCTATCGAATCAATGCGCTTCAGCGATATTGAACGATACGCCACCGACATGAACCTTAACCAGACATTCGGACAGCTGGTTTTGTATGCACCGGGGAAATTTAAAACCATGAACGTTGCAAACGAGGTCTTTATTCCAAATATCGCAGATTTTAAATCTAAAGTAGAATTTTACCTCTGATAAATCCCGTCATTTGACCTGCTGTCACCACTGTTTGCCCAAGAAATACACAGGCAGTGGTGGCAATCAAAAAAAACCTTGTAGAGACGCTGTTTATTGGGCATATTGGGTAGCGGATAGTAGGGAAGCTAGACACGATAAGAAGTAAAAAAGATAAGGCATTCAGTGCCAAAGGTGTATGGTGCGCTCAACCCAAAGAACGACGTTTGCACTGATCATTTCAGTGCTATTCCTATTTACCCGTGCAGCAATTGCTGCCACGGTGCTTACTGATATAAAATTTGCAGAGTACACGATTGAAGATGGAATTTCCGAAGACATTATTATGTCTATCGTTGAGGACTCGGACGGATATATCTGGGTTGGCTCAATAGAGGGCCTGTTCCGCTACGATGGTTATCACTTCAAAGAATATACACACGTCCCCAACAATCCAAATTCAATCCCGCAGGGCTTCGCCAGAACAATGTTCGTATCAGAACAGGGGGAGTTATGGCTTGGCACTTATGAAGGTCTTGCTAAATACCGACCTGAAACGGATGACTTCCAAGTTTATGACAACAACAACTCAGTTCTTCGAAACAATGAGATATGGTCTATTGACGAAGAAGCGTCAGGCGATATTCTGGTAGCAGATGCTTCCAATCTCTACCGTATTGACAGCAAAACCGGGTCATTATCTTTGTTGGATGAGCGTATTGATTTCCCGGATGAAATCGAGGAAATCCGCAATGAGCCTACTCGCATTTGGATCGGGACATTTGCCTCAGGAGCATACATTTACGACAAAAAGCGTCGTCAACTTTATTCATTGAAGTCTGTAAACCCTTGGGGCATTAATCTGCCTGAAACGGCGGTCTTCGATATTCAGGTTATTGATGGTCTCTACTGGGTTGCAACTAATGCTGGCATAGCAATACTCAATAATAATGGCGAAATCGTAAAACGAATTAATAAAGCTAATTATCCAAACCTGAAAAATGAGATTGTCAGAACCATCACTGAAAAGTCTGAAGGCGTAATCTGGTTTGGCACCGAAGACGGTTTGGCGGTTTATAACAAGGTAAAAGATAAACTAATAGTCATTGATGCCGAGATGAAAAATATAACCTATCTTGACAATCAATTTATTCGACGAATTTACAAAGACTCTTCTTCCTCAATTTGGCTAGCCACACTAGAAGGCGTATACCGTCATTCTTCTGGCTCAAACCTGTTAAGACTTTACCCGGTTGCTACCGCTGAAGATGAGAGCGGCTCACCTCGAATCTGGGCAATAAAAGAAGACAGCAAGAATAATCTATGGATGGCAACCCAAAGTGCGGGATTAAACCGGCTAAACTTTTATGATGAAAGTCAGGCATTATTCCTATCAGGTCGCACAACTCAATTATGGGATTTAGCAATTGATAGTTCTGATCAAATCTGGCTGGCAACATCAAATGGGATCGAACTTTATAAAAACGAAAAATATAACCTAAAAAAACTCGACACATTTCTCCAAGATGAGTTTGTAGGCAACATTTATTATGATGGAAATAAAATTTGGACGTGGACCGAATTAGATGGACTGGTCTCAATTGATCTCAAGAAATCAGAATCTTATGTAGTGGAAACTCATAATCCAGAGCTCAAAAATACAATGGCTTCTCCTTTGTACACTGATCGTGATGGAATGCTCTGGTTATCTATAGATGGGAAAATCAAACTCTACGACCCGGTCAAAGATGTTGTTAGTAATGTTATCGACTTTAGTACAAAGGGCACTAGCCGACCGCCAAAGTTTATGGACGTATACTTATGGGGCAATTATTACTGGCTTACCACGCATACATCGGGTATCTACCAGCTAGATAAAAACACACTGAATGTAGTGAGACATCACTCACTCAATGTAGATTCAAAAATTCTAGCCTCCGTTGGAATGAAGGATGCAATTTGGATAGCAACAGAATCGAATGAAATTAAGCAGGTCCTGCTACCCAATTTAGAAGTCGTGCTAACTTTATCCAGTACGAAACTTGAACTAAACGATTATTCGGAAGGTGCTATTACCAAAACTAAAGAAAATGCTTTGGTGTTTGGCGGTAACCGTGGATTCCATTATTTCCATCCCGAACTTTTAACTTTTGATCAATTTACTGACATACCATCGCAAAAGCCGCAATTAGTGTCCCTGAAACTATTCGGTAATGAACAAACCTTAGGCCAGCCAGATTCAATTCTGGATAAACCCATTAACTTAAAAGAGTCATTGACCTTGTCGATGAATGACTCTCGATTCAGTTTGGGTTTTGCTGTTTTAAATGCGATATCCCCTTCAACTGTTAAATACCGCTATCGGATGAATGGTCTGGATAAAACCTGGACACAAGCGGGCAAGGAACGACTGGCACCATATAATAATTTGTCATTTGGAGATTACACCTTTGAGGTGCAGGCTTTGGAAGATGGCAAGGCCTGGTCGCCTTCCAGAAAATTAAGCTTAACCATTTTACCACCGCCGTGGCTGCACCCTGCGGCTTTAATATTTTATGGTTTCTTTGCAGCGATTATTACCCTGTATGTAGTTCGTCAATATCACGTTCGTCGCCGTCAACGAATTGCCGTTTCCGAGTCGGAAGAGCGCTTAAAACTCACGCTATGGAGCAGTGGCGATGAATTATGGGATTGGGATGTTTACCGAGGTCAGGTCTACCGGTCAAACACCTGGGGCACCCTCGACTTCCCTCAGGACGATATCCGAACCAGCAGCGCCTATGACGCTAATATTCATCCTCATGACCTAAAGCGCGTGCAGGATGCTCTGAAGGAACACCTGGCAGGTAAAACTGATTTTTACGAAATTGCCTACCGTACCAAAACCTTCACCAACACCTGGTTATGGATCCTCGATCGCGGCAAAGTGGTACAACGAGACCACAACAATGAGCCCATTCGAATGACGGGCACATTAAAAGATATCCAGCATTTGAAAGACGCCGAAGAACAACTTAACCTGTTTAAGCGCTCTATCGAAAACATTTCTGAGGGCGTATTTATTACCGATACTAAGTTCCGCTTTATTTCAGTGAACAATGCCTACTGTACCTATACCGGCGAAACCCGGGATCAGGCGTTAGCAACTTACCTGTATTTCCATCAGTACCCGGAAGCCTTTACCGAAGAAATTAAGAAAACATTGCGCTCCCGAGGCAACTGGAGCGGTGAAGTTGAAAGTAGTCGGGTGAATGGTGAGCGCTATGAAATCGAACTGAATATCGATGCCGTGCATGACGACGACGGCCGTATTTCCCACTTCGTAGGCGTATTTTCCGACATCACCTCCCGTAAGAGTACAGAAAAAGAACTGCTCAAACTGGCTAACTCCGATCCGCTAACCGAGTTACCTAACCGTTCATTCTTCCAGGCCAGCCACAGCAACCTGGTACGCAGAGCGACTCCCCATGCCCTGCTCTGTTTGGATATGGATAATTTTAAAAAGATTAATGATTCGCTCGGTCACCAGACCGGCGATATATTGATAAAACAAATTGCCAAGCGTATCCAGCGCATGACCGACAGCAATTCTACCTGCTACCGCCTGGGCGGTGACGAGTTCAGTATTCTGATGGAAGACTTCTCGGATATACATACCATCACACACTTTGCCCAAAGTATTTTAAATACGTTGTCACGCCCCTTTATTATCAACAAGCAAGAGTTTGTGCTGGGTGCCAGTATTGGTATAGCGTTATTTCCTGAAGATGGCTCCTCACCTCAGGAGTTATTGAAAAACGCCGATACGGCCATGTATTTTGCCAAGAATAACGGTGGGAATAGTTATCAGTTCTTCAGTGGTGAGATGAACCAGAACGCGGTCAGGCAGTTACAGATCGAAAATCTGATCCGCCAGGGGATAAAAGACAATTTATTTACCGTTTTCTACCAACCCAAAGTGGATATCACCACCGGTAAACTGGTTAGCATGGAAGCGCTGGTGCGCTTTGAGCATCCGAATAAAGGTATCGTAAGCCCCGGACAGTTTATTCCTCTGGCGGAACAAACCGGACAGATTATCGAGATAGGCGAACAGGTTTTGCGCAAAGCCTGCGAAGATACCAAACGCTGGGTCAGCGAAGGCCTGTTCAGCGGCCGGGTAGCAGTGAATATCTCAGCCAAGCAGTTTGAATTACCAGACCTTGATGACCGCATAGAAAACGTGCTTCGTCAGGTTGGCCTGTCTCCTCTCCACCTGGAATGTGAGATTACTGAAGGCACTCTGATGGAAAACCCGGAAGAAGGTCTCAGAATGATGCAGCGGCTGCGTGATCGCGGAATTCACCTGGCACTGGATGATTTTGGTACCGGGTATTCTTCACTGGCTTATCTGAAGAAATTCCCGCTTAACACCTTAAAGATTGATAAAGCTTTTATTGATGACATTGCCAAGAGTAACGTTGACCGTCATATGGCTGCTGCAATTATTAATATTGCCCATAACCTGGGCCTGAAAGTGGTTGCAGAAGGCGTGGAATATGAAGAGCAGTTAAACATTCTGCGCCGTTACGACTGCGAAATGCTCCAGGGCTACCTCTACAGTAAACCACTCAACGCAGAGCGCTTCGAAAAGCTACTTCGTGAAAACAGTTTACTGCATAAAATCATCAATAAAGTCTCTCCAAACTGAGCCTGTACTAGTTATTGCTGCAGGCACTCAACCTCTCAATACTCATCGTCATCACTCTACCCTGTATGCCACGTGTTTGGCGTTCCCCAACAGGATTAATCATTACGTATAAGTGTTTCAGCACGCTTTACTACTAAATGTCTAATAACCTCTCTATAGAGCACCTAATACGTAAGCGTCCGGTGATCCCACTTAGTCTTTAGCAAACAGCCATGGTAGCAGTAGCTCGATATCGGCTTCAGGTTGGCTGAGCATTTCAAGGCTTTTCATTACGTATTCGAACACATTAAGGTCGTTGGCTTTGGCCGTTTCGATGATGCTGTAGAGGATAGCACTTGCGTTAGCGCCGGTTGCTGTCTGGCTGAACAACCAGTTTTTCCGGCCAATGACGAACGGTTTTATTGCTCGCTCTGCACGGTTGTTATCGATGTTCAGTTGCCCATCTAGTGTGTAGCGTTCCAGTTTATGCCATTGATTCAGACAGTATTGTATCGCTTCGCCCAGTTTGGTTTTGGGCAGCACTTGTTGTGCAGATTTGTTCAGCCAGGTATGCAGTTGGTTGAGTAGCGGCAGACTTTTCTCTTGCCGGAGGGTATAGCGCTCTTCTGCTGTGTGTTGTTTTAACTGTGTTTCGATACGATAGAGTTTCTGGATATGGTTTAGTGCCCAGTCTGCTTTGCCGCTGCTTTTATTACCGGCACCTTTTTTGGCCTCCATAAACTTACGGCGGGCATGGGCCCAGCAGCCAACTAAGGTGGCTTGCGTTTGTTCATAGCCAACATAACCGTCGACTTGTAGATAGCCGTTATAACCGGCAAGGAAGTCCACTGCACATTGCCCGGCTCGACCATTGTGATAATCGTACAGCACGATGTTGGGTATCGCTGAGCCGGTAATTGTCGCTTGCGGTGAATCTGTACCGGTGGCATACAGCCACATGTAGCTCGTCGATTTATCGGAATCGACAACTTTCAGCGTGGTTTCATCCGCCTGGATAACCGGTTGTTTTAACAGATGCTGATGGAGCTGGTCGTAGAGGGGCTTAAACAACTCAGCACAGCGGATTATCCAGTCTGCCATGGTCTTGCGGCTTATCTCGATACCATGTTGTTTAAACATGGCTTCCTGCCGGTACAGTGGCAGGCCATACTGGTATTTGCTGGTGATTATCTGGCTTAGCAGGCTGGGCGTCGCATAGCCTTTGGGGATAACACTATGTGGCACCGGCGCTTGTTTGATAGTGTTACTAATGCCGTCTTTGTCGCAGGTGCGGCACGCATACTTCGGGCGAACATGCTCAATCACTTTCACCTGAGCAGGAATAAACTGAAGCTTCTCAGATTTATCTTCGCCGATGCGGTGTAATTCGTTGGCGCAGCAGTTACAGATTTTCTCGTCTTCAGGGATATCGTGAATGATAACCTCACGGGGTAAATCCTTGGGCAGTGGCTTGCGCTTGGGTTTATTGCGCGTATAACTAATCGCTTCCTGCTCTGGCGTTTCGACCTCAGCAACTAGTTCTTCGGCCTCATTAAACAGTTCACCCTGACCAGGGTGACCTTCGGTACTTTTACCGAACTGTTTATGTTGGGCAATGCGGAACTGCTCTTCGAGATACTGATACCGGTTATTCAGTTCCTCAAGCTGCTGCTCCAGCTCAGCGATGCGACGTTGATAATCTTTTTCGTTCATAGGGTTAGTATCGCCGATTAAGGCACTGATTACCCTACATTATTCAGACTATTTCGTGATCGATAATCGCTGTTTATGATCATCCGTTATAAGCCGGAGGCAGTGTAATGCAAAGGCTGATGGCCTATCACATCAAAGCCCGATAACAACCATTGCAACTGTTGTTCGCTCAGGTGCATGTGTTGTAACTCAGCATCATTCGGCCATTTAAAGCGGTGCTTCTCAAGGCGTTTATACCACAGCGCGAAGCCGGTTTTATCCCAGTAGAGGATTTTGAGTTTATCGCGCTTTTTATTACAGAAGACAAACAGGGCATCCCGGAACGGACTAAGCTGCATCTGTTGCTCAACCACCACAATCAGACCGTTGATGGACTTACGGAAATCGACGATATCCATGTACAGGTAAATGTCGGCAGGTTCGACGAACATCTTCATTCGTTAAGTGCCTTCATCAACGCCGCTAACCAATGCGGTGGTACTGTAATGGGTAAACTGAGTTGGCCGGAGCCATAAGCCAACGTAATCTGTTCAGTCGCAGCAGTAAACTCCTGAGATTCAACCGTGGTGACTTCTCGTTTAACCTGAACAAACTTGCCTTGAGTTTGTAGCAAACGTATATCACTGCGCCTGGCGTAAAAGGTTTGGATATTGATATGTTGTTGTCGGCAGAATTCGACAGCCGAGAGGCCACTGTGTTGTTGCTGTTTGAATAATTGTCGCCATTCTTGCTGGCTGCGCTGAGGGTTTCGCATGACGTACTCCTTTTAAAAAGGACACCATGCCGTAGCTATTTCAGAATTTGAATGTGGGGATCACCGGACGGATACCCTAATACAGCAGCTCCTGGTTAAAACTCTTTATGTTATTAGGTAGTTACAAATATAAATAACTTTGTCATTTTTATTTAAATTGGTGCTAAATAGTGCCATTTCATCAATAAAAGGCAATTTTTCGACACTTTTACCTTAAGTATTCTGAAAAGCGGCAGATAAATGCATTGAACGGCAACAATTACCGGCAACGGAAAATTGACACTGCCCAAAGGATTCACGCAAACCTTTGTTTTTAAAAGGCTTTAAAAGTTGGCATAGGGTTCGCATTAGTAAAAATGACAATGAGGATTGTCAATCAGTTTTGTTTGTTTTGTATATAAGAATATAACGAGGAAAGAAAGATGTTGAAAGCATACGCAGTAGCCCTAGTACTTTCTACAACCGCACCTGTAGCAGCCGATAAGCAAGAAGGCGCTAAGAAAGCTCCTGTTCAGAAAAAAGAAGTCGCAACTGAAACTCAGTCGTACAAGCCAAAAACTGGCACAGTACGTATTTAAGCTTCTACACGAATTTCAAAAAGGAGCTCAGGCTCCTTTTTTTATGCCTGTTATGCTCGTAAATAAGCGTTATTAAAGCCGCAGTCCTTTCTCATTCGCACATGACGACTTATGGAAAACATGGGCCACACTAACGGCCCCATCACCAAACCTACTAAGGCCCATTGTTTCGCCGATAGTCCGGCTTTTGTCGCTTCGACAAAAAAGTAACAGCTACTGGCCAGACAAACTAAAATCACTGTCAACATATTGACACCCTTTTAATCTATAAGGTTTTTTTTACCGTGCTGGAAAATTGCACAATATTTTCAGCGGCCGAATATTACCCTTTTTTGGTAACAAAACCATCATTTATTTGGCTTATAATCAAAAAATCCGGCCCAAGCCGGATTTTTTAACATTATAATTACACTATTTTAATAAAAGGCAGTGTTTTCAGTTGCCATTGTTTCCAGCACGGCCGCTGGTTTAAACTTGGCGTCTACCTTGTCAGCATAGTAATTCAATCGTTCTACGACTTTTGCAGCGCCTAACTGGTCCATATAACGGAAAGGTCCACCAAGGAAAGGTGGGAAACCAATGCCGAAGATTGCGCCGATATCACCGTCTCTGGCGCTTCGGATCACCCCTTCATCCAGGCAACGTGCAGCTTCATTAAGCATCATCAGTACGCAACGCTCTGAAATCTCTGATTCACTGCGGCTTTTAGCCGGTGAAACACTCAGCAGCGGGTAAATACTCTCATCAACTGATTTGCCTGGCTTTTTACCGTTATAGTCGTAAAAGCCTTTTTTATTCTTTTTACCTTTACGGTCGTCTGCCAGTACTTTATCGAACGCTGACGGAGCGGTAAAACGCTCACCAAAAGCATCCATCAGGATGGGAATGATTTTAGTGCCTACATCTATGCCTACTTCGTCCAATAGCTTCACCGGCCCTACCGGGAAACCAAAGTTAAGCAGCGCTTTATCGATGTGATCGATAGGCTCGCCGGCCAGAATAAGACTGGCCGCTTCGTTCATATAAGGTGCGAGAATACGGTTAACGTAAAATCCTGCCCCATCCTTCACTACTACCGGCGTTTTACCTTGCTTTTTGGCAAATTCCACGGTGGTAGAAATGGTTTGATCAGAGGTTTTTTCATGGGCAATAACTTCTGCCAGCGGCATTTTGTCTACCGGCGAAAAGTAATGCAGGCCAATCACATTTTCCGGGCGTTCTGCTTCAGCGGCAATTTCGGCAATGGGAATAGACGACGTGTTCGAGGCAAAAATGGTTTCTGCTTTACAACCCTGCTCTACATCGGCCACCATTTTGCGTTTCAGGCCAACATCCTCAAACACTGCCTCAACAATAATATCGGCGTCCTGCAGGCCTGAGTAATCAAGCGTACCGGTGAGTAAGGCCATCTGTTTCTGCATCTCAGACTTGCGAATAAAACGGCGTTTGACCTTCTTATTCAGCAAGTCGTAACTGTACTTCATTGCATTGGCAATACCGGCCGGTTGAATATCTTTGATCCGTACCGGAACGCCGGCTTTTGTGGCAGTGACGAAGGCGATTCCGCCACCCATTAAGCCGCCGCCAAGCACACCTACTTTATTCACTTTTTGTGGCGGTACATCAGCTACACCAGACTCTTTTTTCATCGCTGTCGTAGCGAAGAATATTTGCCGCAACTGTTTTGACTCTGGAGTCATCACCAATTGACCAAACGCCTTAGCTTCTGCTTCCAGACCCGCCTGCGTGCCTTTGTTAATACCAATGGCTACCACATCAAGAATGTGTTGTGGTGCCGGGTAATTCCCACGTGTTTTGGCCTGGGTCTGCTCACCGGCCTTTTTAAAGACAATATTGCGACCCGGTGCAGTGCCCTCAAGGAATTTATTGACTACCCCTTTAGGTTCGGCCTTACGTGAAGGCTTAGACTTTGCGGCAAACTGAGAAGCCACATCTACCAACACTGAGCGTGGTACCACGTCATCCACAATGCCGTACTTTTTGGCTTGTTTCGCCCGTACCGAAGCGCCTGTCAGCATCATTTTAATGGCTTGCTGAATGCCAGCCAGTTTGGGTAAGCGTTGCGTGCCACCACTGCCAGGCAACAGGCCGAGCTGCACTTCCGGCAAGCCCAGCTGAGTCGCTGAACTTTCGGTACAAATTCGGTAATGACACGCCATTGCTAATTCCAGACCGCCACCCAGCGCAGGCCCGTGAATAGCCGCTACAAACGTCTGACGCATATTTTCAATGCGGTTAAAGATATCCTGCCCGCCTTTAGCCAGTGCCATGGCTTCTTCTGCTGTAGAGCAAGCATCCAGCATGGTGATATCGGCACCGGCAACGAAGGAGTTATCCTTACCGCTTACCAGTACAACCCCTTTAATACTGCTGTCGTTTTCAATTTCATCCAGCAGGACAGTCATTTCTTCGCCAAATGCAGCCTTCAGGGTATTCATCGACTCGCCGGGCACGTCCATGGTTAATAGGGCAATACCATTATCCTGCCTGGCCAGCGTAAATGCGCTTTGAGTTTGTTCTGTCATTATGCTGTCTCCACAATCATCGCTGCACCTAATCCACCTGCCGCACAGGCGGTTAACAGGCCGGTTCCACCGCCTCGGCGGTTCAGTTCGTTAAGCATTTGAGTGATCATTCGGGTGCCGGTGGCCGCAAACGGGTGACCGTAAGCGATAGAGCTTCCCATCACATTAAACTTATCCATATCAATTTCGCCGGTGGCTTTACTGCGACCCAGTTTTTCCTGCGCAAATTTGTCGCTGGCGAACATTTTTATATTGGCAAGCGTCTGTGCAGCAAAGGCTTCGTGCATTTCGATTAAGGTTAAATCGTTCAGCGTCATGCCCGCCTTATCCAGCGCCATTGGCGTTGCATAAGATGGCCCCATTAACATGTCTTCCCACACGTCGATAGCCGCAAATGCATAACTCTTAATGTAACCCAGTGGCGTATAGCCCAGCGCTTTGGCCCGGCTTTCAGTCATCATCAGTACGGCAGAAGCGCCGTCTGTTAACGGCGTAGCATTGGCCGCGGTGACGGAGCCATACTTTTTGTCGAAGACCGGACGAAGCTTTGCATATCCTTCGATTTTCGAATCAAAACGAATGTTGTTATCCTGCTCCAGAGCGCCTTTAAAGGGCTCGGCATAGGCAGTCATCACTTCGTTAGCCAGTTTACCGGCCTGCCAGCTTTCAGCCGCCAGACTATGGGAACGGTGCGCCAGCTCATCCTGAGCCTGACGAGTAATGCCATGGCTCTTGGCCATTTGCTCTGCGGTCTGGCCCATGGACAAACCGGTTGAATATTCAGCGACGGCGGGTGGCACCGGCAGCAAGTCTTTTAAGCCCAACTTTTTAAGTACGGCCCATTTTTGCCCCAGCGTTTTGGTTTTCTGCAAATCCACCAGCGCTCTGGCCAGCTTTTTCGATACCCCAATAGGTGACACAGAAGTTGAATCGGCGCCACCGGCCACACCTACTTCGATATTGCCGGCCATCATCGACTCGGCAATATTCACGGTAGACTGAAAACTGGTAGCACAGGCACGGGACACGCTGTAGGCATCTGTGTGCACGTTCATCCCGGTGCCCAGCACGATTTCACGGGCGATGTTAGGCGCTTCAGGCATTTGTACTACCTGGCCATACACCAGTTGTTCAACCAGTTTTGGATCTACCGCATTACGAACCAGTAGTTCATTTACCACCATCTTGCCCAAATCAACCGCGGGTACGCCGTGAAAATAGGTAGCCATTTTTGCAAACGGCGTTCTAAGGCCGGCAACGATTGCGATCCTGTCGCCGTTGCGCGTTGTCACTGATTGTTGTTTAGCCATGCAATTCAACCTGTATTTGCGACCACCAAGTGGTCTGACCTGTAGTTAGTGGGCAGA
>CATMRP010000093.1 GCA_950073835.1 uncultured Alteromonadaceae bacterium
GCTGATGCCGGCTTCCTGAATAGCACGTAGATGAGCTTATATTACTCTTTGTAATCATCGTGGCATGACTTACAGCCACCGCCCAGTGCGCCTATCGCCTTGCCATAGCTGCCTTCATCACCTGACATTGCCGCTTTCTTGATACCCGTGGCTGCTTCTTTGAATTTAGCAATCTTAGCCATTACGTCTGACTCATTGCTGAACAGGGCTGCCTTGGCCTCTGTATCCACATCGAAACCAGTCGTATCCACCAGCAGGTAATCAGCCATCATGTCTGCTAACTGTTCCAGACGTGTAGCATTGGTTTGCATTACCTCGGTATCAAAAGGCAATGCGCCTTTCGCCATACCGAACATCGGTGACGCGTTGCTTTTTACCAATTGAAACAATGCCTGACGATACTCTACTGCCGCTTCTGCCTGTTTTTCTGACTTTGCAACGGTTGCTGCATTCGCAGCAGTTAACATTCCTGCTGCCATTAGTCCCACTGTAAATACCTTTACTGATTTCATTTCACGGTCTCCGATTATTTAAGGATCGCCTTGGTAAGCGTAATTGTTATTGCTGTTTTTTATACTGAACAAACAAAAACGGATCAACAAGAGTTGATCCGTTAAATGTTTAATTTTAAAAGCCGGATGACTAATTAGTCAGATCATCGAAGAACTTTTTAACGCCGTCAAAGAAGCCTTGCTCTTTCGGGCGGTGTTTGGCAGCGTCTGTGCCTTTGCCCATTGATTCGTCCAGTTCCTTAAGCAACTCTTTCTGCTTGGCTGACAAATTCACCGGGGTTTCCACCACTACCTTACACAGCAAGTCACCAATCGCGCCACTGCGTACCGACTTCACGCCCTTGCCACGCAGGCGAAACATTCTGCCAGTTTGCGTCTCAGGACTGACTTTAAGCTTCACTTTACCGTCCAGCGTTGGTACCTGTAGCTCGCCGCCCAGCGCCGCCGTAGTAAAGCTTAGTGGTACCTCGCAGTACAGGTTGTTACCGTCACGGGTAAAAATATCGTGATCGCGCACGTGTACCTGTACATATAAATCACCTGCTGGTGCGCCGCTTTCACCGGCTTCACCTTCACCGCTTAAACGAATACGATCGCCCGTATCCACGCCTGCCGGTACTTTAACCGACAAGGTTTTGGTTTGTTCCTTACGGCCCTGACCATGACACTCATTACAAGGATCACTGATAATCTTGCCGCGACCTGAACAGGTTGGACAGGTTTGCTGAACCGCAAAGAACCCCTGGCGCATCTGCACCTGACCCTGGCCATGACAGGTTGGGCAGGTTTTAGGACTGGTGCCCTTTTTCGCACCGGAGCCATGACAAGAGTCACAAGCTACTAAAGTAGGTACTCTAATTTCGACTTCTTTACCGCGTACGGCTTCTTCCAGAGACATTTCCAGGTTGTAGCGTAAATCTGCACCCTGACGAGCTCGTGACTGACGACCACGCCCACCACCAAAGATATCGCCAAATACATCACCAAAAATATCACCGAAGTCAGCACCACCGCCAAACCCTGCGCCACCGCGGTTCGGATCAACGCCAGCGTGACCATACTGGTCGTAAGCGGCGCGTTTCTGGCTGTCGGTCAGTACCTCATAGGCTTCCTGAATTTCTTTGAACTTTTCTTCAAGTTCCTTGTTCCCCTGAGTACGGTCAGGGTGGTACTTCATAGCCAGTTTTTTGTATGCTTTTTTTATCTCGCGCTCGCCGGTACTTTTATCCACGCCAAGCACTTCGTAGTAATCTCGTTTCGACATATCGCTCGCTATTCCTACCCGTTAACAGCAACGCAGTGTGCATTGCCCGATTGCTTAATTGTTACTATACCCATTTCAGCAACCATGTGCTTTAAGATAACTGTTGGCCATACCGGCCTTCAACATAGTTTGTGGAATGGGTATTACATAAAAAGGCGCAACAAGCTGTGTGCTGCTGCGCCTGATGGTAACGCTAACCGGCGGCAGACCGCCGGTATTTCGTGTTACTTACTTTTTATCGTCGTCTTTGACTTCTTCAAACTCAGCGTCAACAACGTCATCGTCAGGCTTGCCCTGGCTCGCACCAGCATCCGCGCCTTCAGCACCGCCAGCCGCTGCTTGCTGTGCCTGAGCCGCTTCCATCAACTTTGATGAAGCCTGGATAAGCTCCTGAGTTTTCGCTTCGATTTCCGCTTTATCTTCGCCTTTCGCTGCTGTTTCCAGCGCGCTCAGGGCTTCTTCGATAGGCGCTTTATCGTCGGCGCTCAGTGCGTCACCTACTTCGTCCATTTGCTTACGGGTAGCGTGGATCATACCGTCAGCCTGGTTACGAGCCTGAATCAGTTCTTCGAACTTCTTATCGGCTTCTTTGTTCGCTTCCGCGTCGGCAACCATTTTTTCGATTTCGTCTTCGTTCAGACCAGAAGACGCCTGGATGGTGATCTTCTGTTCTTTACCGGTGTCCTTATCTTTAGCAGATACGTGCAGGATACCGTCGGCATCGATATCGAAAGTTACTTCGATTTGCGGTACACCGCGCGCCGCCGGGCGGATACCTTCTAAGTTAAACTGACCCAGTGACTTGTTGCCCTGTGCCTGTTTACGCTCACCCTGCAGCACGTGAACAGTTACTGCAGACTGGTTGTCTTCTGCGGTTGAGAAGGTTTGCGATTTCTTAGTTGGAATCGTGGTGTTCTTCTCAATCAGCGCTGTCATTACGCCGCCCATGGTCTCGATACCCAGTGAAAGCGGGGTAACGTCCAGCAGCAGTACGTCTTTAACATCACCAGACAGTACACCACCTTGAATTGCAGCACCTACTGCTACCGCTTCGTCAGGGTTAACGTCTTTACGAGGCTCTTTACCGAAGAACTCTGTTACGTATTTCTGTACCAGAGGCATACGGGTTTGACCACCTACCAGGATGATGTCGTTAACATCGCTTACAGACAGGTCCGCATCAGCCAGCGCTTTCTTAACCGGCTCAAGTGACTCTTTCACCATATCTTCTACCAGTGACTCAAGCTTTGCACGGGTCAGTTTGATCGCTAAGTGCTTAGGACCTGATGCATCTGCTGTAATGTACGGCAGGTTAACTTCCGTTTGCTGTGAAGAAGACAGTTCGATTTTCGCTTTCTCACCCGCTTCTTTTAAACGTTGCATTGCCAGCGGATCTTTACGCAGGTTAATGCCCTGATCTTTGTGGAACTCGTCTACCAGGTAAGTGATTACACGGTTATCGAAGTCTTCACCACCTAAGTGCGTGTCACCGTTGGTGGCCAGTACTTCAAAGGTGTGCTCGCCGTCTACTTCATCGATTTCGATGATAGAGATATCAAACGTACCACCACCTAAATCGTAAACCGCAACAACGTTATCGCCTTGCTTTTTGTCCATGCCGTAAGCAAGTGCAGCAGCCGTTGGCTCGTTGATGATACGTTTAACTTCCAGGCCCGCGATACGACCAGCATCTTTCGTTGCCTGACGCTGAGAATCGTTAAAGTAAGCTGGAACAGTAATTACCGCACCGGTTACTTTCTCGCCCAGATAATCTTCGGCGGTCTTTTTCATTTTCTTCAGTACTTCGGCAGAAACCTGTGGCGGCGCCATTTTGTCGCCTTTCACTTCTACCCACGCATCACCGTTATCAGCCTTAGCAATTTTGAAAGGCATGATGTCGATGTCGCGCTGTACTTCTTTGTCTTCAAAACGACGACCAATTAAACGCTTGATAGCGAATAAGGTGTTTTCCGGGTTTGTCACAGCCTGACGCTTCGCAGACTGACCAACCAGGGTCTCACCGTCGTTTGTGTAAGCGATAATTGATGGCGTGGTGCGGTCACCTTCCGCGTTCTCAATTACTCGCGGTTTGTCGCCGTCTAAAACTGCGACACATGAATTCGTTGTACCTAAGTCGATACCAATGATTCTACCCATTACGTGTCTCCGTATAATTCTGTAATCTTGCAAAATTAGTGGGGTTATTCACCACCAATTTCAATACCTGTCTGTAAAAAATATCTGTTAAGCCTGCGTATCCACACCGCTACTTGGTGCACGCGAAACCATTACCATGGCCGGACGCAGCAAACGTCCGTTTAATTCGTAGCCTTTTTGCATCACTGCCATCACCGTGTTGGGCTCATGGTCAGCGCTTTCCTGCATCGACATCGCCTGATGCAGTTCTGGATTGAACGCCTCGCCTTGCGGATCAATAGGGGCCATTCCAAATTTTTCAATTGTGCTGACGAAAGATTTTAAGGTCATTTCAACCCCTTCAACCATCGGCTTGATAGCTTCGTTTTCGGTATCTGCCATTTGCAGGCCGCGTTCGAGGTTATCAATCACCGGTAGCAGTTCACCGGCAAACCGCTCCAGCGCGAATTTGCGGGCTTTTTCTACTTCACCGTCGGCACGACGGCGGGCATTATCGGCTTCTGCACGAGCTCGCAACACGCTGTCTTGCTGCTCTGCCACTTTGGCTTCAGCCGCCGCCAATGCTTTTTCCAGGCTGGCAATTTTTTCTGTCGTTTCGTCGACAACTTCGCCGGCCAGGGCTTCTTCGGGAGTTTCGCCCTCTACCACTTCCACCTGCTCAGCATCAACTGCCTGGGCGTCGGTCTGGGGATCTACGGTGTCATTTTGTTCTGATTGCACGTCGCGCGGCTCGCTCATGCTTTCCTCCACAAGTTAAATTGGGTCGTTTTTCACATTGAGGCTATTTATGGGGGTGGTTTGACGCCCTTCAAGGGTATCCACAATTTTTTTATGGTTTGTCGCAATTTTCTTTCCCTGTGGCCGGTCGATGGCGGTTTTGAGCACCCATGCTGATGCGCAAATACTGATAAAAAATGTTTACAAAATATCAACATGGACAGGAATTGTGCTAATTTAACTGCGCAGCAAATAAGGGCTATTCATCATGCTAAACATTTGGAGTGTGAGCGCTATCGTCCTGCTATATCTGGCAGGTTTATTCGCGTTGGCATTTTGGGGTGACAAAAAAATTGATAAAAATAAGCAGCATCCCGTCCTGTATAGTTTAGGACTCGGGGTTCACTGTACTTCCTGGGCATTTTTTGGCACCACCACCCAAACCACTCATTATGGCTGGCCGGTGTTTCCTACCTATGTTGGTATTGCGCTGGTGATGCTGTTTGCCTTTGGGGTGTTAATTAAAATTACCCGTATTTGTCAGCAAAACAGCGTTAGCTCGCTGGCTGATTTTATCAGTCTGCGTTACGGCCGCTCGCATAGCCTGGCGGCGCTCATTACCCTGCTTTGTTTTGTTGGCGTAGTGCCTTATATCGCCCTACAGCTCGATGCCATTACCGAAAGCATTAACCTGCTCACCGCCGATGCAGACAGCGGCTCAGGTACGGTGGGATTATATGTGGCGGCATTAATGGCGCTGTTTGCTATTTTATTTGGTACTCAAACCCTCAGTCTTACCGAAAAACACCCGGGCCTGTTAGTCACTATCGCCGTTGAGTCAATGATTAAGCTTATTGGTTTGTCTGTGGTGGGCATTTATGTGTGCTACGGTTTGTTTGACGGATTATTCGATCTGGTGGCCCAGGCCGCGCAACACCAGCCGGGGCGCGACATCCTGTATGCCGATAAAAGCTGGGTTGTTTATATTAGTCATATTCTACTGGGCATTTGCGCCATGTTTATTTTGCCCCGCCAGTTCCATATGAACTTTGTTGAGAATAATGGCACAGGAGAGTTGAAAACAGCCCGCTGGCTGTTTCCTTTATACCTGTTGGGCATGACGCTTTTCCTGCTGCCCATTGCGCTGGCCGGTAGTGTGCTCCTCGACCCTACTACCGCTCAGTCAGACTCACTGGTCCTGGCCATCCCGCTGCACGAACAAAACCTCACAGTATCCTTAATTGCCTTTCTAGGCGGCCTGTCGGCTACTACCAGTATGATCATTGTGGCCACCCTGGCGCTGGGGATCATGATCGCCAACAACCTGATCACGCCGCTGTGGTTCAAGCTAAAACTCAAAAAACAGGCCCGCCACAGCATGGAGGCCAGCCAGTTACTTAATATTCGCCGACTCACTGTATTGGTAGTGTTATCAGTAGCCTTCTGGTACCACGTTAATATAAGCCAGAGCGCGCCGTTAGTGAAAAGCGGCATCATTGCCATGGCGCTGCTGTCGCAGATGTTGCCCGCCATGATGTTTAGCCTGTACTGGAAAAAGCGCAGTAAATCCGCCGCTATCAGTGGCATGCTGGCTGGCTTTATTGGCTGGGTTGCCTGGATGCTCTACCCCAGCTTGCTGTCCAGTTATTATTTTGATCCCATTCCCAGCGATCATGATCTGGCCACCAGCTATGTGTTGAGTCTGGTGATTAATTGTGTGGTCTATGTGTTGGTTGCAGCCTTGCTGCCAGTGGCAAAAGCTAACAATGACAAAGAACACCTGCAGCCAGATAGTCCTGCAGAAGAGCCTGAGCTGGCCATCCCGGTAAGTGATTTATTATCGTTAACCGAACGGGTCCTGGAGCCTGGTGCACACGCTACTCTGGCCAGGCAACTCAGTGGTAACGATACCGGCAATAGTCATCAAGGCTATGCCAGTCAGGGCCTGTTAGTGCGGGTGGAAAAACTGATGGCCGGGCAAATTGGCCACCCTAGCGCCCGTTTACTGTTAACTGCGATAGCCGATTCTCAGGGCCGCGGATTTTCAAATCTGGTGCACTGGGTAGAAGAAGCCTCGCAAAGCTTTCAGTTTAATCATGAAGTGCTGATGTCTTCGGTACAGCATATTCAACAAGGCATAGTGGTGCTCGACCAAAGCCTGAACATGCTGGCCTGGAACGACAGTTACCTGGACATGTTCAACTACCCGGCTGGCGTAGTCCAGGTGGGCATGCCAATTAAAGATCTGTTGCAATATAACGCCTGCCGCGGCCTGTTGGGCGAAGTGGGCAATATGCAGGAAGAGATCGACAAGCGGGTGCATTACATGGCAGCTGGCAGCGAATATAAATATGTGCGTAAGCAGGCCGATGGCCGGGTGATTGAACTGAACGGCAGCCCGTTACCGGGTGGTGGCTATGTAACCACTTACAGCGATATCACCGCCTACATCAAAATTCAGGACCAACTTGAGCAGGCTAAAACCGAACTGGAAGCCCGGGTAGCACATCGCACTAAACAGCTTGAGGTGGCCAAGCAGGAAGCCGACAAGGCAAACTTAAGTAAAACCAAGTTTCTGGCCGCCGCCGGCCACGATTTAATGCAGCCATTTAATGCCGCTACGTTGTTCGCCTCGATGCTGATGCAGAAAACCTCGGGTACCGAGTTACACTCCATGAGTGAAGGCCTGCTGCATTCATTAAACAGCGCTGAATCGTTGCTAACTTCATTGCTCGACATGACGCGTCTTGAGTCTGGCCGCCTGACGGTACAAAAGTCCCATTTTGCCCTCGATGATGTGCTCGCCGGCCTGGTAAATGAATTTAAAATCATTGGCGAGCAAAAATCGCTTACCTTACGCTATGTGCCCACCAGCGTGAAAGTTTACTCTGACCCCAAATTACTGCGACGTATTATTCAGAATCTGTTGTCCAATGCTGTCCGCTATACCGATAGCGGTACCGTTTTAATTGGCGTCAGGCATCGCATTGGAGACAAGATAGACATCGCGGTGATTGACACCGGGCCGGGGATCCCTGAAAACCAGTTACAGGATATTTTTAATGAATTCCACCAGCTCGATCAGCAGCACAATCAGGGTCTGGGACTGGGTTTAACTATCGTCGAGCGTATCAGTCAGTTGCTGGTTCATCCTGTCCGTGTTGCCTCGCAAACCGGTAAGGGCACGGCATTTAGTATTACCGTTGAACGCTCCTACGAAACCATCCAGCGTCATGCCGAGGCGGTGTCAGACAAACGTTCAGATACCGTTAAATTACTTGAGGGACAGCGCATCCTGGTCATTGAAAACGATGAGCAGATTAGTACTGCTATGGAAGCCCTGCTGGCCGACTGGGGTGCTCAGGTCATGGTGGCGAAAACCTGCGATGAAGCGCTGGCGCTTAACAGTATACCAGACCTCATGCTGGTTGATTATCACCTCGATCACGGCGAAACCGGCATCAATGTGGTAAGGCAACTTCGTGAGCACTGGCAACAAGCCGTCCCCGGCATATTAAATACCGCAAACCGCCATGACGGAGTTCGCGATGAGGCCCGCGAGGCAGGCTTGTTGTATTTACCCAAACCCTTAAAGCCAGCCGCTCTCAAGCGCCTGTTACGCCAGCACAAGCTGCTCTGACAGAATAAAGCCATTTGTGGCGTGTTAAGAAGTTCAGAACCTATTGGGCTGCACAGTGATAAGTTACTGGTTACTCCTCAATCTCTATCCCTGACTCTGGCGACGATAGGCTGCGGGGCTCAGCTTCGTATGCCGCTTAAAGAACTTATTAAAATACCCCGGTTCGTTAAACCCTAGTCGCTCTGCAATGTCGGCAACTGCCGTATCACTGAAAATAAGATAACGTTTTGCCTCGCTGATAAGAACGTTGTGGATCAGCGCCAGCGCGTTAGCGTTAACATACTGTTGGCAAATTTGATTGAGATGGGCCTGGCTCACGCCAATTTGCCGGGCATACCAGGCAACCTTATGCTGCATTGTAAAATGCTGGCGGATAAGTTGCTGAAACTGCCTTAGTTTGCGTTCCGGTTTACTCAGACTCCCTTCTTCGGCCCTGGCAGGTTGCATACGGTGCATCAGAATAAGCAATTGCTGCAACAGGGCCTGCAGCATACTGCTCTGGAGCAGGGAGGCGTTGCTGGCCTCTTGCTGAATCGCCGTGCAAACTGTTTGTAAAGGGCTGCGATAAACTTCATTCACCGGCAGCACAAACGCTTCTGCCAGTGCTTCCACTGACTCACCTATATTTTGTTCAACCTGGCGTAGCATCGGCGAGGCCACCGATAGCACAGTCCCCTGAGAGTGTGACTGCCAGTCAAAGCCATGCATTACGCCATCCGGAATGTATAACAAAGCCGGCGCCGCAATCTGGTGATGTTCATCATCAAACTGAACGTCCACACCCCCCTCTATGAGTACAAAGATCTGCGTGATGTGTTAATGACGATGAGGGTGAATTTTCCATTCGTGCCGGGCACTACGTTGCGTGAGCGGCTCACAGTACAAAAAAGTCTGATGCCAGAAGCGCCCTTCCTCACCGTACAGATCAACAAACTCTAAATTGCCCAACATTTTCATTACAATCTATAAAATTAACCATTAAATAACTAATTTAACCCTTATAAAGACAAAATATCTACATAAAATACAATTATCAAATTAATTAGGGGCTCATATGAACTGGCAAAAACAGGATTACGATGATATTCCCGGCACTTACGTGTTCGATGGTCAGCGAGCGCATCCGGCCTATGCAATCAACAAACTGCTGTATACCTTCAATGATGAAGCCTGTCGGGCAGAATTTGACGCCGACCCGGCAGCCTACTGCGACAAAATGGGTGTTACCGGTGACTTTAAAAAAGCCGTGCTGGCGCAGGATTTTTTAGGTTTATTGCGGATGGGCGCGAATATTTATTTCCTGGCCAAAATGTGTATTCCCCGTGGCGTGTCGGTTCAGGATGCCGGCGCCGCCTTTCAGGGCATTAGTACCGAAGAATTCCAGCAACGGCTGCTCGATAAGGGCAACGGGCTGAGTGACATTCTGGCGAAACGAGGAGATTACTGGAATGGCTAAAATTATCGGCGGGATCACCAGCTCACATATTCCCGCTGTGGGCAACGCAATCTCACAAGGGCTTACTCAGGAGCCTTACTGGAAACGTTTTTTCGACGGCTATGAGCCGGCCAAAACCTGGCTGCAACAAGCGAAACCCGACGTAGTCATTGTGGTGTATAACGATCATGGCCTGAACTTCTTTTTGGATAAGGTGCCAACCTTTGCATTAGGTTGTGCCGACATCTACGAAAACGCCGATGAAGGCTGGGGATTAAAACCGACGGCGCCTTTTACCGGTGATGCACAATTGTCCTGGCATATTGCACAATCACTGGTTGAACAGGAATTTGATATTTGTACCTGTCAGGAAATGAAAGTTGATCATGGTTTCGTAAATCCGATCCGGGCTTTATATGGCGACCATGAACAATGGCCGGTGAAAGCCATACCACTGGCAGTGAATACGGTGCAGCACCCGGTGCCTTCCGCAGCTCGCTGTTTAAAGCTGGGCCGTGCGCTGGGTAAAGCCCTTGAGTCCTATCCGGAAGATACCCGGGTGGTTATTCTTGGTACGGGCGGATTGTCTCATCAGTTGCAGGGCGAGCGTGCCGGGATCATTGACGTTGAATTTGATTTGGAATGCATGGACAAGATTGCCACTGAGCCTGAATGGATGACGCAGTTCAGCAATGCCGAAATTATTCGTCGTGCTGGCAGCGAAGGTATTGAAACCATTATGTGGCTGGTGATGCGCGGTGCGCTGAAAGACGATGCGGCCGTGCTGCACAAACACTACCATGCCCCCATATCTAATACAGGTGCAGGAGTATTAGTGCTGGATAATCAGTAATCAGGTGCCCCGTCACTGGCCGTGCAACTGTGGCGGCTGGTGACACTCCGCTTCATTCTTCCATGTTCATCATTTGTTTAAACAACACCCCCGCCTGAGTGCGGTTGATCACTTCAAGTTTACGCAACACTGCCGACGCATGTTGCTTAACCG
The DNA here is from genome assembly GCA_950073835.1 of uncultured Alteromonadaceae bacterium. GTDB lineage: Bacteria > Pseudomonadota > Gammaproteobacteria > Enterobacterales > Alteromonadaceae > Alteromonas. The sequence continues at coordinate 10,732 of CATMRP010000093.1, forward strand.
TGGATTCAGAAATTTCCAGCTCATAGGCAATCTGTTTGTTTAACAACCCGTCTGCCATCATCCGCAAAACCTTAAACTGATGGGGCGTTAGCTGCGCAAGTTTATCGGCAAACGCTTTATCCTGATGATTCTCCAGCGCTTCAATGGCCTCGTTGATGTTCTCCGGTAACCATTGTTCACCGTCAAGCACATGATTAACCGCCTCGGCAATTTCGGCCAGCGGCGTGGACTTAGGGATATAGCCACTGGCACCCAGATCGATGGCTTTGCGAATAAGAACCGGATCTTCCTCTGCCGATACAATGACCACCAATACACCCGGAAACTGGGTACGCAGCGTGGTTAAACCGGTAAGGCCTTCGTTGCCCGGCATATTTAAGTCGAGAAACACCAGTTCCAGTGAATCATCGGCCTCTATCGCGTTGTAAGCTTCAGAAAATGATGCTACTTCGGTAATGTTGTCACCGACGATATCCACCATCGCCTGACGCATGGCAGCGCGAAACAAGGGATGGTCATCAGCAATTAAAATACGCGTATCCAAAACTTCTACCTGACTCAACATGGCGTTATTCATAAAGTATACCGCAGAATCATAATGTTAAGAACAAAACGGCCAGCAAAGGCTGGCCGTTTCCATTTTATTGTTAATCGGGCTCTGCCAGATTAGAAGCGATAGCCAACCGTTAACTGGATAGTCATTGGGTCACCATAGTAACCAATCAATGTGGTGTCGCCACCTAAGCCCGGACCATAGCTACCGTCTTCGTTGCGGGTTACGAAGTCATAACCACCCACCAGGTATTCTTCGTCGGTAAGGTTCTTTGCATGAATACCGCCGTACCAGTCGCCATCGATACTTTCCCAATTCACGCTTACGTTCACCATACCGTAGGCATCCTGCTGAATCAGATCACTGGTTTCAAACAGCAGGTAATCGTCACGGTAGTAGTAGTTCGCATTAAAGTTGAAGTATCCCATGCTGGTATCCAGCGCATAGTTGGCGGCCAGGTTTAGGGTGTTTTCCGGCGTACTGGCTAAACCAATGAGTGGCGGTACTGCGTTGTTTTCTTTGATTTCAAAATCGATGAAACCATAGGCAGCCGATAACGTCAGATTTTCCGTCGCGACGTACGTCAGCTCCACTTCAGCACCCTTTGCTGCGGTTTCCGCCGCATTACGCAAACGTTGCTCCAAAGCGGTCGGGTCATCGCTGCCGCCTTCGATACCAATGTACTGACGGTCACTGTGGTCGTAGGCAAACAAGGTCACGTTAGCACGGAAGCTGTCTGTTACATCGCTTTTCATGCCAATCTCATAAGAATCAACCACTTCGGGTCTTACGCCCGGTTCATTGATGGTTGCACGTGGGTTAAAAGTCCCTGACTTGAACCCTTGCGAGTAACTGGCGAAGAACATAGTGTCTCTGGACATTTGATATTCCACACCAACACGCGGTGTAAAGCGCGACCAGCTTTCTACTGCCGGTGAATCCAACACACCATCGCCGTCGCTGTCACTACCCAAAACCTGTGGAACCAGTTGGCCGTCTGGTCTGACATAACCCGGGATCCAACCTGACTCCGGATAAACATTATCAAACACCAAACCGTTAAAAACGGTCGCTTGTTTTTCTTCATCGGTGTAACGGGCACCAACCGAAACCGACAGTTTATCGGTGATGTCATAGTTTAACTGACCATAGACCGCAACGCTTTCACTGTTGTTGCAGCCGGATACTTCGCGGGTAAGTCCCGGCGTGCCAAAAGCAGCTCGGCCAAGTAATCCAAGTACTGCCTCAAACTGGCCACAGGACTCACCATCGTAATAATACAAACCGCTCACCAGGGTAAAGTTATCGCCCAGTAAGTTGGCCTGTAATTCATGGGTATCGTTCTCATCTTCGTAAATGGCCGGCACATCGAAAATGTCTACCGCGGTGTTGTCGAAATCGATATTGGTAGGTGAATAACTTTCACGATGTGAACCTATGTATTTCAGTTCCAGATTGTCTGACACATCGTAACGCATTAACCAGCTATAGCCCTCAAGCTCAACCTTGTTCCAGGTTGGTAAGCTGGTGTAGGAATCATATACCGAATCCGGTACCGGCGCGTCAGAAACGATACTTGGTAGTAAACGGTAACCCCCTTTTGCGTTAGAGGTATCTTCGGTTTTGTCCCAGCCCAGACGGAAGAATAAATCGTCGGTGATGTGCGCTTCCAGGGTTAAACGGGCCGCCCACAGATCTTTGTTATAGTTTTCGCGGTTTTGCCCTTCCAGCGCACTTTGCAGGAACTCACCATAGCCATCACGGTTGAGGTTGGCATAACCGAAACCGAGGTAAACCTTATCCTCAACCAACGGATACTGACCGGTAACCTTCACGTCTTTGCGGCCATAGTTGCCGACGGTCCCTTCAATATTGAAGGTCGGATCGCCGACCATGTCCTTAGTGACGTATTTTACTGCACCACCGATGGTGTTCTTACCATAGAGTGTGCCCTGTGGGCCACGCAGTACTTCAATACGCTGTACGTCAAGTAAGTCAAGCACTGCCCCCTGAGGGCGGGCTACGTAAACATCGTCAATATAAATACCAACGCCTGGCTCGTAACCCCACAGTGGATCCTGCTGGCCCAGACCACGGATAAAGGCGGTCAGAGTGGAGTTGGTACCACGACTGGTTTGCAGCGTAGTGTTAGGCGAGAATTGTTGCACTTCTGTTAAAACGCTGATCCCTTTATTGCCGAGTTCAACAGCGCCCAGCGAGGTAATCGCAACCGGAACTTCCTGCAGGCTTTCAACCGTTTTACGGGCCGTAACTTCAATTTTTTCCAGTTTTCCTTTTTCGATTCCGTCTTCAGAATCCTGAGCAATAGCAGCTTGCGAGCCCAGGCAGGCCAGTGTTACCGCCGTAGCGCAGAGTGTACGGCTAAAATTTATTTTATTACCGAATGTGTGTTTCATAGGGTGTCCCTTGTTTTAATAAATCAAAAAATCTTTCTGAAGAACGCGGTCGAGTTAACTGTAGAGACTTTTAACAATTTCGTAACTAGTACCATCGTACTATGGGCAGATTTGTTAATGCGAGCCACACTTTGCACCACTGATGAAGAGTCTGCGGTCACAGATTTCAATCAAAGGAAAGTAACATTATGTTGAGTTTACTCGGACTGGTTGGTGGACTGGGACTGCTTATCGTACTCACTATACGCGGCATGAATTTATTCATTGCGGCGCCGGTGTGTGCTCTGATTGTCGCGCTGACTAGCGGCCTTCCCCTGTTTACCGGCGATGCAAACTTCGTCACCACTTATATGAGTGGTTTCGCAGGCTTTATTTCGGCCTGGTTTTTTATGTTCTTACTGGGGGCGATATTTGGCAAATTCATGGAAGATACCGGTGCGGCAGATTCTGTAGCCCGGTGGATAGTAGGAAAACTGGGCTTTAAACACGCGGTTGTGGCGGTTGTACTGGCCTGTGCCATCTTAACTTACGGCGGTGTAAGTTTGTTTGTGGTCGCTTTTTCGGTATATCCGATGGCACTGAGCCTGTTTAAAGACGCCAACTTGCCCCGCCGCTTTATTCCGGCAACCATGGCGTTTGGCTCGGTGACATTCACCATGACCTCAGCCGGATCGCCGGAAATTCAGAACTGGATCCCGATTAAATACCTGGGCACCTCGCCTTTTGCCGGCTGGGAAGTCAGTCTGGTGGTGGCAATCTTCATGGCATGCTTTGGCTACTGGTGGCTTAAACGCATGATAGGTAAAGCCATTGCTAAAGGTGAAAAGTTTGAGGATCGAGCATACGATCCTAAAGTGCCGGTTCGCGATCTCCCTCACCCGTTAACCGGGGTAGTTCCTCTACTGGTGGTTCTGGTACTGAGTTTCTGGTTACACGAATCACTAGCCCAGCTGGCACTTATCGTGGCCCTTTCTGGTGGTGTTTTAACTCTGATGCTGATTAACTTTCAGTATTTTCACGACCTTTCTAAAGCGGTTAACACGGGTACCACCGGAGCACTGGTCGCTATTGGTAATACCGCAGCCGTAGTAGGCTTTGGCTCTATTGCCAAAAACACCGAAGCTTTTCAGGCAACGGTAGAGGTGATGGCCAATCTGCCCGGTAACGAACTTATCGGTGCCGCCGTGGCGGTGAGCGTCATTGCCGGTTTAACCGGGTCTGCCTCGGGTGGCCAGGCAATTGTATTGCCATTAATAGGTCAGCACTATATCGACCGTGGCGTTGAACCCGAAGAATTACACCGTATTGTGGCCATCTCCTCCGGCGCACTGGACTCTTTACCGCATAATGGTTACGTTGTGACCACTATTCGGGCAATTTGTCATGAAACGCACAAAGCCGCCTATGGCTCTGTGGCTGCGTTAACCGTTGTCGTACCGCTCATTGGTTTAGCGATGGCTATCGCGCTGTTTAGTTTGTTTTAAGGAGTTACCATGGCACGGATTTTCTTAATATGCTGTACACTACTGCTGGCCTTGCCAGCCGTAGCTGCCGCAGCTGAAGACGTCTTACTGACCAGCAAAGAACGCTTTAGTATGCCTTCTTACACCACCGTTGGCGGGCGAACAATCAAGTCGCTGCAGGTAGGCTGGGAAAGCTACGGCAAACTTAATCAGGCCAAAGATAATGTGATCCTGATTACGCATTATTTTTCCGCCAACTCCCATGCGGCCGGTAAATATCATCCCGATGACGCGGCGCCCGGCTATTGGGACGCGATTATTGGTCCGGGCAAAGCCATCGATACTAACCAGTATTTTGTTATCAGCGTGGATAGTCTGGTCAACCTCAATGCCAACGATCCTAATGTGATCACCACCGGCCCGGCCAGTATCAACCCCGATACCGGAAAGCCTTACGGCCTGAATTTTCCGGTAGTCACCATTAAAGATTTTGTTAACGTGCAAAAGGCGGTGTTGGAAAGCCTTGGGATCAGCAAACTCCACGCCGTTATCGGGCCTTCCATGGGCTCAATGCAAGCCCTTGAATGGGCAGCCAGTTACCCCGACTGGGTGCCACGCATGATATCGGTGATTGGCACCGGTGACAGCGACGCCTGGACCACTGCGGCTTTAGAGCAATGGGCCATTCCCATTCGGCTGGATAAAAACTGGCAGGACGGCGACTATTACGACAGCGAACCGCCGGTGGATGGCCTTGCTGCTGCGCTGATGTTAATCACCCAGCAAGCCCTGCATCCTGAGTACTTTAATCAGCAGGGTGACAAGCTTAATTACCACCCGCTGGAAACCGGGCCGTTAAGCAGTATCCGTAAATCACACAGTATAGTGACCTGGTTAACTGAAAGAGCGCGTACCCGGGCGGAAAAAATGGATGCCAATCATTTACTTTATCTGGTGCGCGCCTGTCAGCTGTTTCTTGCCGGGCACGGCGACTCACTGAGTGAGAGTCTGCGCTCAGTGAAAGCGAAAACCTTATTTTTACCGGCCGAAAATGATTTATTATTAATGCCTTATATGGCGCAAAAAGCCCACGACACTTTACAGCAACAAGGCAAGGATAGTCGCTATGAAGAACTAAGCGGCAGTCTGGGCCATTTCGATGGTGTGGTAAGCATTAAGCAAAAAGCCGATGCAATTGAAGCTTTTTTACAGTATTAACAGGGACATTAATTAATGAAAACAACCTTTAAAACGGTTTTGGGTGTTGGCCTTGTCGCCTTCGCGCAAGGCAGCATTGCTGAGCAGGAAAGTAGTTTACAGCTTGATACCGATGCTATCACAGTGTCGGGTTTATCCTCCGGTGGCTTTATGGCTACCCAGTTTCACCTGGCGAACAGCGACAAGGTCAGCGGCGCGGCCATGCTCGCTTCCGGCCCTTATTACTGTGCCCAGAACGATATTGCTGTAGCGCTTGGCCAGTGCGTGGATAAAGTCAATTCACCGCTGGATGTTAAAGCCCTGAGTGCGCAGGCTAAAAGCTGGGAACAAGCGGGCAAAATTCCACCGCTGGCTAACTTAAAAGACGACAACGTTTGGTTGCTGCACGGTACTGCCGACACGCGGGTCAACTCAGCCGTTAGCGAGGCCTTGTATCAACAGTATCAACAGTGGGTGCCGGCTGAACAGCTGACCTACGTCAATGACAAGCCTTTCTCTCACGTGTTTCCCACCGTCGATGCCGGTGGTAGTTGCCTGGACTCCGCTTCACCTTATATCGGTAAATGTGAGTATGATGCAGCGGGTGAGTTACTTACCGCTCTGTTAGGTGAACTAAATGCGCCTGATGACGTATTAGAAGGTGAAGTAATTTCCTATGACCAACAGGAAATTGCCGGCGACGATGCCAGCACTCTGGCCGAAAAAGGTTACGCTTACATCCCGGCATCATGCAGTAATGGCGAAACCTGCCGCGTACATGTGAGTTTCCATGGTTGTAATCAGTATGCAGAAGCAGTAGATATGGCTTATATTGAGCAAACCGGTCTTAACCGTTGGGCCGATGACAACCAGTTAGTAGTGCTTTACCCGCAAACCCGAAAATCGTTAATCATGCCAATGAATCCGCAGGGCTGTTGGGATTGGTGGGGGTACACGTCAGATGCCTATGCAACCCGTGAAGGGCCGCAGATTAAAGCGGTAAATGCCTT
>CATMRP010000094.1 GCA_950073835.1 uncultured Alteromonadaceae bacterium
GATCCCCAGTGATGGCAGTGAGCGCGGCGGTATGCGTGATGGTGTTAAATTAAGCCGGGGGTAATCATGCGTCAGTTTTTGGCCTGTATGCTATGCGCGGCGGCACTCAGCGGTTGCGCCAGCCAGCCGAAGAGTGGTTACTTCTGGTTTGGCAACGATGATGAAGTACCGCCGCCGGCGGGGCAGACCCAGGTACGCCCGCCTGAAGACAGTGGTCTTGAGTACCGGCCGGATTCCCGCGACATAGAAATGTACCGGGTTGAGCAAAATGTGCGAGGCTATCAGGATCCATTGCAAACCGGCTTCACACCCGGTATGACCCACAAATCATTAAATGACTATGCGGCCAGCCTGGCTATGGCATTAATGGACGGTTCGGTGCAGGTGAATACCGACGAGCTTATAGGTATCGCCAGTTTTGTGCGGCTTAACCGTTCCCTGCGGGAAACCACCGTGTTGGGCAATCAGCTGTCTGAATACCTGATTGCTGAGTTGCAACAATACGGACTGGGTGTAGTGGATTTCAAACTGGCCAATAGTCTGGATGTGACCGATTATGGCGATTTGGCGTTAAGTCGGGAAGGGCGGCGTATCGCTAGACGGATGGAGATGGATCATATCCTCACCGGCACGCTGGTGGAGCAGCCACGAGGCGTAAATGTGAATGCGCGGATCATTTCTATCGACCAACAGCGGGTAGTGGCCAGTGCCAACGTGTTTATTCCTGCTTTTGTGGTAACGTCACTGGTGCCCATGGCTCCGGTGCTGGATACCGAATAAACCTACGCCTGAGGCGGGCGCCGGAATGTGCGTAGCATAAACCTTTCTGGGGCCAGCGCCTGCAACAATGGTTCGCTCATCGGCAACGGCTCATGACAAAGCTGACTGGCCAGTATTTCTGCCATCAGCGGCGCTGTGGTGAGCCCTCGCGAACCCAGCCCGGTCAGCACCAGTAACGCCTGGTCATCGGTGGCTATTTCATACTGACTGTTATGCTTACCTTTATATAAGTCGCGATAGCGTTTGGTGGTTTTTTGCGGCGCGATAACTGCACCCACCACAGGCTGATGATCGGCACTGCCCAGGCGTATAGAAGCCCTGGCAGTATGATCATGTTCAATCGATTGTGCCCAGTGATAACCCGCCAGCGCTTTGGCGTGGGTGGCAAGGTTTTGCTCACTTTCTTCTTTTCTGCTGGTGGTGCTGGTATCACCTTTAACATAGGTGGAGCCAAGCGCATGGCGGCCATTCCAACCGGGCGTTAAGTAACCTTTATGACAAAGTACAGTTTTTAACTCGTTTAGCGGTGCTTGTGCGGGAACGGCCTCGACCTGACCGCGCACCGGGCGCAGTGGTAAATGCGCCAGTTCGGCTATTTCGGCACATTCATGACCGGCGGCAATCACCACCCGGTCTGCGCTAATTTGTTTGCCATCCTCAACAAGCTCTACTTTTCGGCCATCGTTGGATAACGTCACGCGCTGGTTGTAAAACTCTTTAAGTAAGCCACTTTTACGAGCCGCCTCAAGCTGAGCGGCAACCACCTCGGCGGGGCATAACCAGCCGCCTTGCGGGACAAACAGCCCTTCGCCGTGAATGTCAACGCCACTTAATTCTGTGGCCCTCGCGGCGTTTACCGGCTCAATGAGCTGTGCTGGCCACAGGTTTTTTTGCAGCAAATTTTGCTGGCGCTTTTGCACTTCTTCACTGAATCCCATTAGTAGTACACCACAGGCTTGCCAGGTAAAGTTCAGTCCTTTTGCCGCCAGGGTATCGTAGTAGCGTCTGGCGTATAAAAAGCCATGAGCCTGGATCAGGGCAGGGTTACTCTGATCGGCCTGAAGTTGCGGATAAAAGCCGCCCTGGCGATTGCCCGAGGCACCATCTGCCGGGGCAGGGGCCTGACCAAATAAACTCACTGTGATACCGCGCTGACACAGCGCCAGCGCCAGGGTTGAGCCGGCAAGGCCAGCACCGATAATCGCGATGTGTTGCGCCGGACTGGCTGGCGAGTCGGGATACCGGTAATGCCAGGGCGTGCTAACCCGGTTAGCGGGGGGATTGGCCAGACTGCCGGTGAGCATATCGCGCTTACGGCCGAAGCCATTTCGTTTGGCTATCGCAAAACCAGCCTCTTTTAAGCCGCGCTTAACCACCCCCGCGGCGGTGAAGGTAGCCAGGGTTGCGCCAGTTTTACTCAAGCGTGCCATCTGACTGAATAGCGCCTCGGTCCACATCTGAGGGTTTTTACTGGGGGCAAAGCCGTCTAAGAACCAGGCGTCCACTAGGCCATTTTGCGGACAGTGCCATTGCGGGAGTAATTCGTGCACATCCCCCAGCCATAAATCAATACTGCTATGCCAGGCATCGAAATTCATGCGGTGACAGCCGGCAAGTGCAGGAGGATATTGTTCTGCCAGCGCATGGACTTCATCGCTAACCGACGGGAAAACCGCCAGCGCATTTTGCAAGTCGGCTACCGTCAGCGGGAATTTTTCGGTGCTCAGAATAATTAACCGTTTAAGCGGGTGCGTCGGGTTTGCCGCTCTGAACTGTTTAAATTGCTGCATGGCAATGATGCAGTTCAGGCCGGTCCCAAACCCGGTTTCGGCAATAACAAAATGCGCTGCCTGCCAGTTTAACCAGCGCTCCAACAGATCGTTGCCATTAATGAACACATGCATGGTTTCATCACAGCCGCTGTCGTTAGAAAAATAGACGTCATCAAAGCTGTCTGCCACAGGCGTTCCGGACTCGTTGAAATGGACGTTAGCAGCTTGCAGGCGTTTATTCATAGCGTGGTGGTTCGGGTCAATCGTTGAAAGCGCGCTATAATAACAGTATTCATCAGCGCAAGATAGAAATCGAACCTGAAGCCGACATCGTGGTCGAAATACACTACAATGGTAAAAATCTTGGATTGTGGTGGAAATTTGCTACCAAATCACGTAGAACAGGGTCGCAAAAGAGCAGACCACTTAGTGTCATAAAATCATTACCATATGCGGCACTAACGCAAAAGGATAATTATGAGAAGAGCAGTTATTACAGGGCTGGGTATTGTATCCAGTATCGGCATAAATCAAGAACAAGTTACCGCCTCACTCAAAGCAGGCAAATCTGGTATTACCTTTTCCGAAGAGTTTGCAGAAATGGGCCTGCGCAGTCAGGTGTGGGGCAATGTGGATATCGATTTTAAAGAGCATATCGATCGCAAAGCCATGCGCTTCATGGGTGATGCCGCAGCCTATGCTTATGTTGCTATGCAACAGGCAGTTGCCGACAGCGGGCTGGAAGAGTCTGAGGTTTCTAATATTCGTACTGGTATCGTTGCCGGTTCTGGCGGCGGTTCGTCGTTCAATCAGGTGGGTTCCGCAGACGTTATCAGAGAAAAAGGCGTTAAGCGTGTTGGGCCATATATGGTGCCGCGCTGTATGGGGTCTACCGTCTCTGCCTGTCTGGCTACACCGTTTAAAATTTTAGGTGTTAACTATTCTATTTCTTCAGCCTGTGCCACCAGTGCTCACTGTATCGGTCATGCGCTGGAACTGATCCAACTGGGCAAGCAGGATGTGGTATTTGCCGGCGGCGGTGAAGAACTGAGCTGGGCTCTGTCTGGACAGTTTGATGCTATGGGCGCGTTATCGACCAAATATAATGACAACCCGGCCACAGCATCACGTACCTATGACGCTGATCGCGACGGTTTTGTCAGCTCTGGCGGTGGCGGTATGGTAGTGGTTGAAGAACTTGAACACGCGCTGGCCCGAGGCGCCACTATCTATGCTGAAGTGGTTGGCTATGGTGCCACCTCTGATGGTTACGACATGGTTGCACCATCAGGCGAAGGCGCAGTGCGCTGTATGCAACTGGCGCTGCAAGGCGTTGACGCTCCAATCGATTACCTCAATACTCACGGTACTTCCACTCCTGTTGGCGATGTAAAAGAGCTGGCTGCGATTCAGGAAGTCTTCGGCCAATCCGGTGTACCGCTGGCCTCGACCAAATCGCTGACAGGTCACGCGTTGGGTGCAGCTGGGGTTAACGAAGCCATTTACAGTCTGTTAATGATGAAGCACGGCTTTATTGCACCGTCGATCAACATTGATAACCTTGACGAAGCGGCTGCTGGCCTGGACGTGGTAACCGCTACCCGCGAAGCCACACTGAACACCGTGATGTCTAACAGCTTCGGTTTTGGTGGTACCAATGCGTCGCTGGTTATGAAACGCTTCGAGAAATAAGCGCAGCCATTCAGCCGGAGCGTACGCTCCGGCCGTTATTCCCATTTGTTGTTAAACCGCACTGAATAGTTTTTCGGTTCCCTGCGAACTTGCGATAAACTCCCACCTCATGAAAATACGTTACGAAAACTCCCTGCCGCTGGCAGCAGAATATTTTGGCACTATTGGTGCAGCTTCAGGTTATGACGTTGGCACCTTAACGCCTGAACAACTGGTGGATGTAGACGTACTGGCTGTGCGTTCGACCACCCGGGTGACGCCTGAATTGCTGGCTTGTGCCAATCGTTTAACGCTGGTCGGTACGGCAACCGCGGGGATAAATCATCTGGATACCCGTTACCTGGACGCGCAGGGGATTTACTGGATGTCGGCTGCCGGATGTAATGCCCAGGCAGTGGCTGAGTACGTGCTAAGTGTGCTGTGTAATGCGCACCTTGCAGGCATTACCGATCTCAAACGTGCCCGGGTAGGCATTGTGGGAGCCGGGCACGTAGGCAGCGCGTTATCGCGCTTACTCGACACCCTGGGTATCGACTATGTGTTGTTCGACCCACCACTGGCAGAGCAGGGCGATGAGCGCATCTTTACCGACTGGCAGACGATCCTCAATTGCGACGTAATCACCTTGCATGTGCCTTTAGTACCAGAGGGGGATTACCCTACCGATAAAATGATTGATGCAGAGGTGCTGAATCATTTGAGCGCTGCGCAATTGCTGATCAATGCCTGTCGTGGTGAGGTGATAGACGAAGTGGCGTTAAAGCAGCGCTTAATGGCGGGCAATGGCCCAACGGTAGTGCTGGATGTGTTTGCCAATGAGCCGGATATTGACACCGATTTACTGCAGTATCTGTGGCTCGCGACGCCGCACATTGCCGGGCACAGTCTGGAAGGCAAATACTCCGGCACCCAGATGGTGTACGAAGCCATTTGTGGCCTGGTCGGACTAACACCTGAGAAATCACTGGATGATTTTTTACCTGAACGGCCAAATTTACACGTAGACCTTGAATTATGCAGCGATCAAGGCGACAATCTTGCCCCCGCCATAGCACTCGTGCTGTCGGTTTACGATGTAACAGAAGACAATAATAATTTTCGTCAGGGGCTGGCAGGGCCAACGAGTTTCACTGCCATGCGAAAACAATACAGAGTTCGTCGCGAATTAGCTGGCCATCAGGTTGAATTTTCGCGGCAACCGGACTCAGCGATTGCAACGCAACTTGCAAAATTAGGCTTTAACCTAAAATAACGACAGAACAGAAAAAGTCAGTTTTTTTAAAGGGCAGATACCTGCCAAGTTAGAGTATTAGGAGCTTAACCTACTATGTCACAAGCCTTTAACGTTGCCGTTCTTGGTGCCACCGGTCTGGTTGGTCAGACCATGATTGAAATTCTGGAACAACGGAAGTTTCCGGTTGCAAAACTGTATCCGTTAGCCAGTAAACGTTCTGCCGGCGGTACGATCACGTTTAAGGGCGAAGAAGTAGAAGTGCTGGATGCCGAAGAATTTGACTGGACTCAGGTGCAGTTTGGTTTCTTCTCTGCCGGTGGCAGTGTGTCGGCGGAATTTGCCCCGCGCGCCGCAGAAGCCGGGTGTATCGTTATCGATAACACCTCACATTTCCGTTATGAGCCGGATATCCCGCTGGTAGTGCCGGAAGTAAATGCCCATGCACTGGCGGATTTCCGTAACCGCAATATCATTGCCAATCCGAACTGTTCTACCATTCAGATGCTGGTGGCGTTAAAGCCAATCCAGGACGCTGTGGGCATTGAGCGCATTAACGTATGTACTTACCAGTCTGTTTCTGGTGCGGGTAAATCTGCCATGGAAGAACTGGCCAAGCAAACAGCCGATCTGCTGAGCGCACGCGAAATCACGCCGGAAGCTTTCAGCCGTCAGATTGCTTTTAATGCGATCCCGCAAATCGATGTCTTTATGGACAACGATTACACCAAAGAAGAAATGAAAATGTCATGGGAAACCAAGAAAATCATGGGTGACGACACCATTCTGGTTAACCCTACAGCGGTACGTGTACCGGTGTTCTTTGGTCATGGTGAAGCCATCCACATTGAAACCCGTCAGCCGATCGATGCTGAAGAAGTAAAACAATTGCTGGCCAATGCGCCGGGCGTCAAAGTGTACGGCACCCGCGAGGAATTCCCGACCCAGGTGAGCAGTGCCAGTGGCAACGATGAAGTCCACGTTGGGCGTATTCGCAACGACATTACACACCCGAATGGCATTAACATGTGGGTTGTGTCTGACAACATCCGTAAGGGTGCTGCAACTAACAGCGTACAAATCGCCGAAGTACTGATCCGCGATTATTTGTAAGCTAACGCGCTGAGCGTTCTAAACTTCTGACCAATTTGGTCGATAATACAAAAGCGGGCTGGTTCCCGCTTTTGTTGGTTTTAGCGTTGGATGCTTTTAGACTTACGGCTATAAATTGGTTCGATTAGTAATCAACCTGCAACATTTTCTAGATCGACCCGGGCAACTGGTTTATATTTTACTAAGTGAAAAGAGCCAGAAACTGGCTGATAAAGGCTTACAACGAAGCAAGGTGAATCAAACCTGGCAAGGTTAATCACCAAAGCCGTCCCCGCTGCAGTTACCGGGGGAAAATTGCCAACATAACAACAAACAGGCCAGCCTTAGCGCGCTAAAGTAAGGGCTGGCACCGCGAATGTGAACCGTGATGATGACATCCGGCACATGACGCTTGAGGGCAAAAAAGGAACGCTATGAAATTGCATTTAACCGGCTGCATACTACTGATGATGTTGATCAGCTTAGTCAGCGATCCGGTTGCCGCACAAAATACGCCACTCAGAGGCCCAAAAGACGCAACTAACCAGTATTCTGGTGTAGTGTTCGGGCCCATCGACGCGAATGATACTCTGTGGCGGGTAGCCAGCCGCTATCGGCAGAATCCTAACCTGTCTATCTATCAGGTGATGGTGGCAATTTATGAACTCAACCCGGATGCCTTTGAACAGAACAACCTGAATCTGATGGTAGATGGCGCAACCCTAAAGTTGCCATCCGAGCGCTACATTGCCCGTATCGATAAAGAAAAAGCCCGTCAGAAAGCCGAAGCTGATGATGCCGCCTTTGCCCGCATGGCCAGTCAACCCGGCGACAGCCTGAAAAACCTCAAACCACCGGTACCCTTGGTTAATCAGGATGACCTGACCCAAACCAAAACCCAACTGGAACAACAGCTCAGCCAGATTGACGCCTCTCAGGCCCGTCAGTTTGAAGAACTGCGGGATCAATTTGCTGCCTCCATCGACAGTGTACAGATGCTGCTGGACGATAATCGTAAGCTTTACGAACGCATTGAGAAAATCAATGAAGACCTGAGTGCCTTGCGCGGTCGGGTTGATGATGAAGTTGAAGTGAAGGTGGACGAACAGCTTGCTTTGCAGCGCGAGTTGCGCGAACTGATTTTGAGCGAAAAAGCCGCTAAAGAAGCTGAGCAGTCAAATTCGTTTATGCAAGCCCTGACCAGCCCTATGGCGCTGATTGCAGGCACCGGCCTACTAACGTTTTCTGCCATTGCCGGACTGATTGTGTGGTTAATGAAACGCAAATCAAAGCCCGCAGAAGAGATTACGCTGCCGCCAAAAGAGACGGCGCCTGAGCCCGAGGAGGGGATTGCTGATCTGTCTACCGCCCTTGAGTCTGAGCTAGGTGGTGATGAGCTGTCGGACGAAGAGTTGTTTAACGATGACGATCTGCTTGATGACGTGTTGTCTACAGAACTGGAAGAGTCTCTCAATGACGACGACAGTTTTGCCAACCTGAACGATGACATGCTGGTACCTGATGAGTCCAAAGAAGAGTCCTTCGAGGAAGGGGATACGGCACTGGATCAGGATGACCTCGATAGTCTGTTTGATGATGAATTTAGTAACCAGGAATCTGACGAGGCTATCGATCTGTCGGATGATGATGACTTACTTGATAACTTCGACGAGGATGAAGGCAATGACGACCTGGCCGACTTCTCGGAACAAGCCGTAGAAGATGAGCCAGAAGATCCAGAACAAACCTCAGACGAGGAACTGGCGGCATTGCTTGAGGACCCGGAGCAGGTTTATCAGTCTGAACCGACACCGGAACCCACTCCAGAAGCAGAAGTAGAAGAAGACGGCAGTGACATAACTGATGCCGATGATATCGACGCCATTTTAGCAGCTCAGCAGGGCGCGACAGAGGCCGACGAGTCCGGCGAGGCCGACGAGGAAGAGGCGCCGGAAATCTCAATTGATGATTTACTGGAAGAAAATAAACTCAGCGAAGAAGAGAAAGCCAATTTGCCGGTAGACGATGGTCCGGTAGGCGATGAAATGCTGGAAAAACTGGATGATGAGATCACCCAGCAGTCGCAGGCTCTCGACCGTCTGACTGACAGCATTATCAGTGAGATGGACCAAATCGAAATGATGGGCGATTTGGCGGGCGATCTGGATGATGAAGATGACGAAGAAGCTGATTTGCTTGCAGACCCTGTCGCCTCTGAAAATGCCGAAAGTGATGAATCAAAACTGCAAAGTCTCGACGAGATTACCGAAGATCTTGATGAAATCGATTTTGATAACATCGAAAATGCCGATGCCTTTGACGATCCGTTATCCGATGAATTACTGGCCGAGCTGGAAGCAGAATTGCCGGAAGAAGAGTCAATAGATGAAACGTTAGCTGCAGCAGACGAAGAAATCGATGAGGCGCAGTTTGAGCAGGAAGTCAGTGATGACCTGACAGATGAACTGCTAAAAGAGCTTGAAGGCGATCCAGAAGACGAGCCGGAAAACAGTGAAGACGCACAAGATACCGCGCTGGATGCAGAGGCCGATGACTTTGATGAATCAGACCTTGAGGACGACCTCACCCGCGAGTTGCTCAGTGAACTTGAGCAAAGTGAAGATGATGACGACGTGGTGGAAGTTGAAGCTGATGAGGCAGCACTGACATCGGATGCAGAACAAACGTCTGACATTGATGAAGCGCAGGTTGAAGAGAGCGACGATTTTGACGATCCGTTAACAGACGATCTGTTGGCTGAGTTGAGCGCCGACGAAGACGAGGCGGGCGATGAGGATGAACAAACCCAGGCGCTGACCGAAGAGCTGGATGAGCTGGATAGCGCCGAACCGGCTTACAGCCCAGATGAAGACGTTACAGTGGAAGATACCACCGAAGACACGTCAGATGAAATATCGGAAGGGGTTGAATCAACAGAAGCCGGTATCGACTCTGAAGAGCCAGAGCCAGAGCCAGAGCCAGAGCCAGGTGAAGATACTGATAACACTGACAATCTGAGTGATGACGCCTTAGAGCAAGCCCTGGCTGAATTTGACCGGCAGATGATGGACGACATTCCGTCGTTTTCCGGTGAAACAGAATCAGCAGAACCTGAGCAATCAGACGATATCGATGACGACATTCTCGATCAGGCTCTGGAAGATTTTGAGAGTGAAATCGATAGCTTCGAACTGGAACAGGAGCAGGATGGCGTATTACCGGGAGAGAGTGACACTGAGCAAGAGCGTTCCAGCCGCCCGGGTGATTTCGACGAGCTTGAGGATGTTCCTGGACTTGATGAGTGGCTTAATGACAGCGATTCAGGCGAAGAGGCGGCCATTCTGGATGAGCTGGATAACAGCGAATTTGACGAGTTGCTCGGTGCCATTGACAGCGAGGATGAAGGTGAGTCAGAAACGGATATCGAAGAGCTGGCACTGGATAATCCGGACCTTGATCTAAACGCACTGTTTAGTGAACAGCCAGAAAGTGACGGTGAGCAATCGACAGATGAGGAGCCGGGGGCGGAAGAACCTGCCTCGGCTGAGAACGAATACGTTGATGTAGAAACCCTCATGGCGGAAGCCGACGATGTGCCGGATGCGGAAGATGAGAAAGATTTGGACCTTGATGTCAGTTTGTCTGAGTTCAGCGGTGTCAGCGACGACGATGACGTATTCGATATTGATAAAGACGCAGGACAAAACGCTAACCTCGACCTCGCCCGGGTTTACATTGAAATGGATGATCCGGAAGCGGCCAAAGAGTTGCTTGAAGAAGTTATGACTAAAGGCTCTGAAGCGCAACAGGCAGAAGCCAGAAAACTCATCGAAACCTTGTAATGCAGGCAATGTAATGACAAAGCCAGTGATGAAATTATTGATCTGCATGATGCTGCTGAGCCTGGCATGCGGAACCTTTGCCAGACAGATTGACACATCACTACTGATTGGCACCTGGGGCAACTCTGAAGATGGCGGCAAAACCTTCTGGGGCTACGATAAGTACCTGAAAGATGGCACGCTGGTATCGTGGGGCGCTTATCCTGAGACTGACTTCAGCTATAAAGTACGGGCTGAATATGAAGTGAAGGTGAAGTTCGGTACCTTCTCCTGTCTTACCATTACCGAATCCAGCCCTATTACCGACTTCGTCGGGGAGTTCTGGTGTGATGAAATTATTGAGCTGAGTGCTGAAACGTTTACGTTTAAAAGTTCCGACGGTGAACTCACCACGCTCTACCGGGTACCCTGACGCCTGGCTGAATACCCATTTTTCTGTTTCGGCTTTTCTTTGTTGCAATTCGCAATCAAAATTAGCTACCATCATTCGATTGAATAGTGAACAGCATGCCGCAGCCACGGAAACGGCTGATAACGTTTATCACAAAGGAATGACTCATGCGTTTTATCCCTGTATTACTCATTTCCACCACCTTGTGTCTTTCTGCTTTCCCCACATTTACGCTCCACGCTAAGGCACCACAGGCCCAGCCGCGACCGCTGGTGTCGGGCGAACGGGTAAGAGTGAAAAAAATTACCCGAGATATCACCAGTGCTATGCAGGAGTTGGATAAGAATGGCGTAAAGCCTTTTCAGGATCCCGCTTATGTTAAACGATGGCAACAGTCTTACGAGCGGCATAAACAAGCGCTCGCGAAATACCCTCAGGTGAATGATCCGGATGTGATGGCCGCCAGCCAAAAATTGCAGGAGTTTGCTAACTTAATTCAATTTGGCATTAACCAGAGTAATAAGCAGGTGCAACAAACCGGAAATGTTCAGAGCCGCCTAACAAACATCGAGCAGGCGTTGCGTGAAAATCCGGCGCCAGGCTGGTTACAGGCGCCCTTTAGTGAAGCCCAGGCGAGACAATGGATAAATACTGCAGGGTTGGCTAAAGGCACGGCAGAAAAAGCGTTGACTGCTTTAACAGAGATCGCCCAAACGGCCTACTTACCGGTGAATTCCGGAACAGTACAAAGTGGCGCCAATTATGATAAGCAGGATGTTGGCCGATTAACCAACATGGCTAACACTACCATAAGAAAGGTTAATGATGCGGTCACTACGACCGAGCAGAACCTTCGTCAGGTGGCGGAGATGCAGGGCAAAGAGTTGTTAGCATATAACGAGATTGATCCTAATGACCCATCAGATCAGTCAAATTATTTTCTGAACGAAGGTGCAGAAGCAAAGATGTTTGCTGGCTTTGAGCGTCAAATGGCAATCGCTAACACATTTGTGGCGTACCAAAAAGCGATGGGGAACACGCCTAATAAAGCAATTACCGACAGGGTTGCTTATATTGAGCAGGTGCGGCAACGCTACAGCGCCTTACGCGATAAAATTGTAGGCGAGCGCGGATTACCCCCGGCCAAATCAACCGACAGTGAGCTCATTCGTATTGCCGAAGCGATTCTGGCGACCCCGCGTTATCAATTCGGCCGGCATGGGCCGGTAGTGATTACTACAGAAAACATCGTGCAGCGGGAAAAGGAATTGTCGGAGGAAGAATATAACGACATCGATATCAGTCTGGCCGGAGAGATTACCCTGACCGGAACAAAAACAACCTGGCATTATCGCTGGGACGAATTTAAGTTTGCAACACCGATACTCGATAACCAAACTGGTAAATGGTATCTGTGGTGGATAACCGCTAAGAAATTTCACTCAGGCGCGTCTACCACGCCGATCGGGGAGTGGGTATCAGGCTCAGCAACGAAAGGTGGGGTGATTTTAGAAACAAATTTTTAGCCGCACCAGCAGGCCTTAACGGTTTTTTGGCCGGCCACCATCAAACCGTATTACAGGCCTTCTTCTTCGTCAGAATTTTTCGGCCAGTCATGGCATTAGCATTCTTTACATTCAATATTTGGCGCACAATAAATTCGGGAAATAACATTTCAAACGACGGACGCTGATAATAATGAAAAATAAATTAGTCACCCTGTTAGCCGCGGCAATTGGTCTTACTGCCATCGGCCTGGCATCACCGGGTCTCAAAGCACGGCAAACAGTGCAAACCGAATTACTCGACATCATTAAACAGGATGTCAGTTCATCCACCCTTTCTTATGACATTGTCGAGTCCTTAACCACCGAAGTGGGGGCCAGAATGGTTGGCACGCCGGGAGCCGATGCGGCAACCGACTGGGCGGTGGCAAAAATGAAGGCACTGGGCTTTGATAATGTGTGGGTTGAGGAAAGCCAGGCGCAATTGTGGCAGCGCGGCGACCTCACCGCCAGCATCACCGCACCTTATCCCCATAAAGTAGTCGCTATCGCACTGGGCGGCAGTGTTGGTACCAATGGCCAGCCCATCAACGCTGAAGTGGCCTACTTTGATGATTTAACCGCACTACAAGCTGCGCCACAAGGCAGCCTTAAAGGCAAAATCGCATATGTGGGATACCGAATGGAACGCCATATTGATGGTCATGGCTATGGTAAAGCCGTTGGTGCCCGAGTGGCTGGCGCCTCGGCAGCGGCTAAAAAAGGCGCGATGGCCTTTATTATGCGCTCGGTAGGCACAGACACCAACCGCATAGGTCACACCGGGATGATGCGTTACGAAGAGGGAGTGGTAAAAATACCCGCGGTGGCGTTATCAAATCCTGATGCGGATCTGTTGGAAAATATGTTACGCCGTGAACAGCCAGTCACGTTTTCGTTAAATACCAGCGCCAGCGGCCCAACCGGAGACACAGTCACTATCGCTAATGTTATTGGTGAGGTGACCGGCGCTGAACAACCTGACGAGCTGATTACCCTGGGCGCACATATCGACAGTTGGGACGTAGGTACTGGTGCTATTGATGATGGCATCGGCATTGGCATTGTGCTGGCGGCCGGGCATTACATTGCCGGGATGGAGCAACGTCCGGCGCGCACTATTCGGGTTATTTTGTTTGCTGCTGAGGAAATTGGTCTGGTAGGTGTGCGCGATTATGTGGCGCAACACAAAGCAGACATGCCCCAGCATATGCTAGGCGCCGAGTGGGATTTCGGCAACGGACGTATCTATGAGCTGGAGCCGGGAGTAGGGCCTCAAGCCCTGGCATCGGTGCGTGACTTCGCCAACTATCTGGCGCCCATGGGTGTGGGATTGGCCAGTACTAATACCGCCAAAGGCCAGTCGGACATGAGCTTGCTGGGCGAGGCGGGGCAGCCGGCGTTTAACTTTGCACCAGACGGCCTCGATTATTTCGACTACCATCACACCGAAAACGACACCCTCGATAAGGTGGACCAGGATGCCCTGAAAGTGAATACCACCATTTACACCTTGTTTGCCTGGTACGCCGCAAACAGTGGTGTGGACTATCGTAAGTAAACATAAATCAGCGGGGCAAAGCTGCTGCTTTGCCCTGAATTCCTGCCAGCAAATGCCAATCTTCCGGTTTATGCGGATTGCCCAACGGCTTCGCTTTACGTACACTTACGCGCCTCATAGCAACGCAAAGCAACAGAAGATATGACCCGAATAGCCCTTGGTATTGAATATGATGGTGCCCAGCACTTTGGCTGGCAACGACAGCAGGAAGTGCCCAGTGTGCAGGGCTATTTAGAAAAAGCGCTGTCGACAGTAGCCAACACCACCATTGAGGTGCAGTGCGCCGGACGCACCGATGCCGGCGTTCACGCTACTGGTCAGGTGGTGCATTTCGACTGTGAGGTAGCGCGGCCGCTCAAAGCCTGGACCATGGGCGTCAATGCGAATCTGCCGGATTCGGTTTCCGTGAAGTGGTGTTGTGAGGTCAGTGATGAATTTCATGCGCGTTTTTCAGCAACTGGCAGGCGTTATCGTTACCTCATCTATAACCATAAAATGCGCCCGGCAATTTTGCACCACGGGGTGACCCATGTGCACCGCGATTTAGATGAAAAACGCATGCATGAGGCGGCTCAGGCATTACTGGGTGAGCAGGACTTCAGTGCTTTCAGAGCATCACTTTGCCAGTCTAAAACGCCGTTTAGAAATGTCACCCGGGTAACCGTTACCCGCCAGGGCTGTTATGTGATTGTGGATATCAGTGCCAATGCATTTTTACATCACATGGTGCGCAACATTGTGGGGTCGCTGATAGAAATTGGCAGCGGCCATCAGCCCCTCAACTGGATTGCTACTTTGCTGGCTGGTAAAGACCGAACCCAGGCTGCCGCAACAGCAAAACCCAATGGCTTATATCTGGTGGATGTGGATTACCCTGCCTCTTTCGGTTTACCGCGTGCGGTGCTTGGCCCACTGTTTTTACCGGATAATTAAGCGTCGTGGGGTCGTCCGGTAACTCATTGAGCAAATTAACAGCAATATCCATTAGGCCATGCCAATAAAGCCGTTTATACGTATAAATATTCGTACTTCTTAGACCAGTTTTATTTTTCGCTATTGCGTTGAATATGCTCTAATATGACGCCATATGTGGATAACATCCATCGTTTATTATTTCATCATCCTGTACCGGGCACGAACAAACATAAAAAGCCGGGTGTAACAGGTTAGCTAAAAGGACATCTCTGGCATGAGCTGGATTCAAAAAATACTTCCAAAGACACAAACTTCCACCAAAGGTAACGTTCCTGAAGGTATATGGACAAAATGTAATGGCTGTCAGGCCGTGCTGTATAAGCAGGATCTGGAAAAGCAGTTGGAGGTTTGTCCGAAATGTGACAATCACATGCGTATTGGTGCCCGTCGTCGACTGGACGCCTTCCTCGATGCCGGTGACCGTCAGGAACTGGCTGGCGATCTTGAGCCGCAGGATGTACTGAAGTTTAAAGACTCCAAACGTTATAAAGACCGTATCACGGCAGCCCAGAAATCGACTAACGAGAAAGACGCGTTGATCGTAATGCAGGGTAAACTTAAAGGCATGCCGATTGTGGTTGCCAGCTTTGAGTTTGCCTTTATGGGCGGCTCTATGGCGTCGGTGGTTGGCGCTCGTTTTGTTGCAGCAGTGAATGCGGCCATTGCCGCTAATTGCCCGCTGGTGTGTTTTTCTGCCAGTGGTGGTGCACGGATGCAGGAAGCGTTGCTGTCATTAATGCAAATGGCTAAAACCTCAGCGGCGCTGGCCAAGCTGAGCGAGAAGGGCTTACCCTACATTTCGGTGATGACCGACCCGACCATGGGCGGCGTATCGGCCAGCTTAGCGATGCTTGGCGATATCAATGTAGCAGAACCCAAAGCCTTGATTGGTTTTGCTGGTCCGCGGGTTATCGAACAGACCGTGCGTGAAAAGCTGCCTGAAGGCTTCCAGCGCAGTGAGTTCCTGCTGGAGAAAGGGGCAATCGATATGATTGTGGATCGCCGCGAGATGCGCGATAAGCTGCATGGCGTGCTGGCCAAATTACATCGCCCTGATTAAGTCAGGGCTTTTTATCTCTTATGAGTAAAACACTGCCGCAATGGCTCGAGTATCTTGAGTCCATTCATCCCAGCGCTATTGATATGGGGCTGGATCGCGTAAACGAGGTAGCGCAACGGCTTAATCTTCGTTTCGACTCCCGGGTTATCACCGTTGGTGGTACCAATGGTAAGGGCACCACGTCTGCACTAATTGAAAATGCCTTGCTCCTTGAAGGCCGGTCAGTGGGCGTTTACAGCTCACCGCATTTACTTGACTACCGCGAACGCGTTCGTATCAACGGCGCGTTACCCGACGCCGCGGCCTTTTGTGATGCTTTTGAACAGGTAGAAAAAGCCCGTGGCGACATCAGCTTAACTTATTTCGAGTTTGGTACCCTGGCCGCTATGTTGATGCTGATGGCTGCAGAGCTCGACGTGGTTGTGCTTGAGGTAGGCCTGGGTGGGCGGCTGGATGCTACTAACATTATTACCCCGGATTGCGCGGTAATAACCAGTATTGGTCTTGATCACCAGGACTGGCTGGGTGACACCCGGGAAAAGATTGCCGTGGAGAAGGCCGGTATCATTCGCCATGGCGGTAAAGTGGTGATCGGCGAACCGGAGCCCCCACATACCCTGCGCGAAGCGGTTAAGGCCCTGAATGCCGATGCCTGGTGGCGAAATGACGATTTTAGCATTACCCGAAGTACGGATGGTGGAGTTACTTTTAATGCTGCAGAGCAGTCGCTAAAACTGTCGGATACTGCTATTCCGCTGAACAATGTTGCAACAGCGCTGGCTGTGCTCAAGCATGCTGGCTTCATTGTTAGCGATATGACTATGCAACAGGCCGTTGCCAACACACAGTTGCCAGGGCGGCGCCAGCTGATTGCCGGACAGCCAGCTACCTATCTGGATGTTGGTCATAACCCGCAGGCCACCGAATCACTCGCTGAGTGGCTCGATAGCAAAACATTTGAGCGCCTGCATATTGTGGTGGCCATGCTTAACGACAAAGCGCCCGCGGCTTCGCTGGCCCCTTTTAAGCGTTTCGCGCCGCAGTGGTACCTGGCTTCAACGCACGGTCCTCGCGGATTGCCAGCAGAAAAATTGGCGGCAGCCGTAGAAAATACTCAGCGGCGTTTGTTCGCGGCTGTAACCGAGGCTTATGAGGCTGCTCGTCAGGATGCACACAGCAAAGACCTTATTTTAGTGGTAGGTTCTTTTCATACAGTTGCAGATATCCTGGCGTTACCGCACAATACAGCAAACTCATAACAGGATCACAGGTAGTGGCGGCAGCGTTAAAGAACAGGTTGGTGGGCACTGTTATTTTGGTAGCAGT
>CATMRP010000095.1 GCA_950073835.1 uncultured Alteromonadaceae bacterium
GCCAGCAGGTGATCATTGATGTACTTGGCACATTATACCAAGAGATTTATTCCTGAATTTGATGCGGAATGTCGGATAAAGGCATTGTAGGCGGCTTTTATCAGTCGGAGCTTGCCTCCGTTACTGCTAATGGTGGGGCATTACTGGTATTTTACAGCCCGGACTTAGCCACAACTCAACAGCGTATAGAGGCCAATGGAGGGAATATTATAAAACCGGTATTCGACTTTCCGGGTGGCAAACGCTTCCATTTTACCGAGCCCAGCGGTAATGAGTTTGCGGTATGGAGCGATAAATAAACGCTGAGCTACCATCACGGTGCTGCATAAGGTAATGTATTGCGTCGCAATTACTTTGCAACGTACTACATTATTTAGTTTAGAAAGCAGATGAAAAATAACAAAAACGCAGTGCTGCATGTCTGGATGTTGCCGCTTCTGTTTGTCTTAGCCTGTTTTACTGTTTGTTATCTGGCCGGATCGTTGGATTACCGAAGTATAATAGATGAACGCTCTCAACGGGATTTTAACGCGGCGTTGGGCATGCCTTTGATTATTGGTTATTTATGGTTGGCATTGCGGATATTGCATCGTCGGTCTGGCAAACGGATAGCCGATTTTCTGGTTCAGACCAACCAACTGTCTCAATACAGTCTGCACATGAAAGTGCTGGAAGAAAAGCTGGTCCGTCATGTTATTCTGGCGGCAACGCTGGCTATTGCTATTACCCTGGTGTATCTGATTAGCGAAGACCTTCTGGCTTTTAATCAGCCGTTTTCGGTACTGTTACTAAATATAATTGCGGTGCCTTTTTGGTTCTTTCTGTTTTTGTTTCTGATGCAATCAGCCTCATTCACGCGTTACCTTTATAAACGCTTGTTGTTGCCCAACATCCACCAGCACTTTAGCTACTGCAAGCCCATTTGTGACCTGGGTGTCAGCAATGTGATATTTTCGCTATTTTTGTTGCTGTTAATGCCAGTGTTCTGGATCGGCAAATCGGTGCCACTCATAGATGGGTTAATCCTGTCAGCGACGATAGCGTTTATGATCGTTCTGCTGTTTATGCCAGTATTCAAATCAGTTTATCTAATGCGTAAGCTTCGCAACCAGAGTATTCAACAAATCGAGGCGCAGCTCGCCAGTCTGATTATGGAGCGTAAGAATAACCCCGGAGCGGACTCGGGTGAGCTGCTCCACAAACTTAATCAGCAGCTTGAAGACTTAAGGCAACATCGTTGCTGGCCAAAGGACGGCCTTGTCAATACAAAAGTTTTTATTATGTCGACCGGTCTACCTTGTTGCTTTTTGGTGCTCATCTGGTGGCTAATTTAGGGAAGTCGTTAAAATGAAAGTGTATGGTGATAGCCGTTCGGGCAACTGTTACAAAATTCAGTTGTTATTAGGATTATTGGGCAAACAGTGCGAATGGAAAGAAGTCGATATCTTAAGCGGCGAAACGCAGACCGACGGATTTAAACAGCTTAATCCGGTCGGTAAAATTCCTCTGCTTGAACTCAGTGATGGTCGATGCCTGAGCGAATCAAATGCTATTCTGAATTATCTGGCCGCGGGTAGCACGTTTATTCCTTCCACCGAATTTGAATTGGCTAAAATGCTGCAATGGCAATTCTTTGAACAGTACAGCCATGAGCCAGCCATTGCGGTAGCCCGTTTTATAAACCTCTATCTTGGTCTGCCTGCTGAGCGCCAACATGAGTATGAACTCAAGCAACAGGCCGGCCATAAAGCCTTAGCGGTGATGGAACAGCAGCTCATGCAAACGCTGTTTTTAACGGGTGATCAGCTCACCCTTGCGGATATCTCTCTGTACGCTTATACCCATGTGTCTCATGAAGCCGGCATTGCCCTTGATGATTATCCGGCTATCCGCCGCTGGTTGTCGATGGTGGAGGATCACCGCGGTTATATGCCAATGCATAAGAAAACCTGAGTTAATCTGTTGGTGGGACAAAGCCTTGCCATTGTTTGGTAAAGCTATTGAGTAATGTAAGTAGTGGTGTGGTATCCAGTTGTTCAGTATATTCAAGGGTCAGGGCCACCGCCTCCAGCGTTGACAAACTGTAATCAAGGTGGGAACGACGAATCGTATACTGACCAGTATGGCTTGGCGGCAGCTTATAAAATGGGTATTCATTCAACCACAGGTTGTTTTGCCAGATACCGAAGGCTTGTTTCCAACTGGCATCGATAAATATTACTCGTTCAATAGTATAAGTATGGTTGTTTGTTATACGGGGCAATTCTACACTGTATTCTGAGGGGTAAATAACGGCAGTTTTTGCCGGAGTGATAGCCAGGTAATGCTGGAGCTCAATAAAGTCAGCTGCGGTTTTGCCTACCCAGGTTGTTATATTTGCCAGCGACAGACTAAGCAGCCGTACGGTGTTTTTTGCATGCACTGACTCTTTGGGATGTTGCAGGATAATGACTTCAGTGTGATTAGCAACCGATTGAACTGCATGACAGAGGCAGGTTTGAACCGGGTAACTACATTTAGGGCATCTTTTGCGCATGACTATAAAAGCGTCGACTGGTAGAGATTGCGGTAAGCTTACCCCAGCGGAGCGAATTTGGCACACGGTAGGTCTTATTCCTGAGGGGTATGTGGCGTCGTACGGTAAAATAGCTGATTTGGCAGGACTACCAGGGCGTGCTCGCTATGTGGGGTATTGTTTGCGCAATGTACCCACCTCTCTTACACTACCCTGGCACCGGGTGTTACGCAGTAATGGTCAGATTGCTTTTCAGGCCGGTACACCACAAGCCATTACGCAATCCGAGCTACTGGCAGATGAACAGGTACTGGTGCAGAATAATCGGGTAAATCTCAAGCTGTATGGCTGGGAGCCGGGGCTGGATGTACTGCTGCATAAGTTAGCATTTTAATGTCTTTTCTCTGAGCAAGGATTTTATGGCATCGTTAACAATTGGAATTGAACAGCTGGAAATTGGCATGTATGTGCTGCAGATCGCTGAACAAAAGGCCGGTACGGTGCAAATTAAAACCCGCGGCCGCGTAACCAGTCAGGCCATTATTGACCAGTTAAAGCGTAAAGGCATCAAGCGGCTAATTATTGATACCGATCTGTCCACCCAGGCCGCCAATCCAAATACCAACGAACAAAGACAACCTGAACTGGATACACGCGTACCGCTTGCCGCGGAACTGGTGAAAGCGGAAAGTTTGTATCAACAGGGAATTGTACTGCAGAAAAGACTGTATGATGCCGTTCAGGAAGGCACGCCCTTTGACGATTTTGTGCCGGCAGAATTTGCCCGGGCGCTGGTGGGTTCACTGGATAGAAACCCGGATGCTTTGCTATTACTGTCCCGGATCCGGGAGAAAGACACCTACTTACTGGAGCACTCCCTGAACGTTGGCATTTTATCAGCGCACTTTGCCCGTTCTCTGGAAATGTCTCAGCCCGAAATCGAAGCGGCTGCCTACAGCGGTCTGCTTCACGATCTGGGCAAAATCAAAATCCCTGATGAAATTTTACATAAGCCCGGCCGGCTGACTGTAGAGGAAATGGAAGTGATGAAGAAACACGTGGATTATGGCGTGGAGTTCTTGTCTGCCATGAAATTAGATGAGGGTCTTATCAGAGTGGTTAGCGAGCATCACGAGCGCCTGGATGGTTTGGGCTATCCTAAAAGTCTGAGTGGTGAGGAAATTTCTTACAACGGACGGATCCTGGCGATTACCGACATGTATGACGCACTTACTGCCGACCGCTGTTATAAAGCGGGTATGCCAAGTCAAAAAGCACTGCAGATCCTGATGAAAGACAGCGAAACCAAGTTGGATGCCACGCTATTACAGAAATTTATCAAATGCATCGGAATTTACCCACTGGGTTCGCTGGTAGAACTATCCAATAAACGGGTCGCTATGGTGATGCATCAAAACGATCAACAACCCTTACGGCCCTTAGTTAAGACTTTCTATTCCATCAGCGGCGGGCATTACATAACGCCCAAAGATGTTGATCTCTGCAAAGATTTGCAAATCAACATCGTAAGGGCTGTCACCCCTGCCGAATACAATATAGACATCAATCGCTTTTTTAAAGAATCAATCATGGTGTAGAGGCCGGTGTTGCAAATAAGAAACAGCTAAGCGTGTAAACCTTGCAATCACTGACCAACGTACACACTAATATTTGCTAATTTCACTCGTCTTTAAGCACCTTCAAAAGCCCTCAACTTACTGCCAACTGTAGCTGTCAGGCGGGTTCATGTGACGTTCATGAATCTGAAGCTATTGTTGGAACAGGATTTGCTCCAACCACATTGTATACGTAAGTTATCTGAGGAAATTATGAAAAAGCTATTATTAGTGTGTGCCGTTTCTGCTGCTATTTCTTTAACCGGTTGTGCAAATAGCAACAACACCCAGCGAGGGGCAGCCATCGGTGCAGTTGCCGGTGCTATCCTTGGCAAGGCGACAGGCGACCATGATAAAAAACGTTACGCCTGGGGCGCAGTAGTGGGTGCCATTGCTGGCGGTGCCATTGGTAACTACATGGATAAACAGGAAGAAGCATTGCGTGAAGAGCTGGCTGATACCGGTGTGGATATCGTCCGTGAGGGTGACACACTGCGACTTATTATGCCGGGTGATATCACCTTTGCGACTGACTCATCGGCCATAAGTCCTAATTTTAATCCGGTGCTCAATGATGTGGCGCTGGTCATTAATAAGTTCGAGAAAACGGTTTTGATGATCGAGGGCCACACTGACGATACAGGCGCTGAGGATTACAATCAGGCGTTATCGGAGCGTCGCGCTAATGCCGTTAAAAACCTGTTGATGTCATACAATGTCAATGGCCAGCGGATTACCACCATGGGCATGGGTGAGTATCAGCCCAAGGTGCCCAATACCTCGGCCGAGAATCGTCAGCAGAATCGCCGCGTTGAACTGTCTATCCAGCCTATTACTAACTAACGATAGCTCATTTGACCCGCCTGGACCGGCGGGTCTTGCTCAATGCATCCCGTTATAAGCTTTGATCTGCTCGGCCACGCTGTCGGCAATGTCATTGGGAATGGGAATGGTTAAGTGATACTGGGTGACTTTCCAGCCTGCCTCGGTTTTAACCAGCACGCCAGTCCCCCGGGTTAATCCTAGTGAGGCGTTATCCAGCAGCTCATCAAACCACGCGACATCTTGGTTGGGAGAAAAGTAAATGTGACGGTCTCTGGACTTATACGTCCAGCCAGAACCCCGGTCAAAAACTGGTTTAGCATAGTTCTTGAACTCTTCCAGCGTCCAGGTTTCGGACGCATCGGTGCCAATAAATATCGCTTCACTTGCATACAGTTTAAAGTAACTGTCGAACTTTGCTTCAGATGCATATCGGTGTAAGGAATCTATCACAGCTGAAACTTTATCTTTCTCACTGGCCTGTCCGTAAAAGCAAACAAGGCAAAGAACAAGTACAATTAAGCGCATAAAAAACTCCTAACTAAAGGTTTCGGATCCTCAATGAAAAGAACAACATGGTTTAAAGCCACACTGATTGTGCTGATACTGCTTTATTGCAATGCGTGCAGTGTCATATCTTCCGTTACCTCCTACTCTGTCACTGAGCAAGACATTGAGCAAGGGTTGCTTAAGCAAATCGATCAACTTAGCGAGAAGACATCGGTGGCGGGTATTCCGTTATTACTGAGTGTTGAATCGCTCGATGTGATTGTGGGGCCGGATAATCGCTCGGTAGTTGCGCTGCAGGCAGACGCCATTGCCAGTGTGTCAGTGTTTGGTTTACGTTATCCGGCCAGAGTGAAGTTGGGGCTTGAGGGTGAGCCCTATTATAACCAGCAGGAAAAAGCCTTGTATGTGCGTTCGTTAACCCTGACTCGCAGCGAGATTGATGCGGCGGGTTTTAAAGGTAACCTAACCTCGCTGGCAGACCGTTATATGGGACTGTTTAATAGTTACCTGGCCACCCATCCGGTTTACCAGGTGGATAGCGCCAAAGGCGGTCTGGCATGGCTCAGTAACATGCCGCTCAGTCTCGATATCAGGCCCGGAAAAATAGTGTTTACTCCGCGGTTTAACGATGGCGAGACGCCCGCCAAATAACAAACTTTGCCATTCGCCTCAGTAAGGACTGCATCTAACCAGCGAGTATACCGGCCGTATGCCGGTTGCTTTTCGCTAAGCGGAGTGAAGATGGATAACGAGTCAGGTAGAAAAAGAAAACCCCGCGCAAGCGGGGTTTGATCAGACTACAGGGTACTACTGACTACATTCTGTAGCGGATACCCAGTGCAAAGGTACGGTCGCGGATATAGGTATCACGCGGGTACAAACGGGCATCTTCAGAGGAATCACCGCCAAAGTAGTCGTTGGCTACGTCGTCGGTAAGGTTAGTACCGTCGAAGCTCACGGTCAGGTTCTCTGTTACATCGTAGTTAACCGAGAAGTCCAGGGTGCTAATTGGTTTGTGAACCACAGAGCTGCCCGGCTGAGCGCCTACTTCGTTAAAGCTACCGTACCACTCACTGCGCCAGTTATACGCTAAACGCATGTTCAGTCCCTCACGCTCATACATCAGAATCGCGTTGTAAGACTCATCAGACACATTCGGTAGTGGCTGCATAACGCCGGCGGCGTTTTCGGTTTCGTGATCCATGAACGTGGCACTTAACTGCACACCCAGTCCATCAAGTACGCCTGGCAGACCTTCATAGAAATGGGT
Organism: uncultured Alteromonadaceae bacterium; assembly: GCA_950073835.1. GTDB lineage: Bacteria > Pseudomonadota > Gammaproteobacteria > Enterobacterales > Alteromonadaceae > Alteromonas. The sequence goes on from CATMRP010000095.1 coordinate 6,734, forward strand.
ATAGGCTAACTCGGTACCTTCCAGTGAGCCGCTTCCGGCATTTTGTGGCCGTGAAATCGAGAAGTCCACACCGTCAACGTTAACAATTTCGTTGGAGACAATGATGTAACCGTCAATATCGCGGTAGAATACCGTGGCTGTCAGTGAGCTGGCCTCACCGAAGTACCATTCTGCTGCCAAATCGTAGTTTTGCGATTCAACCGCAACCAGGTCCGGGTTACCGCCATCACCGTAACCAATAGAGCCGGTAGCGGTGGTTTCAAAGTAGGTGGTGCTCGGGTTTAACTGGGCAAAGTCAGGGCGCCTGATAGTTTTACCATAGGCACTACGCAGGAACAGATTGTCAATAACTTCTAGGCGCAGGTTAACCGCTGGCAGTACTTCTGTGTTGCTGTTATCAACCGTTACAGGCTCCACTACGCCGTCGGTGATTCGGTTACCGTTAAGTTCAGATTCCAGACGAACAACACGAACACCAGCCTGACCATCAAGGATCATGTCACCAAACTCACGGCTGAAGTTAGCCTGGGCGTAAATGGCGTAGTTCTTTTCTGTATTGTCGTAGTAACGCGCTGGCAGGAACTCAGGCTCATCACGAGGATGGCCCATCGCTTCGCGGATATCGGCGCGATTGCTAAGCAGGTAGCTGGCATTCGGCGTTAACCACTGCGTGTTGTTGAGGTTGGTTACGTCACTCATGTAACCGCTGGGCGAGTAGTCTTCCAGGCCCGGGAATTCAGTTAGTGTAACATCACGGCCAGAAATGTTACCACGACCACCAGTATCGGCCTCCTGGTTAAAGGCTGAGCGGTCGTTCAGGCGAAGACCAACATCTACAGAGTGGATCCAGGAGTCCAGCGCAATATTGGCATCCAGTGTCCAGTCGATGGCCTCACCTTCCTGGTGACCACGTGAATCAAAGTAAGTCCACAGGTTGTACTGGCTCAGGTCGGTCATATCATAAGGCTGACCGTCGCTGTTTAGGATCTGAACGTCAGAAATCCCGGCGCCGTTCTTGTCGAAGTCATAGATAATGGTGTCAGCAAAGAACGCTAAATCCAGAATAAAGCCACGGTTGTTGGCTTCAGTATCGGTATACGCCAGGTCTGATTCAACGGTAACGTTATCAAAGTACCATTTACCGCCCAGGGCAAATTGGTAGGTATCAGATTCGTTGAAGAACGACTGGTTACTGGTGATAGTGCCTGGTGCATCCGGACGCACTACTGACTGGGCAACGTTAGAGCCTTCTTTATACGACTCCACATAGCCATCGCCCCAACCTCCCCAGCTTGGCAGTGGTACCCAGAAGTTCAGCTGACTGTTTTGCTCGTAATTAACACCGAACACGTCCAGGTAATATGAGCTGTTGCTGTTTGGCTCCCACTGGAATGACGCGTTAAATGAATCACGCGTGCGATCGCCGTAGCGGAAATAACCACCGATAACGTTAGGCGCTATCGCCGGTGCGCCGGCTACATTTAGCGGTGCAGAATTCGGGTTGTTTACCACGCTGTCTGGCAGTTCAAATGGTGCCGTTACAAAGTTTACCTGGTCCTGGAAGTCGCGGTCCTGATGCGAAACGCTCAGCATGGCTCCAAAGCGGCCATTACTGTTTTCCCAGTTGTTATTAATGGTAATGCTGCCTACCGGGTTCCATGATTCAGCTTCGTCGCTGTACTCATAGCGTAGGTTACCGGCGGCTGAAAAGCCGTCGTCGAAATCAAACGGGCGACGTAACTGAATGTCTATACTACCGGCCATGCCCCCTTCGATATCAGCAGCGCTGATAGATTTTTTAACGTCAACGGAATAGACCAAATCGGCCGGAATGTCTGCCAGTGAGATGGAACGACCGGTTGTAGTGAAGATATTGCGACCGCTCATAGTGGTGACGATATCGGGTAAACCACGAATCAGTACCTGGTTTACTTCACCATTGGTACGGGCTACCTGAATACCTGTTACCCGTTGCAGGGCTGCCGCCACGCTGTTATCGGGTAGCTTGCCAATATCCTGTGCGACAATCACATCAGAAATGTTTGATGCGTTCATTTTCATGTTTTGCGCGGAATTAAGGCTGGCCTTCACCCCACGTACATCAATAACTTCAACCTCGTCCTCGCTGGGCATGCTGTCGGTGTCCTGGGCATACAGAGGCTGTGCGGAAAGTGCGATTAAAACGGCGCTGGCAAGTTGAGCACGTTTAAACATGTATTATCTCCAAATATATGTGAATGCGCAGTTCACAGGTATGTCGTCCAATTGTGAAAATCCTGGCGCGTTGTAAGGTATCGACTTCAATCAGGTCGAAATCTCAATTCGTTATTATTGTTATTCTTGGGTTGGTGATACTATTGTATGATAATACTACAGTCAACATACCATTAACGAATTATTCCCGTGGCATGGTTGGCTTTAAGTGGTGGTAAACGATATAAGTTTATATAAAACAGTTACTTGTATTTTTATGGCTATTTATTGATTCTAATTAATAAATTACGAATTATTAATAAGTGCAGTTGTCCGACCGCTGAAATGTTAAATAATTGTGTGATTTTTCTTATTGAAACAAGGTGGATTAATCGCCTTATTCGTCGTAGCTCGTTGCAATGATTCGGAGGATCGGCAATCATCTCTGCCAGCATTATCGCGGAGGTCTTTATGCTTAACTGGTGCTCGTTACCCTTCTCTCAGCTTACTACCGACCAGCTCTACGAATTACTCAAATTACGCACCGACGTATTTGTGGTGGAGCAAAACTGCCCCTATCCGGAACTCGACGATAAAGACCGTAACAATGGGGTTTATCACTTGTTGGGTACCAGTAATAGTGAGCTGGTGGCCTACGCCAGGTTATTGCCGCCCGGCGTCAGCTATCCACAGGTGAGTATTGGCCGGGTCGCTGTAGCCGGGCACACCAGGGGTAAAAAATACGGGCAGCAACTTATCAGTAAAGCGTTAGAAGAATGTCAGCGGCTGTGGGCTGATACAGACATTCAGATCGGTGCCCAGGTCTATCTTGAAAAGGTTTATCAGCAGTTTGGCTTTGTCAGACACTCTGAGGACTACCTGGAAGATGGCATTCCTCATGTCGATATGGTGTTGAGCAAAGGGCGCTGAGCAGACAACACCGGCCAGCACCTTGTTGCGTGGCTACAGCCGGATCAGCAGCTTGCCTTTATTGGCACCAGTAAAAAACAGGTTAAGCGCGCTCATGGCGCTTTCCAGTCCGTCTAATACATGAGTCCGATATTTTATCTTGCCTGCTGTTACGTAGGGAGTGAGCTTGCTAAGCAGCCTGGGCGCTTCATGCAGATGGTCGGGCATGGCAAACCCCTGTATTAAAATCCGCTTCTTAATCAACGGGATCCAGTTAGGCCCCGGCGCTGGCGATGCGGCGGTGTAATCGGCAATCATGCCGCAAACCACTATGCGCCCGTGTACATTCATGTGTTCAAATATGTGCTGTTGCACCGGGCCGCCGGTGTTTTCAAAGAAAACATCAACGCCCTGCGGAGTCAGCGCTTTAAGCTTAGCGGCTAAATCATCGGTTTTGTAATTGACCGCGCCGTCAAAACCAAGTTCGTTGACTATCCAGTCTGCCTTTTCGTCATTGCCGACCACGCCGATAACCCGCAGTCCTTCGGCTTTTGCCAGCTGGCCAACTAATGAACCGACCGAGCCTGCCGCGCCGGTAACTACCAGGGTCTCACCGGCCTGTGGTTTGCCAATATTAAACAAGCCCTGGGTGGCGGTCAGGCCCGGCAAACCAAATACCGCCAGGGCGGTTTCACCGTTGACGCCAGCGGGCAATTTGTTGAGGCCTTTGCCGTCGCTCAGGGTATATTCGGTCCAGCCCATCATGCCCATTACCTTATCGCCCGGCGAGAAATCCGGGTGGTTTGAGGTAATCACTTCGCCGTATCCGCTCGAGCGCATGCGGGTGTTAAGGGCCACCGGCGGGATATAGCTGTCTTCATCGGGCATCATCCAGCCCAGCATGGCCGGGTCCATCGACATATGGGTTTGCTTAACCAGCAGCTCGCCCGGGCCTGGTTGTGGAATGTCTTTTGTCACGACCTTGAACAACTGCGCCCCAATGAGACTTCCATCGGGGCGTGCGGCCAGAAATATTTCTTTGTAGTGGCTCATGAAGTACTCCTTGGTTAACACCGGGAGTATGGCACATCAGCAAAATTAACCAAACCGGGTGAGTCATGATGGTCAGTATTGAGTGTTTAAGCCGTTTTTATCCAGGCAAAAATTAAACGTGAAAATATCGCCTTTTTCATTTAAGCTCGGCGCAACTTTACCGGCCGACGGTTAATAGTTGGTTGATAAGTTTGACGTTTTAATGGTTACAAGGAAAAAACCACATGAGAAAAACCTTTCTGGCGATATCCGTATTGCTCACCTCATATCAGGCTATGGCCCAAACCAGCGCAAACAATCCGCAGTTTAATTATGCTGAAGCAGGCTATGTTCAGTTTGAAATCGACGATATTGATGAAGTGAAGCCAGCCGGTATTACGATAAGTGTTGCTAAACAATTCGATCAATTTTTTGTCGCTGGCCAGTACATGAGAGCTGCGGACGAAACCAATCAAAACTACGGCATATCAGAACCGGGTTTCGAGGTTGATGAGCGGGCGAATATGGAACTTACCACTACCCGTTATGAGCTTGGTGCTGGTTATATCTGGGATGTCAGCGACGGCGCTACTATCGACCTAATGGTTGCTTACGGTAACCTAGATGCAACTGCGGATGTCGATTTTACTGCAGAGATCCGTTATACGGATATCGACGGAAATCCAATTCTTGAAACCGTTAGCGATAGCTACTCTGAGTCTGCTGATGAAAACTATTTCAGTGCAGCCGCACGATATATTCTTAACGTCAACGACTTTGTCCTCAAAGGTTCTGTCGGTGCTGAGCGATTCGACACTGATGGCGCTGATACGGAGTTTGTTTATCGCGTGGAGGCAGGTTATTTTGTTACCGAAGCTGCTTCGGTTAACCTCGGTTACACTGGCGGAGCTGATTATTCAGTGGTGGCGCTGACAGCGCGTTATCATTTCTAACCCATCGAAGAGCACACCGTTATTGTCAATAACGAAGCCCCGACGAAGGGGCTTTTTTGTGGAAGCTGGACCACACTAACCACCTGTTTCTTCATTCACTCGAGAGTCATTTTAGTACGAAAAATAAAACAGCAAAGTGGTGTGCAATTATTTGCGTAAACACTTTGATTTGGCTCCCTTCTATTGATAAACGTTGACCGGCTAAAGCGTTTATTTCAGGTTTACACCGTTATAGAGGGTATGTCTTCCGCCAGTGCTTTTAAATATTCTGTTCTCGCGAAAATGTTGTCCCGTAATGCCTCAAAATATGGCATATCCTCGACCGTGACATACGCTTGTTCTTTCAGGTCGTTGATAAAAACACGGCCTGAAAGTTGGCCCAGAACGCTATCTGCGAGCCCAACCAATTGTCTCGACAATAGCCTTTTGTCGATGTTACAGGTTTCTGCAAAGTCAGCCAGTTGATAGGCGTGAATGTCCTCTGGCTCAAATTCATCGCCCATCGCCATTGCTAAGACATGCTTAAACTGCGGGAACATGGCGATACTCACCAAATCATATGCAGGCGTAAATCGCGCATTATGTTTATCGAAATACAACGAGACATTTTTGCCATGACTGTCGTAATTGCTGATCATCAGATTGAATAATTGCCACTGGATCAGCCATTGTGTGCTTTCAACGGGTGAAGACATGCTCCGACAAAATTCAAACAGTTTCTCTAAACTGGCCCCATCCCGAATGTGCTGAACATCCCGGCTATCACCAAGGTTGCATTCGTACTTGTGATCTCTTGATAAGTTGAGGGCTTGACAACCATCTATCACGTGACGCCTCAACACTTTGTTATTGTCACTCACATATTTGCGGTCAAATCGTTTGACGATAAGTGCCGGATGAGGGCCAAACCGTCTAAATGTCACATCGGCGGTAGGTAGTCCAATCGCTTTTGATAGCTTCATACAGAAGAATTCGTTTAATACCAGATTGGGGCAGTTTTTCTTTTCAAACTTCAGGATATGGGTGGAGCACAATGAGCCGTCGCCAAAACCAATTTGCCCGGCTGCATCGATAAAGACATTCAGCTTGTCTTGCACACCCGCCACGCTGAGCCGTGGCTTGTCATCCCATGTCAGCAGGCCGAACTCTTCCTTATTATCAAGCCTTTCAATGAGTTAGGCATCTTCAAGCGCTCTAAAGACGGGTTGTGGTCCAGCTACCTGACTTTCTTGTGCCGGTTTTAAGGTCACCGCCCCGGCTAAATCGTTACCAATGGCACGGACTTGTGAATACACGTTTTTCTCTGAAACACCCAAGTTTTCGGCCAGCAGTTTGCGTGCTGCGCCCTCTGGCAAAGCGTTATCAAGGTAGTTGTAGGCAACCTCTGGCGTATGTCGGTTGTTGAGTGGCAAATGTGGCGAAATGGCAAATCCGTTTTGCTGCCATTGTGGCGAATAGCTTAGTTTTAACAGGTTGGTGGCGCTATCCAGAGTCAATGTGCCGATGACATCATCACCGTAATTTACATTCAATTGGTATGCATGGGTATTCGCCATTGATTAAATCCATTCCTCGTCTGATGAGGAGTTCGCTGTTGGCGTTAGCGCTTTCGATGTCAGCTTAATACCCAACCCATTCAGAACAGAGAAAACCGCAGCTAAGGTACAATTCGCATTACCGTTTTCAATACGTGACAAGGTGTTAATGCCGATCCCGCATAGCGCTGCGCAGTCGGCTAGTTTAATACCGAGTTCTGTGCGCTTGGCTTTGATCAGTTGCCCAAGTATCTCTGCACTATCGATAAAATCGCTACTTGGCATGTCTGAAGCAGTTACTTTCCTGGCCATGAGATTGTGATTACTTGACTATTGTTCACCATAACTGGTGATTATAGAGTGGTTATGAGAAATTTCAAATATAATCACTGATAACGGTGAACTTACATGTGATGGTAGTTGCAAATTATTATATTCACCGATAGCGGTGATTTATTTGGGGTGACGAAAAAAAGCCGCTAAAATAAGCGGCCGGGATGAAACTATCGAAATAAGCTAACTGTCATTCAATATTCTGGATCTGCTCTAAAATTACAAATAAAAATACAAAATAAATTCATTTAAAAACAATATTTTGCAGTAAATTTTATTTGTTTATATTTTTATATATCACCAATTATGTCACCATTTGATTTTAATTTCTTAATTAAGCGAGCAGCAGCCCAGCGCGAAATACCAAGCTGTTTTCCTAGGGTCGTCCTATTTACTCTACCGTTAGGTTTTTTTGCAGTTGAGATCATTTTCTTGGCGTTCTCGTAAGAGTGATGGTCAGCGTCTTGTGAAATGAGCGACACGTAAGCCTGGTATCTTGCGGAAAGAATAACCAAATGCTCGATAAATTTTTCCAAACTTAGATCATCGATACGTTCAAGATTTTGTATTGGCGATATATGTAACTTGGACATGAATTCTCTTAAAAAACGAGCCTGGGATCCTAAATCAAAGTCAATGGAATTTAGATGCACACTAACTGCAGGGTAGTTGTGTGAGATTGAATCAAATAGACTTTTCCAGTCAGGTTGGCGATTCCTCGTTACAACTCTTCCAATATGGATGGTAGCAGGCGATACGGCTTGCTTGTCTAAGCAAGCAGATAAGCAGGCTATTTTGTCCCTGTGTGTGACATTATTATCCCATTCTTCGCCAATCAGACTTTTCAGTCGATTTCTGTCTTTCACATATGCGTATGTTTTCGGTCTATGTCTGGCGCAAAAAAATTTAGAACCTGACACTTCCACCATGTTGTAACACAGCGCGCAAAACTTAAAAAAAGCCAAAAAATAATACCCCTGAAATCAAGCAGATAACAAGTTTCTATAGCAAAAGTGAGCGGAAATATTAACTTATTATCAACAATGGATTCAACTGAGTCACTATAAGACTGAAGCGTGATGTTCGGTTTATCACGTGTGGATGAGAAAGGAGATATGGATATGAACTCAAAACCACTGCTTTATCGAAGAAAGGATCTTGCTGCTGCCCTACAGGTCAGCGTCTGCACTATTGACAACATGCGTAGCTCAGAGCTACTGCCAGAGCCAATTCAAATTTCACCCCGGCTAATTGGCTGGCCTGCTGCGGTGATCGAACACTGGCTGATGAACGCATGGATTGAGCAGTATCCAGATTACAACAACAAGGAAGTACGTCATGACTAAACGTCGAATGAAACGCAGTGACTATACTCAGGAAGAATTAAATCGACTTGAGGAAATGAATCGCAAGTACGTTCATGTAACCTTTGGTGGTACATCAGATATCTATACACGTTCACATGACGCCACAGGGCAGGTGGTTTGGGAGTGTATACCAGCAAGGCAATTTCCTCAGCGCTTCCTTCACAAGCTGCCAATCAAGGGAGAAAACCCTGGTACTGCTTGGCTAAACTGGCAGGGGAAAGTGCACAAATATGGTACGTGTTTTTACCCCTCTGTGGAAAAGATGCCCGAAAAATTCAACGGCAAACTGAACAAATTTGTGGGACTCAATGTTGATGCGGAAGAAGGTGATGTATCACCTTTTCTTACGCTGGCGCAGAAACACATCTGCCAAGAACAGCGAGTTACCTACGAATACTTGCTCGACTGGCTTGCACACTTAATCCAGAAGCCCGAGCAAAAGCCTTCGGTGGCAATCATTCTGAATGGTGAGCAGGGGACAGGAAAGGGCGCGTTAGTAGAGCCAATGTTACGCATTTTTGGTTCACATGCCGCTCGTACAAATGGCCCTGCATTAATCACTGGCCGTTTTAATAGTATCGTAGAGGACAAATTGCTTATATTCATGGACGAGACTAGTGTTGTAGAGCCTGCGTTTGTGAACCGGTTAAAGCCTTTCATTAGCGAGAACACCCTCACTATTTAGCCGAAGGGGCTAGAAGCTAAATCGATACCCAGTTATGCCCGGTTTATTTTGGCGTCGAATGATGAGCGTGTAATCCACGCTGGTAGACGGGAGCGGAGATATCTCATGATTGAGACTGGAAAAGGAGTTGCTCAAAATACAGAGTACTTTAGTAACTATTTCAGTTGGCTTGAAAATGGAGGTGTGAAAGCTGTACTTCATTATCTTCGTCATCGGGACATCAGTGCCTTTGATCCTCACAATGCCCCTAAAACGGAGCTGCTGAGAAAAGCAATCCTCGACAGTCTCGATTCGTTTGAAAACTATATTGTTGCCGAATTAAATCGAACGATGCCGTTTGGCGAAGAAGGCTTGGTTGATGTAACTACGGTAATTAAACGCTACCGGAGCTTTGCTAATAATATGCAACCCGAAATAAGCATCGCTTCCGCTCGAAGTCTGGTTGGGAAACGCTTTAAAAACTTAGGTATTAAGAAGATCGTACACAATGGTGCTTCGTACTACGACTTAAGCTGTCTTGATGCTTTGGCGAATTCTTTCGCGCAAGAAGTTGGTCTGCTGGTAGAAGACTTGATTGAGCGATGATCACTTCAGGTAAGTTCAAATTCAGATTTTATCAAGGCAACAAAATGTGTTGCCTTTTTTTACATTTAATCTGGAATAACATCTACTCAACAATAGGTTAAACAGGTGCAATAGGTTTGTATTAGTTTAAAGTGACGGCTCGAAGAAATGACAGCAAATGTCATTAAGAGTTGATACGCCTAACCGACCTATCCTACCTCTCTCATTGCAACAATGTGTATCCCCTTTTTGCCAGTTAAACCTCGTAGAGCTCATTACAAATAGCGAAGTTACATTTGTGGAGTGAGTCCACAAACGTCGGGACGTTTGAGTGTTTCCACTTTTTTTTAGCAAAAAAAGCACTCTTGTTGATTCTTGGTATACATTCCTTTCGATTTTAGTTGTTGCGTAATGGAGAAGGGCAATGGATTTAGAAAAAAATGACATGATAATGCGATGTGAGAAACTAAATTCGGTGGCGACACTAACCCGACAATTGAAACATTGTCTAAGGGAACAAAATACACCGAATGCAGAGCCGGGCTTATTGCATAAAAATGAAATTCTGACTGCCAAGGTTGGTACAACCGTTGAAAGTGTTATGCAGCGATTCAATGAACGCATTGAAAAAATGAATAAAAAGCCCCGTAAGAATTCTGTATTGGCGATTGATTTCGTTTTCACTGCATCGCCAAAGGCTTTGCATAAAAAGTCCCTTAAGGAGCGCAGGGAGTATTTCATTGACTGTGTGAAGTGGTTTGGCGAGAAAGTCGGAGCTGAAAATATTCTCACTGCGGTCATACACAGGGATGAATCGGGTGGCGAACACGCACATTTTCACTGTATACCCATTTGCATATTCTGGCTGATCATGAACACCCATTCTGGCCGATGGTGAACACTAATTCTGGCGCATCGTGAACACCTATT
>CATMRP010000096.1 GCA_950073835.1 uncultured Alteromonadaceae bacterium
CGTCGGCGGTATGCATATGAAAATCACTCGAATATGAATACTGCCATTAGATCAAACTTTTAAGGCAATTGGTATAACAGGTTGCTTCTAAACAAAACGAAAGCGTTTTAACGGAAAGGAGCTATGGAACAAAAGGATACCGGTGAATTTATAAACCTGCGGGTAGATGTCGATCAAACCCGCTTTTATCGTCAGTGTTTGCTCGAACTTAATGATGTACTGGATAAAGTGATGGGCAATGATGAAAGCTCAGCTTTTGTGGGCCTGGTTGCGAGCCGCCTGGCCGACTTTTTTATTTCTGCCTACCGAGAAGCCAATGGTCATCGTCATTACTCACCCATGCAGCTCGCGTACTTACTTATCGATTTAAAAGCCCGCATCGGCGGCGATTTTTATGTGAGTGAAATTACCGGCCGGAAGATTGTCCTGCGCAACAGAAAGTGCCCCTTTGGCAAGGGGGTGCTCGGTAAGAGTTCATTGTGTTCTATGACCGCCGGGGTGTTTGGCAAGATTGTCGCCCAAAGCAATCAGTATGCGGCCGTATCGGTCGATGAGGCCATCGCAAAAGGTGATGAGCAATGTAAAGTCACTATTTTACTGCAGGCAGAAGACAATTCTGAAGGGCACTACAAGGAGTTTTTCAATGTCCGCTGAACCGGTTTCATTAATTGAAAAGCATATCAGTACAGAGGTGATTTTAAGCAGCATTAAAAATCCCGCGCTGGTAATGAGTTTGTCTGGCAAGGTTGCTCGTCTCAACCCTCGTTGCAGGCAATATCTGCCTGACGTCAGGGAAGGCCGGTCGTTAAGTGATTATTGTGAAGAGGCCGGGGTTTTCGGTTCGCTGCGAAAAATGATTTGCCATGCTCGCTCTGCCAGTGGTTTACACCCATGCAGGCTACAAACCAAAAGCCCTGAAACACCGGGCAGCTGGTTGGGCTTTTTTTCCGTGTTGTGCTCGCAAATTACCCATAAACCCATCGCTATTCTGCTAGAGGTTGACGATCACAAAGTCGAGCGTGAAAACCGGTTATTGGCTCTCGATCAGGAGGCCGAAAACCGACTTACTGTATTGCGTCAGTTTCATCAGGATGGCATCCATGACCCGTTAACGGGGTTAAAAAACCGGCGCTATATGGACAGTTTTCTTAAAATGGAATGTGATTTAATTAAACGCCAGTCAGTGGGAGGGACGCTGGTAGTGGTAGACATTGATCATTTTAAGCGGATCAATGATACCTATGGTCATAACGTCGGTGATAAGGTTATCAGTGCGGTGGCCCACCGCCTGGAGAAACGATTGCGCGATAGCGATGTGGCCTGCCGCTGGGGAGGCGAGGAGTTCGTGTTATTTCTGCATAACACCAGTGGCTACCAGGCTTTCTCAACCTGCGAGGAATTGCGTACGCTTATTCAGCATCATCAGGTTGAGTCTGAGTCTTGCTCTTTGCAGGTTACGGTCAGTTTTGGCCTTACCACACTGCAAACCCAGGATTCGCCCCAGAGCCTGTTTGCCCGGGCTGATGAAGCGCTTTATCAGGCTAAAATGATGGGCCGCAATCAGGTGCAGGTGGTCTGAGCGTTACTTAACCTGGGTAATCTGGTAGCCCTTGTTCCGTAACCTATCAAGAACGCTGTCCGGGCCGGATAAATGCATAGTGCCAACCAGCACAAATTCTGTTTGTACTGTCGTAAGCATGTTCTCAATGGCAGGCAGCCAGTTTTCGTTGCGTTGAATAAGCAACTGTTGATATATCTCAGGAAAGTCATCATGAAAGCTTTTCCCCTGGCTTCGATATAAGCTTTCCATATCGCCACTTTGCCAGTATTTTTTAAGCTCACCTAATGCCTGGGGAAGTTGTTTTACATCATCCAGTGCGTAGCGGATCATCTCATCTTCGTCTTCGCCACCCAGCGCGGCAATAAATGCCAGTTGTTGCTGAGGCGATTCAAACCAGTCAAGTTCCTTGCCGTCGGTCATGGCTTTAAAGTAATAAAATTCGTCTACTCCCTGACTGGTTAATCCCATTAAGCGCAGTTCAGTGATACTCAGCGTAATGCTAATCAAAGCCGGTGTATAATTGGCCATTGCAGTTATGTCGATTTGGCGAGCCGCTAAGTGTGCCTTGAGCGTTTGGTAGGTTTCCTTCGATAATACGTCTTTTAGCTGTGTGCCATCTCCATAGGTCAGTTTGTCCCGTGAGTCTTGCTGAAAGCGCGGGCTGTTAAGTCCGGCAATGTCGGTTTCAAACACCAGTTTGTCTGCCTGATTGTACGCCGTACCGTAGGCATTAGGTAACGGGAAGTCTTCGGGACTTAAAATGTGCAGCGTACCGCCAATATAGACAGTGTTACCTGCTTTGCTTACTTGCCAGACTGACGCAGCGTGGGCACAGCCGCAGGTGAATAACAATAGCCAGCACAGATGCTTCAGCATACTCGTATATCCCTGAAGAAAACCGTTAATCTACCTGCTAAGTGATTCTCCGGCAATGATTAATGACTTTAAACTGGCAAGGTGAGCGCCGTAATAACAGACCTTAGTGTTTCCACCAGTGGTGACGCCAGGCCGGAATACCAATTTTCTTGATTTCCTCATAAAGGCGGTGGCGGTCTGCCTGATTCAAAAACTCGCCAACGGCAACGCTGTGTTCCGGGGTGACCAGGGCTAGTTGCGGTAAATACCAATCGCGCGGGCTTTCTGACATTTCAAGATGGGTATCCCGACGGTTAAGTGTGACAGTTTGCGACGATTTCTGGTTACTTTGAATATGCACATAATCTTTCTCAAATGACAGGGTTTGCGTGCGGTAGGTATTATGGCTGACCCGGTATAGCAGGTAGCATAGCAAGCCGACTTCAATGCCGGCGAAGGGAAAGATAATCCAGATACCGAAAAATGCCCACATGGTAGCAATTATCAGGGCAACGCCTGCCATGCCAGCCATGAGCCACTTATTGTGGATCCAATCGGCGGAACGATTTGGTTGTAAACTGATAAGGCTATAATGTGGCTGATGCTTTACTGAAACCATAGGCGCTGTTTACCAAACTTAGTCCGTTCTAGTATAGCGGGTAAATGTTGTAAAAATGTAAGTTTTGATAAAAGGAAGTTCGACTTCAACTGGAGATTCTGGCAAAGTGCTGCCGGTTAAAATCAATCGATTGTTAAAGTGAAGAAGACGTTCATTGCCCATCCGTGTTTGAGCCTGCTGGCGGTGTTGTGGTTATCCCTGATTATTATTGTAGGCGGCATTGAGTTACCAGGACTCCTTACTCAGTATGGTGGGTTTTTGTTGCTGGGGATTGTTGGCGCTGTTTTTGCCAATGCTACAGGGGCCGGTGGCGGGGTAGTGTTTGTGCCCTTTTTTCAGCAACTGGCATTTTCTCCTGAGGCGGTCATCGCCACCAGTTTTGCCATCCAGTGCTGCGGAATGACAGCGGGTGCTATCAGCTGGCTGCAGTTTTACCGTCATATTAAAAGTCAGCAGCCTGACTGGTTATTGCTGCCGGTTGTCCTGAGTCGCTGCATCCCTTTTGGTCTGGCCGGATTATGGCTGGCGCAGTATGGATTTGATTATCTGATGCCTCACCTGAGTTTTTCGGCAGTCTCATCAAAGTTACACATTGGCTTCGGCGCGTTTTCTATTTTGTTGGCGCTGGCGATTATGGCCTCATCGAAAAGAGTAAGCAGTGCTCAGGGGCGTAGTCAGTTAACGCTGAAAGATAGCTACTGGCTCGCCGTTATCAGCTTTCTGGGTGGTGTTATTACGGCATATTTGTCGGTGGGTATAGGTGAACTGGTTGCCGTTTTCCTTATCGTCAGACGCTTTGACGTCACGCTGGCGATTGGCGCCGCGGTGATTATTTCCGCTGTGACGGTTTGGGGAGCAGTTGGTTATGGCGCCTTAGTGAGCGAAGCCGTAATCTGGCATGTCGTATTGTTTGCTGGCGCAGGTGCCGTGATTGGTGGTCGCCTGGCACGGTACGTGGTATTGTTCTTTTCACCCAGACAGGTAAAATTGTTTTTTGCTCTCTGGGTACTATTACTGGGTATCCTGAGCGTAGTGTAATTCGCCAGTCTGTTATCCATACTGTACGCCACTCACCAGCTAATTTCGTATACTCTCCGCTCCAGACCTTTAAGATAAGCTTGCAAGTCTGTTATGGTGACTTTAACTATTTACTGGTGAACGGACCCTCACTTCATGGCTTATTCCCCGGCTAATCTCTACACTCTCCCGCAGCCCGACTGGAGCAAAGACGCGGTAATTTATCAGGTAAATACCCGTCAATTTAGTCAGGCCGGTACTTTTGATGGTGTTACTGAAAAACTGACTCATATTGCGGAGTTGGGCGCGAAGATCCTCTGGTTGATGCCTATCCATCCGATTGGCGAGAAACATCGCAAAGGTGAGCTCGGCAGTCCCTACGCCGTGAAAGACTATTTTGCCATAAATCCGGAGTTTGGTGACGAGAGTAGTCTTCGGCGACTCATTGATGAAGCCCATGCGCTGGGCCTGAAAGTAATCCTCGACTGGGTGCCGAATCACAGTGCCTGGGATAACCACTTGGTAACGCAGCATCCTGAGTGGTATGCGCGGGATTACAAAGGTGATCTTCGCCCATCACCCTGGTGGGACTGGAGCGATATCATCGAGTTTGATTACGACCAGCCGGGCCTGCGCGAGTATATGATAATGGCCATGGCTTACTGGGTTGAAGAGTTTGATATCGACGGTTACCGGTGTGATGTAGCGGGCTATGTACCCAATGATTTCTGGCGCCAGCTTCGCACCGCGCTGGATAACATCAAGCCGGTCTTTCTGCTCGCCGAATGGGAAGACCGCGACCTCCATCGTGACGGCTTTAATATGACTTACGCCTGGAGCTGGAATGAGGCTCTGCATGATATTGCCCACCAGAAAGCACCGGTAGACCGATTAAGAAAATACTATTCATGGAACGAACGAGCCTGGCCCCGTTCAGCGTACCGTATGACCTTTGTCAGCAATCACGACAAAAATGCCTGGGACGGCACCCAGCAGGAGCAGTTTGGCGAATGTTTAGAGGCTGCGATAGTCTTGTCGGTACTCGGTGAGGGAATGCCGCTCATTCACAATGGCCAGGAAGCGGGCGAGAGCAAGCGGCTGGCGTTTTTTGAGCGTGATCCCATCGACTGGCAGGACCATCCGATTGGCGATTTGTATCGTAAGCTTATTCATCTGAAAAAACGGGTACCGGCACTCTGGAATGGTGAGTATGGTGCTCGCATGATCCAGGTTCCTAATTCACTGCCCGCGCAGGTGCTTAGCTTTGTGCGCAGGCAAGACGATGTAAAAGTATTTGTGGTGCTTAATCTTTCGGCAGACACTGCTGATGTGGATTTTCATGAAAACCTGTATCGCGATGAATACATTGACCTGTTTGAAGCGTCATGTACCCGGATCCCGCAAACCGACAATCTGAGTCTGCCACCCTGGGCTTATCGGGTGTTCGTGTCGGCAAACTTTCCCCTGATCTAACAGACCCACAGACGAGCTGCAAAAACTTTGGCATAATAGCGCTTTTGCACTCACTCAGGAACAACATGCCCAGTTTAGATGATGTATTTTCGGGCTCGGGATTGCTGGCTAAGGCGATTCAGGGGTTTAACCCCCGTCAGGCGCAGACAGACATGGCAAAAGCCGTCGCCAGCGCTATAAACGATGCCGACAGTTTAATTGTTGAGGCTGGCACCGGCACCGGAAAAACCTTTGCCTATCTGGCTCCCGTATTACTGTCGAAGGGAAAAGCCATTGTGTCCACGGGCACCAAAAACCTTCAGGAGCAATTATTTCACCGCGACCTGCCGGTGATTAAAAAAGCCCTCGCCAGCATTCGTAAAACGGCGTTGTTAAAAGGCCGGGCGAACTACCTTTGCCTGCATCGACTGGCTCAGCATGGCGGTAATTCCACACTGGTGGAATCTGATGTACTCAATGAATTATCTACGGTCAGGGCCTGGGCCAATACCACCAAAACCGGTGACATGGGCGAGGTGAAAACCCTGCCTGAAGATGCGCGGGTGATCCCATTGGTCACATCCACTGTGGATAATTGCCTGGGCCGCGACTGCCCCGACTATGAAGATTGTTACCTGGTGAAGGCGCGTAAAAATGCCATGGAAGCCGATATCGTTGTGGTTAACCACCACCTTTTCTTTGCCGATATGGCGCTGCGCGATACCGGCTTTGGTGAGCTAATCCCTGAAGCCGACTGCATTATCTTTGACGAAGCACACCAGATCCCTGAAATCGCCAGTGAGTACTTTGGCGAGGCCATCTCAACCCGTCAGCTAACCGAAATCAGCAAAGAGATCACCTTGTTGTATCGTACGGTGTTAAAAGATGCCGACCAACTGGAAAAAGCCGGTGAGAAGGTCCGTATGCAAGCGGCAGACTTTCGCTTACTGTTTGCCGATAAACCCCAGCGCGGCCACTGGCTTGAAGCCATGGAACGCGAGGAAGTAGCAACTCAGGTGAGCCGTCTCGAAGATGCTGTGGGCGTGTTGTACGATATTTGTAAGCTGCACATCGGGCGCGACAAAGACCTTGATAACCTGTTTGATCGCATTGTTCAGAGCCGTGAGAAGCTGGCCCTGTTTACCACCAAAGAGCATGACGGGATGAGTTTATGGTACGAAACCACGCCGCGCCATATTGTGATGCATATGACACCTTTGTCGATTGCCGCGAAGTTTCGACGCTTTGTTGAGTCTGACGATCGTGGCTGGGTGTTTACCTCGGCCACGCTAGTGGTTGATAACGACTTTACTCACTTTCAGCGTCGCATGGGCCTGGAAAAAGCCAGAACCATGATGCTGGACAGCCCGTTTGATTATGAGCGTCAGGCCATGTTGTGTGTGCCACGCTATTTACCCGAGCCGCACATGCCGACCATGCGCAAGCAACTGGTTACCATAGCCAAAAAACTGATTAAAGCCAGCGGCGGGCGTTGCTTTTTATTGTTTACCAGCCATGCTGCGCTACAGGAAGTGGCTGGGGCATTACAGGACCAAATAGATAATCCGGTGCTGGTGCAGGGCAGCACGTCCAAGCAGGCTTTGTTGAGTGCTTATTTATCTGACCCTGCTGCGGTACTGCTAGGTACCGGTGCGTTCTGGGAAGGCGTAGATGTGCGCGGTAATGATCTGGTGTGCGTAATGATCGATAAGTTGCCGTTTGCCGCACCGGATGACCCGTTGCTGCAAGCCCGGCTGGAAGAATGTCGAAAAAAAGGCGGTAACCCGTTTGGCAGTATCCAAATCCCGCAGGCGGTTATTACCCTGAAACAGGGCGCAGGCAGATTGATTCGCGACCCGGCTGATGCCGGTGTGCTGGTCATTTGCGATAATCGCCTGGTCACCAAACCTTATGCGCAAACTTTCCTGGGGAGTTTACCGCCAATGAAGCGGACCAGGGATGTCGGTGACGTTGAAAAATTTCTGGCCAATATTGAGCAAACAGAACCCGTTACAGAAGAATAATCCATGAACATTTTAACTATTGATACTGCCACCGAAGCTTGTTCGGTTGCCTTACAGTTTAATCAGACACTTTATACCCGTTACGAGGTTTGTCCACAACAGCACAGTCAGAAGATTCTACCCATGGTGGATGCGGTGATGAAAGAAGCCGGCGCTGCGTTATCTGCACTCGATGGCCTGGGTTTTGGCCGGGGCCCGGGTAGTTTTACCGGCGTGCGTATCGCTACCGGTATTATTCAGGGGCTGGCGCTGGGTAGTCAGCTTCCCGTGGCGGGCGTCAGTACTCTGGCTGCTATGGCACAGCAGGTAATAAATACCCGCGATGTTAAGGATGTCGCCGTGGCCATAGATGCGCGCATGGGCGAAGTGTATTTTGGTCACTATCAGAATCAGCAGGGCATAGCGACGTTGGTGGGGCAAGAACAGGTGGCTTCACCCGAGACAGTCGCTGAGCAAATTGATGTCACCTCTATGGCGGTAGCCGGCACCGGCTGGCAGGCGTATCCGGTGTTAACGGCTCTACTTAATGACCAGTCTGTAAATGTGTCTTATCCTTACGCGAGATTTATGTTGCCGCTGGCAGAACAAACACTAAGTACGGGGCAGGGCATGGCGGTTGATGCCATAACGCCTGAGTATTTACGCAATACGGTTACCTGGAAAAAATTGCCAGGCCGCTAGAATGCAGGCCTGGACTGGCGTGATATTTGCTGTACCTTGAGTTTAACTAACGACAGCCCACTGGCTGTCAGTATTTTGGCAATCGACAGGCGCAATCTGATTAATGGAAATTCGTCAGCACTTAATCACACCCAATGTAGAGCGCAATCCTCCGCAGTCCAAACCAGCGGCAAAATCTGCCGCGGTGGAGCGTGTTGAAAAAGCGCCAGCAAGCCGACCGGATGTCATTCAACCCCGCACCGGTGATGACACTACCCGTGCCCAGGCGGAGTCATTTCGCCAGACTTCAGGCTATGATCAGCCCCAGGGCCCGGCTATTTTGGCCCTGGAAGCTTATGGCAGTCATGAGCGAGAAACCAAGCGGGCTGCCATACGAGAAATGATGGGGGTCGACCTTTACGCTTAATCCGCTGCATGCCTCAGTAAACTATCCTTGATTACCTTTGTCATAATCAGTAACTTGTTGATTCATGTCGATGAATCACCCTGAATTCAGTTTCTATTCAGTTTAATCTACTACACTGGGTAAGAGTAATTCAGGATTGAACCAGACCATACTGATCCATTGGTAGGCAGTGAACAGTATGATTGATCAGTCAGGCACGGAGCCGCAGGCTTTTCAGGTTCAGTTGATATGAACCATGAGCCGGATGGCTCATAAATGTTTTAGCTAAAGCAAGGAACCCTTATGTTAGTTCGTGCATTCGTCGTTATCTTTGCATTAAGCCTGTCGGCTTGTGCAATTGTTCCCGAGCCGCTACAGGTACCAGAAAACACGCCATTGGTGGGGTACAACAAGGCCGTGGTTGCAGGTGACGATATTCTGGGTAAAAGCGCTCGTTGGGGCGGCATAATTACTAACGTCGAGAATAAACCCGAGCAAACCCTTATTGAAGTGGTGTATTTCCCGCTGAATCACTATGGCAAGCCCAACGCCAGTGAAGAAACACCGGGTCGGTTTAAAGCGGTTATCAATAAATTTGTTGACCCAATCATGTTTGAAGAGGGTCGCACAGTAACCTTTGTGGGCAAGGTGGGTAAACCACTGGCCGGCATGGTGGGCGAACAACCCTATATGTTTCCGTCGTTAACGGTCGACAATTATTACAAGTGGCGTCGCCAGCGACTCTACGATACGTCTACGGTATTCTTTGATTTCTACTCCGGCTGGTATTCACCGTTCTACCATCCGTACTGGAGTCCGTGGCGATTTGGTCCGAGTGTGCGCATGATCCGTACTTACAAGGATCCCGCCTATTGGTCGGGGAGTAAGAACAATTATCGACCGCCAGCCACAAATCGCCCGAATATGAGTGCGCGCCCACAACCGCGGCAGCAACCGCCGAGTTCGCGCAACAAAGCGGTGCGTCGTCACGATCCATAGGAACTAAGTTGCCGTTTGCGGCAACGATTAGCCGGTGCGCGGCAATGCCATGCCCGGGCAGCCTTGTGTTTATCAACAAAGGTTCAACATTTATCTCCGTCACTGCTACACTGCTGCTCAACGTAACTGAGTTACCGGGCAATGCCCTCAGGGAGTAGTAATGCACGCGTGTGAGTTTTCGATATCGTCAGGCACTATCAGAGGCATAACCAATGGCCAGCAAGGCCGGTTAGTGCTGGCGTTACACGGTTTTTTAGATAATGCCGCCAGTATGGCTTGTCTGGCACCGGCGATGAGCCAGTTCCAGTATATTGCTATTGACCTGCCTGGTCATGGCCTGAGCGATCACCGCGCCCCTGGCGCCCACTACAACCAAATGGATTATATACAGGATCTGCATGAACTGGTGATGTCTGAAGAATGGCAGGATATCGTGATTGTTGGTCATTCCATGGGCGGGATCCTGGCCAGTATTTACGCCGCCGTATTCCCGGAACGGGTGAAAGGTATTGCCATGATTGATGCCTGCGGACCGCTAACTCTGCCGCCTGAGACCAGTTCAGAACAATTACGGGCATCCATATTGTCTCGCATGCCTAAGCCAGGTCGCACTGGCAGCGCTCGTGAAGTGGATCTGGATGCGGCGGTGGCCGCACGCTGCAAAATGAGCGACATTACGGCTGAACACGCCGCCACTATTCTGCGCAGAAATATCACGGTGGGTGAAAATGGCCTCAGTGGTTGGCGCAGTGACCCGCGTTTACGCACCAAATCAACGTTACGGTTAACCGAATCACAGGCGCAAAATATTATGCAAGCTATCCAATGTCCGGTTTGGATTGGCGGAGCATCAGACAGCTTCAAGAAAATGGAAACGGCCTATGCAGAACGTAAAAGCTGGTTGAAAAACAGTCGGTTTGAACTATTCTCAGGTGGGCATCACTTCCATATGGTTAATCCGTCAGCAGTTAGCAGTGCGATTTGTCGGTTTGTTGAAGAAATGTAAACAACGGCGTTTATCTTTTGTTGATCATCCTATACTATATGCGACACGTCAGACCAGTGGTCTGACCTGGCAAATACACACAACGAGAACAATCGAGAGATTTAAGGTGACAGGAGAGCTTGGTGGAAAAAATCTGGCTTAATCATTATGACTCGAGAGTAGCACCGGAAATCGACCCGGACCGTTACGCCTCCATTATCGACATACTCGACGAGTCTGTAGCAAAATATGGCGACAAAACAGCCTATATCAATATGGGCCAGACAATCAGCTTCAGTGAGCTCGACAGCCTGTCCCGGCAATTTGCCGCGTATTTGATGAACAATGGCTTTAAGCCCGGCGATGCCATAGCGATCATGATGCCTAATCTGTTGCAGTATCCGGTTGCTCTGTTTGGCATTCTGCGTGCTGGCATGACCGTGGTTAACGTCAATCCGCTTTATACTGCGCGAGAATTAAAACACCAGCTTAACGACAGCCAGGCCAAGGCGATCATTATCGTTGAAAACTTTGCTCATACGCTGGACAAAGTAGTGGCCGACACCGGTATTCAGGAAGTGTTGCTGACGTCTCTGGCAGACATGCTGCCGGCGCCAAAGCGCTGGGTTGTCAACTTTGTGGTGAAGCGCGTTAAAAAGATGGTGCCTGCCTATAGCCTTGCCGGTGCCAAATCATTTATGTCGGCACTGAAAGCGGGCGAAAAACTCACTTACACCCGTCCGGAAATTAACAACGAAGACCTTGCGTTTCTCCAGTATACCGGAGGGACTACAGGAGTGTCGAAAGGCGCCATGCTGACGCACCGTAATATGATTGCCAACCTTGAGCAGGTGTCAGGGCTGTTATCCACGGTTATTACGCCGGGCAAAGATTTGGTGGTTACCGCATTACCGCTCTATCATATCTTTGCATTACTGGCTAACTGCCTGTTATTCCTTAAATTTGGCTGTCCTAACTTACTGATCACTAACCCTAAAGATATGCCCGGCTTTGTTAAAGAGCTGGAAAAATACCCTTTTGCTATTTTACCGGGCGTGAATACCTTATTTAACGGCTTACTCAATACACCCGGGTTCAGCGAGCTGGACTTTTCTAACTTTAAATTTGGCCTCGGCGGCGGCATGGCGGTACAACGTCCGGTGGCTGAAAAGTGGCAAAAAGTCACCGGCACCGTGCTGCTGGAAGGCTACGGCCTAACCGAGTGTTCGCCTGTGGTGGCAGTTAACCCGCCGCAACTGGAAGCTTATAAAGGTGCCATCGGTTTACCTGTGCCGTCGACTGACATTATGCTGATAGACGACAATGGCAATGAAGTGGCGGCCGGTGAATCCGGTGAGCTTTGGGTAAAAGGCCCGCAGGTAATGAAAGGCTATTACAATCGCCCCGAAGCCAGTGAGGAAATTCTTAAAGATGGCTGGCTGGCCACCGGTGATATTGCCCGTTACGATGAGGAAGGATATTTCTACATTGTTGACCGGAAAAAGGATATGATTCTGGTATCCGGGTTTAACGTATTCCCGAATGAAATTGAAGAAGTGGCAGCAATGCATGATGCTGTACTTGAAGTCGCCGCCATTGGTGTGCCCCACGATGTAAGTGGAGAGGTGGTTAAACTCTTTATTGTCAGAAAAGATGATTCACTCACTGCTGAGGCCGTTATATCACACTGCCGTACGCATCTGACGGGGTATAAAGTCCCCAAACACGTAGAGTTTAAAGAAGAACTGCCGAAAACCAATGTCGGTAAAATTTTGCGACGTGAACTAAGAAGTTAGGCCACGTCGTCAGGCCCGATTTTAAGAGTATAACCGGCCTTGGGCCGGTTTTTTATTTTATGGATTATATTTATATACAGGATCAGGAAACCCTTGATGAAGTGTGTGCCAGAGCAGCTCGCCAACCAGCCATTGCACTGGACACGGAGTTTGTCAGAACTCGCACACTGACGCCCGAACTTGGTTTGGTACAGCTTTATGACGGACATCAGCTGGTGCTAATCGATCCGCTCGCGATCGATGATATGTCGTCGCTGGTTAACCTGCTCACCAATCCGGATGTGATAAAAGTACTGCATTCCTGCTCGGAAGATTTAGAAGCTTTTCTGGCCACCTATAACGAGGTACCAACGCCCATTTTCGATACCCAGTTTGCTGCGAGTCTGCTGGGCCTTGGCGCCACCATGGGTTATGCCCGGTTAATCGAAATGCTGCTGGAAACCGAACTGGAAAAAGGGGAGTCGCGCACCGACTGGCTGGCCCGCCCGTTAACCGATAAGCAATGTCGCTACGCCGCCGATGACGTGTTATATCTGCTACCCGCTTTCCATCAGTTGTACGATATGGTGAAAGCCAAGGGCAAGATAGACTGGGTGTTATCTGAATCAGCCTGTCTGGTCGATAAGAAAAAAGCCAGCCTGCCGCCTGAATTTGCCTATCTGCAAATTAACAATGCCTGGCGTTTATCCAGCCAGCAACTTACGGTACTGAAACACCTGGCCGCCTGGCGGGTTCGCCGGGCGCGGGAGCGCAATATGGCACTTAACTTTGTGTTTAAAGAGCCCCATTTATATGAACTGGCATTGCGCATGCCCCAGTCAAAATCGGCACTTGCCCGTATACAGAGTTTAACGCCTCAGGAACGTCGCCTGAACCCTGATATTATTCTCAATGTAGTGAATGCCGGTTTGCAGGAGTTCGATAATACGCCACCGGGAGAGCACATTGAGCGGATTTCGCGCCTGGTAGACTTTCCCGCGTATAAACAAACGCTTGCCCGGTTTAAACACGCTGTGAGTGAAATGGCTGTGGAGCACGGCGTTACAGAAGAAGTGCTGGCCTCTAAAAAACAGCTCAATCAGCTGTTAAAATACAAATGGTTTAACCTTGATGAATGTCGCCTGATGGGCCTCAAACCCGACGTGCTGACCGGATGGCGTGAACCTTTGTTTGCACCAGTAGTTAATGCGATATTACACGAAGAAAATAACTGATAAACACCATGTTGATTGCCGTTTATAAAACCGCCAAGAAAGAAGGAATGTACCTTTACGTTCCTAAAAAAGATGATTTTTCTGCCGTCCCCGAAGCACTGATGAACCGCTTTGGTCACCCGCAGCTGGTGATGATGTTGCCCGTTCACAAACGAAAAGCGCTAGGCGTAGACAAACAAAAACTGCTGGATGCCATGGATGAGCCGGGCTTTTATCTGCAAATGCCGCCTAAGGAAGAAAACTGGCTCGAGACTCATCGTACTGAGCTTGGCCTGTCACCCACATCACCTAAGTCTTAAGGGGCGATGTATGCGTAAATTATTGGCCGTACTGTTGTGTGCGGGGCTGTTATTCAGCCCTGTTTTTGCTCAGCAAGCCGACGAACAGCAAGAATTTGAACAATACAAATCCCAGCTCAAAACCGATGCCATCGACGCCGGCTTTGGCCGCCAGTTCGTTGAGAACGTGTTTGCCACTATTTATTACCGGGCTACGGTGGTTAAGGCCGATAAAAACCAGCCGGAAACGAAAATTACTCTGGATAAATATCTGAAAACCCGGGTGCCGGACTGGAAAGTAAAACAGGCCGTCACCTTGTTGGAGGAACATCAGGCGTTGCTCAATCAGGTTGCGAAAGAATACGGCGTACAGCCAAGATTTATTGTGGCGCTATGGGGCAATGAGTCAAACTTCGGGCGTATTCAGGGCAGCTACCCGGTACTTTCTGCACTGGCTTCACTGGCCTTTGAGGGCCGGCGCGAAGCGTTATTTAAAAAGCAGTTTATGGCGGCACTGACTATTTTGCAGGAAGGCCATATTACGCTGAAAGATTTCAACGGCTCCTGGGCCGGCGCTATGGGCCAGAGCCAGTTTATACCCACATCCTTTTTGCAATATGCGGTCGATTACGACGGTGATGGTCGCAAGGATATCTGGGGCACACCGGCAGACGTTTTTGCCTCCATAGCTAACTTTCTGGCTTCCGAAGGCTGGCAGGATGATCAGACCTGGGGACGCCAGGTAAGTGTAAGCAGCGGTTTCGACTACACGCTGGCCGGACTGGATCGAGCTAAGTTTAAACCGCTGTCTTTCTGGCAGGAGCAGGGCGTTCGCCGTTTCAACGGCAACGATTTACCGCAGGTGGACATCAATGCTTCGCTGATCATGCCAGACGGTAAAAATGGCCGGATATATCTGGTTTATCAAAACTTCCATACGCTGATGAAGTGGAACCGGTCGAGCTATTTTGGTGTGTCTGTTAGTTACCTTTCAGAGCGCATCAAGCAGGGGAACTAATATGTATCAACATACTACTTTGGCGGGCGAACGCATTGACCTGCCGGTTGGCAAGGTTGTTTGCGTGGGGCGTAACTACCTCGACCACATTCAGGAGCTCAACAACGAAGTCCCGGCTGAACCCTTGTTATTTATGAAGCCAGCGACGGCGTTGTGCGAGATCAGCAAGCCACTGGTTATCCCTGCCGACATGGGCGAGTGTCACAACGAGCTGGAAGTCGCGCTGTTAGTCGCTAAGCCTTTGCGTCAGTGCAGTAGCGAGCAAATCGCAGCTGATGCATTATATGGTGTTGGTCTGGCGCTTGATTTGACGCTGCGGGACGTACAGCAAAAACTGAAAGACAAAGGTCAGCCCTGGGAGCGCGCCAAGGCTTTTGACGGGGCTTGCCCGGTCAGCAGCTTTACGCCGCTGGATGGTTCTGCCGAACTCGGTAACCTCGATTTTTCCCTGACAATAAACGGTGAAGCCCACCAGCAGGGCAATACTAAAATGATGATGCGGGATGCCTTATCGTTGCTGCGCGCCATCTCTGAGGTGTTTACACTGCAACCCGGCGATATCGTGCTTACCGGCACCCCGAAAGGCGTAGGGCCCTTGCACCCGGGTGATAGTCTACAACTTAAGATGGCACCCTGGTTTGATATTCACACGCGGGTAGGGGAATAAGGTGGAAGACCGTTTTTGGGAAACCAAGTCACTCGACGACATGAGCCGTGAAGAATGGGAAGCGATTTGTGATGGCTGTGCCAAGTGTTGCCTGCACAAGTTCATCGACGACGATGATGCCGCGGAAGCCGCGCCTACGGATTACATGGAACATCACGAAACCATTCATTACACCAGTATCGCCTGCGATTTGCTCAATACCAAAACCTGCAGTTGCACACGTTATGCTGAGCGTCAGCAATTGGTACCGGATTGCGTAAAACTAACGAAGGAAAACCTCAAGGATATTTTCTTTATGCCAACCAGTTGCGCTTACCGGCGACTGCACGAAGGTCGTGGCTTGCCTTCCTGGCATCCGCTGCTTAATCGTGGCAAAAAGACGGCAATGCACAGGGAAGGGATGTCGGTGCGTGGTAAAACAGTAGCGGAGTCAGACGCTGACCTGGACAACTTCGAAGAGTATATCGCTATCTGGCCGTTGGAAGACCTCGATTAGGGCCAGTAATGGCGTTCATCGATTAAACTGGTCAGCACTGGCAGATTTTGCTATCACTGGTATTAACACAAAGGAGTGTCGTTATGCCCTATAAAATTAATTTCTTCGCTCGTCCCATCGATTCGGACTATCGGTTGAACTGGGAAAGTCTGCTAATTGAGCTATCGTTGGCGGTTATCTGCACGACCATGGCTTTGTATGGCTGGGATAAGGGCATGCTGTTAATGGCTTACCCGGCAGGGTTTGTTGCCCTGATGTGTTTTGGCCTGGTTATCTATACCCTGGTTAACTTTATACGCTCCAGACATCAAAAATAGCTCCCTCTTACGACTTCTTTATATCTACTTGATTAGCTTTATTGCAAGCAGTTTCATTTAGTAGTAATAAGCGGTCATCGTGATAATGGTTTTCCAGGGGCTGCTTTGTACGTTTTGCGGACGTTGGTTTATTAGGATTTTAATGGCAACAATGAGCGTGAAGCGGAAGTAAACAATGCTTTCTTTAAACGAGAGAGATTAGCTAAAAGGAGCCTTTTCATTCTTGAAATAGCTTCCAGAAATATCGTATATCGGGTTATAGAACATACACTTTTCAACTACAGCAATTACCCCTCGCGAAATTTACCTTCATCGCTCATATTTGCTATTGAAATTAATATCGTTAAAACATTTTATCGATTTTAGCTTAACAGTAAGACCAATACTCCTCTTCAAAATAAAAATGAGCTATGCAAACGATATCTTTGGCAGTGAGATTTTTGCAAACAATGCTGTTATTGAGAGAACAAAACTCTTTATTAAGTAAGCTGACTGTCCTCGTAGTAAAACGAGTTGGGGTGGCAACGCGTGGATTAACAA
>CATMRP010000097.1 GCA_950073835.1 uncultured Alteromonadaceae bacterium
ACAACCTTGCCAAGGTTGGGGTCGCGAGTTCGAATCTCGTTTCCCGCTCCAATTTCTCATCCAGAGAAGTTTTTAAACCCAAAAAGTAATGCACAGCGACCCCAAGGGGCCAGCGACAGCGTGCGTGTCGCTCAGCGAATGCCAGTTGAACCTCGTTTCCCGCTCCAATTTCTCATCCAGAGAAGTTTTTAAATCAAAAGTAATTCAAAGCAACCCCAAGGGGCCAGCGACAGCGTGCACGTCTCTCTATTGTTTGTGAACTGTATTTTTATTTACTAATTTTTCCGATTATCCAACGAATTGTATATTGAGGCCGTAACGCTAAAGTGGCTGTCTTGCGTGTAGAAATTTTAGCTGATAACCTTTTTTGCCATAATAATAACAGTTCCCCGATGCTAGGAAATGTCCCTCATGGAGCAAGCCTCAACCCAGCGGCTACTATCTCAGGCAAATACCCAGATTAATAACGGACAGTCAGCGGAAGCGGCCAAACTGTTATATACGCTTGTGCGCCAATATCCGCAATGTTATGAGGGATGGTTGCTGTTTAGCCGGAGTTTGTTTGAAGTTGGCCATATTCAGGAAGCTGTGCAAATCGCTCAACATGCAGAGCAGGTCGACCCATTACAGCGCCAGTTTCAACAAATACAGCGCTGCATGCAGCAAGGAAAGCTTGATGATGCAGCACAACTTGCCAAGCAAATGCTGGGTGAACAACCTCATCACCCGAAAGCCTGTTTTACTCTTGCCAGTATTGCGCTAGCGGATCAGCAACCCGAGCAAAGCATCGAATTACTGGTACCCGCAGTGAAAGAGTTACCAGCCAATATTACCCTGCGAAAATTGCTGTCAGACAGCTACGTTCGGGCCGGTCACTATGCATTGGCAATAAATGCGGCGGAGTGCCTGACCAGGTTGGATCCTGGTTTTGAGTCGCTGTGGAATTTATTGCTTTTATATTTCAAGTACGGTCAGTACAACGAATTACTGGCGGCTTGTGAACAGGCTCCGGATCAAGTTACAAGAGACTGCTCTAAACAAAGCCAGATAGAATTAATTCAAGGGCAGGTATTAAGAATTCTGGGGCGTCGTGAAGACAGCATCCGATATATTAAAGCCAGTTTGCAATCAAACCCGCAGAACACTGATGCGTGGTGGGCACTGGCCGATTTCAAAAACTATACTTTTTCGGAGGCTGAGCGAGAGCAACTGGCGCGCTTACAAAAAGCCGGTTTATCCGCTCACAGTCGTTGCCGTGCTCTTTTCACTGCGGCTAAAGTCAGTGAACAAGATGGTGATAGCACACTTACTATGGCGCTTTATAACCAGGCGAACACGCTTAAAGCGCCTCACGGGTTTACTCCTCAGGGCATCTGCAAAGACTTAACTGCAATACGTCATGCTTATACCCCTGCAGCTCTGGCAGGGCAGGCTGAGAGCACAATAAACCAGGCCACGCCGATATTTATCGTAGGGTTGCCGCGTTCGGGAACAACGCTCCTGGAACAGATGTTAGCAAGCCATAGTCAGATAGAAGGTACACTGGAACAACCAACTTTAGCCGCCATTGAAAGGCGCATGCAGCGCTATGTGCGGAGCCACTACCAGAAAAACCTGAATGATTCACTCGAGTTGATTTCGGCGCGAGACCTGACATCATTTGGTCGTGCCTATATTGAACAAGGTCGCTTATTTCGCCAGCAACACTGCGCTTTTTTCATCGACAAACAACCCTTTAATTTTCGGCATACGGGTTTGATTCATAAAATACTTCCAAAAGCTGTAATCATCGACATGCGTCGCAACCCGATGGATTGTGGCTGGAGTCTGTTTAAACAGTATTTTCAGTCGGGGGTCGATTTCAGTTACCGACTTGATCATATAGGTACCGTTTACAATGCTTATGTTGATCTTATGATGCACTGGCAAAATGTGTTGCCAGAGCGTGTACTTACAGTTAATTACGAAGAGCTGGTGGCTGCTCCTGAACAACAGCTTAAAAGAGTTTTCCAGCATATTGGCTTAAATTATGAGCCAGGTTGTCTTGCGTATTATAACTCTGACAGAGCCGTCCATACGGCAA
Source organism: uncultured Alteromonadaceae bacterium (assembly GCA_950073835.1). Taxonomy (GTDB): domain Bacteria; phylum Pseudomonadota; class Gammaproteobacteria; order Enterobacterales; family Alteromonadaceae; genus Alteromonas. The sequence continues at coordinate 2,084 of CATMRP010000097.1, forward strand.
GCAGTGAACAAGTGAGAGAACCGGTTAATCGTAATGGCATTGGTGCATGGCGAGAATTTGAGTCAGGGCTGGATGCACTAAAAAGAAGCCTTAGACCGGACATTCTTGAAAAATACCGCTTATTTGACGGCTAACTCAGCAAAAGTGGCGCAGGCTGAATCAAGATAGATAGCGCTGCATTATTTTAGTGCGTCATGCTGCTCATTTGAGTGCACATTTCGCAGACCTCGCATGTTATCGTCTTCCTTCCTCAACAAAACTGTACCATTATCAAACATTTTCTGATTTTATCGAGAATGGTACAAAGTATGCTGGAATACTCTATTGTGATTCTACAAATATAATTAAAACAGGTCGTTGAGGAACCACTATGGGTAAAAGCACACATCAACACAATAACAAACGCTCAGCAATTTCGTTATGTATAGCGGCAGCATTAAGCGCTGGGTATTCGAACCATACTTCTGCACAGGAAACGGAAGAAGAGCTTAAAGCAGTTGAGGTGATTAACATCACAGGCTCCCGGATCCCAACTGATCCAAATGTACTGTCTTCTGTTCCTGTTCAGTCACTGGACAGTAAAGATATCGCAATGTCAGGTGAACTTAACCTGGCTGATGTGGTTAACGATATTCCGGCATTGATTTCATCACAAACAGCCGAAAACTCAGATACCGGTGCAAACGCACTGAACCTTCGCGGTCTGGGCGGTGAAAGAACGTTAACACTGGTCAATGGCCGTCGTCACGTGGCCGGTTTCCGAGGCACGTCTGCTGTTGATATTGGTACTATTCCACGTGCTCTGGTTGAACGGGTGGAAGTTACCACTGGTGGTGCCTCGGCAGTATATGGTGCCGATGCGGTAACAGGTGTAGTTAACTTTATTCTGAAAGACGATTTTGAAGGCGTACAAATAAATGCCACCGGGGCACTGCCACAAGAATCAGGCGGCGACTCCTATGCATTAGACGCAGCCTTCGGTAAAAACTTTGATGATGACAAGGGTAACATTGTATTGACCCTGTCCTATGAAACCGAAGAAGAGCTGCTACATGGCGACCGTGACTGGTCCAGAAACAATGGACTTTCCTCTATCGTAGCTAACCCTAATGGTGATACACAGCTGCAGCTTGCCAGTGATGTTAGATACTGGCTAACATCAAATGAAGGTTCCATCGCGCCTACCTTTGGTGGCCGTGATGTAACCTATGTCGATATCAACAATAATGGCGTGCCTGACTGTCAGGAATCTCAGGGTGGTCGTGTAGGTTATCTTGCCGGGTGCTGGATTACTAATCCCGATGGCACCGTTAGCGTTAACAGTGATGGCCCAATTTACGATGGGTTATTAAGTAGTGGTGGTGACGGCGCCAAATTTAATTTTGACAACGACACCCTGATGCCAAATACGGATAAAACCATCGTTAACCTCAATGGTAATTATCAGATAACCGATGAATTGAATGCGTTTTTCGAAGCTAAATATGTAAAAGCTGAAACGAATTTTTACGCAGAGTATGACTCCTACTACGATACGCTGTTTATTCTGCCGGATAACCCGTTTATTCCATCAGAACTATCGGCGGTAGTCGACCAGACTGGTGGTTTGTTAATTACCCAGGATGCCATTGGCTGGGATGATGACGAAACCACTTACACCCGGGAAACTCAGCGCTTTGTTGGTGGTTTTACCTGGGATTATGCCTATGATCACTCACTGGAGTTTTCCGTCAACTACGGTCGTTTTACCAATACCACAGAATACTCTGAGCAAATGACAGACCGGGTATTTGCTGCGATGGATGCAACCACTGATGCCGATGGTAATGTGGTGTGTCGTTCAGATTTAGACCCGAATGCCGCCTACGAAATCGATTACTTCGTGGCAGGCAATAATTACGCAAACGGCAACTACTACAGTGACCGTTACTATACCTTTACCCCTGGCGATGGTCAGTGTGCGCCGCTCAATCCTTTTGGTACCTTCGCCGCCAGTCAGGCCGCCCAGGACTTTATTACTGCCAGAATGGAAGATAAGCTGACCATTGAACAAACTGTCATTAACCTAACCGGTGTGGGTCAGTTTGAAGTATTCGAAAGCGTACTGGATGGTCCATTGGGCTATGCTGCAGGTATTGAGTACCGTGAAGAGTCCAGCGATAACCGTCTGGACCCACTGGCTCGCGGTATTTTGCCAGAGGGTACGTCTTACACGGCAGGTCAGCAGGTGAATGAAGTGTCGCCCTGGCTTTACTTCCTGACCGGTATTGATAATGTGCAACAGTTCAATACAGCCGGTGAATATGACGTGATGGATGCCTTCCTGGAAGTTCGTTTGCCAATCTTTATGGACAGGGAATTCGCCTACGAATTTACCGTCGATGGTGCGGTTCGCGTTGCGGACTACTCCACTCTGGGTCAGGCGACCACCTGGAAAGTAGGCTTTTCTTACAGCCCGGTTGAAGAGCTGAATATTCGCGGCACTTACTCGGAAGCGGTGAGAGCGCCAAACATTTCAGAATTGTTTGATCCACAGTTGCCAATTACCGTTAACCTTAACCTTGATCCTTGCGACCCGGCTAATATTGGTGCAGGTACATCATCACGTGTGGATAACTGCGTAGCTGGGTTACAGGCCGCGGGCGTACCACTGGATGATATCGTTGATGGTGATGGTAACTACATATGGGTTAACCCATTAACCGCACGATTCTCTGGCACGTCAGGCGGTAACCCTGATCTGGATGTTGAGACCGCAGAAACCGTCACCATTGGTACGGTTTACCGCCCCACTTTCATCGAAGGCTTAACCCTGTCGGTGGATTACTGGAGTGTGGAAATCGAAGATGCGATCTCAGCGGTGGGCTCGTCTGATATCCTCAATGGTTGTTACGATTCGGCAAACTATCCTGGCCTGGGATTCTGTGATCAGTTTACGCGCCGTGGCGACGGTGGCCTTAACAGCCTGACCACTGGTCAGATTAACTTTGCTGCGGTTGAAGCCGAAGGTTATGACGTGTCGGTTAACTATACCTTTAGCATTGATGCAAACGACTTTGGAATCAGTGTTGTGGGTACTCGTCAGAATAAACTGAATGAATACTTCAACCCCACAGATCCCGCAGACGTTGATATCGGTATTGAAGAAATTCGTACCCCGAAAACAGCCGGCAACATTGAGCTAAGCTGGAGCCGTGGCGATTTGAGTATGGCCTTCCAAACCACTTATCAAAGCCGTCAGGCTTATCGTGAAATGGAAGAAGCGCTTGGAATTAATGACTACGAGCAACTCTTTGGCGCAGGAAGTGGCTTCTTCGGTAGCACTGTTATTCATGACGTAAACGTGAGCTATCAGCTTGACGATGGTCTTGCTGTGTTTGGTGGTATTAATAATCTGACTGATGAAATACCTTTTGCCACACAAGAAGCATGGCCAGTAGGTCCGCGTGGGCGTACGTTATTCTTTGGCGTTAACTACACGTTAGCCAATTAATACGCCTCTGTGCTCAACAATGTTGCCAGTCGCATTTTGCAGCTGGCGGCTACAAACAATCAATAGTGATTACGGCCGACCACAGTAAAATGCTCGGCCGTTTTTATGAGTTGCTTGCCCTTGATTTGTGCGGCAATAAAACGTAGGCTCTTCTGGTCTAACCAGTTGAGCCGTTTTTATGTCGAGTAATCCCCTAAGGCGCTATGCCGAAAAAGTAAATCATTATCCAGCCTGGTTGAGCAGCCGCCTGCTAACCTGGATGTTCCGCTATAAAGTTAAGCTGGCGGGTACTGCGCGGGTGGATATTGTGTCTACCGACTTTTCTACCGTCACTTTCAGGCAACCTAATTATAAAAAAGTGCAGAATCACATTGGCAGTGTTCATGCCGCGGCAATGGCGTTGCTGGCAGAATCGGCTACAGGCTTTATTGTTGGCTTAAACCTGCCGGGGGATAAGTTACCGCTGATCAAGTCGATGAATCTGCAATACGTAAAGCGGGCGACAGGCGATATGACGGCAGTGGCCTCGCTCAGCGACGAACAGATCCAGATGATGCAGCAACAGGAAAAAGGCGAGGTGTTGGTTAAGGTCACCGTAACCGATGCTAATAATATCGAACCCGTTGTTTGTGAAATGCTATGGGCCTGGGTGCCTAGGCATAAAAAGTAAGTAAATACAGTCGGAAGCGTCTGCATTCGACTGAATCCCTTTTTACTGGCAAGCGCTTTAGCGACCAGGCCGGTATGGCAATCGCTATTGGGAATAGCAGCTTATTTCAACGTGCTCGTTGAGCAGTTGTTTACACTTAAATAGTCTTTTTAGACTTTAAAGACTTAACCGGTGGAAAGCGACGGGAAGGTAACACGCACTGTCAGTCCTCGATCCTCGCGGTTTTGCAGGGCTATCTGGCCATGATGGGCTTCTGCAATCTCCCTGCATAAGGCGAGTCCCAACCCGCTTCCCGAACTTTTTGTGGAATAAAAAGGGATGAGCGCCTGCGACAGCACCGTATCAGACATTCCCTGGCCAAGGTCGCTGACTTCAATCACAGTGCGCTGTTTATTAAGGTTAATACTCAGCGTAATATCTTCGCCATGGGAGTCTGATTCATGGGCATTTTTCAGCAGGTTGATAAGTAACTGCTCCAACTGGATAATATCGGCATAGAGTTCGCCTTCCCCTTTTTCCTGATAATGAAACGGCCATTGCTGTTGCAACTTAGAGATAAACGCTACCCGGTTTATCTTTTCTGGCTTAGGCTCGGGCAGTTTGGCAAATTTACCGTAACCCTGCACAAAGTCACTTAAATGTTCCACCCGTTCGGCGATGGTTGAAAAGACCCGGGTAAGCCGCGGCTCATTAAGGTTCTCACTCAGCAAACGCCCACTGTGCAGCATGGAAGACACCGGTCCGATGGAGTTATTCAGTTCGTGGCTGATAATGCGGATCACTTTTTTCCAGACGGCTACTTCCTGACGGCTAAGTTCTCGGGTCATTTGTTTAAGAACAAACAGTCTGTGATGCTGATTGTTCAATACAAAACGGCCTATGGATAAATGCCAGGTTTCGTTCTCGCCAGTAGAGCAGGGCAGCGTAAATAACCCTTCTTTGGCTTCTTTGAGAACGGTGGCAGCCGGTGCTGAGATGTTGCTTAGCAAGGCTGATAAGGACAAGCCTTCCAGTCGGTCGTTGGCATGAAAAAAGTCTCTGGCCGCATAGTTACTGAATACCACTTGCTGGTGATCATTGAGTAACAGCAGTATTTCAGGGGAGCTTTGTAACACTTTATCGAGCATTAATTCGCGCTGATGCAGCCAGCGCTTTTCCTGGCGTAGTTTTTCTGCCGACTCGTTATACAACAAGCATAAATCGCCCAGCGGATCCTTGTCACAATAAACAAGCTGATTTGAGAATTCGCCGTCTTTAAAGTTAAGCAGGCCTACTTTTAATGATTCCAGTGAAGTGGAAAGTCTGGTGAGCCCTTTTTTCAATATCATCAGGCAAATAATGAGTGTGGCAGTAAATAACGCTACTTTATAGCTGGTGTCCCAGTCGAGCAGCCACATCAAAGGCGTAAAAGCGACGATAACCGTTAATACGGTGACCGCATAAACAATAAAAAAAGGCGGTAATGGGCTTCTCAATATTCAATCCCGAATTTTTTGAGCCGACGATACAGCGATTGCCTGCTCATACCAAATTCTTTAGCAACCCGGGCAATCACGCCCTCGTGTTTTTCGATAGCAAATTCCAGCGCCTGGCGTGACGGCTCGGCGCTGGTGGGAATCGCACTGGTCACCGTAGTTGAGCCGGTCAGGGCAAAATCAGCCAGACTAATCTCTCCATCCGGTTTAAGCACGGCCACACGCTTGCAGGCATTTTCGAGTTCGCGGACATTACCTGGCCACGGATAATCGGCCAGGGCCTTTTGCACATCAAGGCCAATTTCGCGACCGGGCAGGAAATGCTGAATCAACGGCATTACGTCATCCGGACGTTCACTCAGCGGCGGTAGCCTCAGCTCGATGGCATTGAGCCGGTAATATAAATCCTCACGGAACCGGCCTTGCCGGATATCCGTTGTGAGATCGGCGTTAGTCGCAGAGACTACCCGCACGTTCACCCGCCGGGTTTGAACTGACCCGAGGCGCTCGAATTCACCGGTTTGCAATACCCGCAGTAATTTCATCTGACCGGCGGGCGAGAGATTACCTATTTCATCGAGAAATAAGGTGCCTCCGTCAGCGGCTTCAAAGCGGCCGATTCGCACTTTTTGTGCTCCGGTGTAGGCGCCTGGTTCGGCACCAAACAATTCCGCTTCCATTAAATCCGGTGGTAAGGCGCCAGCATTGATACTGATAAAAGGTTTGTCTTTAAGCGGTGAGCAGGCCTGTATCAACTGGGCAATTTTCTCTTTACCGCTGCCGTTAGGTCCGGTAATCAGTACGCTGATGTCAGATTTAGCGACCTGAATTGCCATGTCGGTGAGACGCTGCATCGCCGCGCTCTGATACACCAGCCCAACCCGGGCGGCAGCTTCCCGGGCATCTAAAAAAGCACTTTGTTGCTTTACCAGTTGGGCGCTCTGGGAGCGGGCTTTACCCAGCTCAATCAGATTAGCCACGGTATTTACCAGCTTTTGATCGTCCCAGGGCTTGGCAATATAATCTGCCGCGCCGGCTTTCACCAGTTCTACCGCCTGCTCAAGCTCGGTCCAGGCGGTGATAAGGATCACCGGCAAATGGGGGTTGAGTTCACGTAAGTCGTTGAATAACTGTTTGCCTTCTTCGCCGGAGGTGGTGTCGGCACTGAAATTCATATCCTGTATAACCAGCGAAATGGCCTGATAATTCACAATTTGCCGGGCTGTTATGGGATTAGTAGCCGTCACCACGGTGTAACCATGAATTTCCAGTAACAGCGACAGTGCGTCAAGCACTGCCGGGTTATCATCAACTAGTAGAATTTTATCCATCATTTTCAGCGCTTAATCAGCCTGTTATGGGTTATGTGCCGACACATTGAGACCTTACCGCTAAATACTGCGGGTCGCAACGCTCGGCGAAATTTGGGCTGCGCGCCGGGCCGGAAATATCACCGCTACCAGCGTCATCACCAGAACCATTATCGCCGTACCTGCCACATACTGAAATTCCAGTGCTGGCAGCGAGAAGCGTTGTAACAACTGCTGCCCCATCAACACCGCCGCGGTGCAGCCAATGATCAGTCCGCCGCTGCAAATCAGGGTATTTTCAACCAGAAAGTAGCGAATAATATCTGACTTGCGGGCACCCAACGCACGGCGCGTACCAATCTGACGGGTTCGCTTACTGATATTAAACAGCGTGAGACCAAATATGCCCAGCGCGGTAATAGCCACCAGTACGACTATCAGCACCATCAGCATCCGCAGCATCAATGTATCCGAGGCGTTGTACTGGCGCTTATTCTCGTCCAGCGTGATCACATTGGTGAATACCCGTTTGTCGTAGGCTGCTAACAGCTTATCTTCCACGGTTTGCATTACGGTAGCGCGCTGTCCAGGTTCGGTTCGAACAATGATATGCTGGTAGGTTTCGGCTCTGATGTAGGGGAAAATCACCACGTTATCCGGCCGGTCGTCTTTCAGCCATGGGCCTTTCATTTTATCGACAATACCGATAATTTTGAACGGTTTGTCACCCATGTACATGAGTTTACCCAGCCCGTCGCCATCAGGGTAAGCTTCCAGGGCAAAGGTCGACGAGACAATGGCCACGTTAGGGACTTTGTCAGGATCCTGAGTCACGATAACTTCGTCAGGAGCAAAGTTGCGCCCTTCCTTAAGCTTAACGCCCAGGGTATTGAGCATGTGATCGTCGGCAAACAGATATCCGGCGCGAACGTTTCGGCCTGGCTCTGGCGCTGGCTTCAGGCCCATCCCCGAGGCGCTGCCGGAGCCGCTGAGCGGGACTGCATTACTGAGCGCCGCATCCACCACGCCAGGCAGGTTACGCAATAAGGCCTCGTCTTCCTCAAACTGCTGAGACAAATCACGTTCTTTGCCGTAGGTCATTACGGTTATGGAAAAGATGTCCTGCTCCGGATAACCGGTTTCCTGCTGCAGGTACGTCATCCGATCCTGAATGATAAAGGCCGCATTACTAACAATTGCCGTGGTAATGGCGATCTGAATCAGTAGCAGGATCGCTCCCACTTTAGAGCGGCGCAGCGCGTTGATAATGGGTTTAATTTCTAACATCGTGCGGCTCCTATTGGGTTTTCAGGTAAGTGGCGGGTGTGGTTCGGCAAACCAGCCAGGCCGGATAAAGGCCTGCAATCACACAGGCAGAGATGGCTATCACCGGTGCGGAAAGCAGCATTCTAAGGTCCATGGTAGCCAGCGGTGAGTAGTACTCCTGTGTAAGACGCACGCCCCACAAGCCCAACTGAGCGATACCGATCCCCATCAGGCCGCCTATGAGGCCCAACATAGACACTTCTATGATGTGCTGTAAAAAGACCTGACGCTTGCTGGCCCCCAATGCCCGGCGAACACCCACTTCCGGCGCCCGGCGCATAAACTTGGCCAGTAACAGGCCCAGAATATTGGCCAGACACACCGCCAGAAACATAAAGCTCAATGCTACCAGTACTTCATTGTCTTCAGATACCACATTGCGGTAATCGAGCCAGGCATTAACATCGCGCAGTCCGTAGTCGAGCTGTTCGCGGTTAAAGCGGCCAAACGTTTGCTGTTCCGCCATGTAGCTCATCAGAAAATCGCCGTACTGACTGACCGCGGCCTCATCCTCAAGCTGCACCCAGAACTGCAGCCAGAAGATTTCAGACTGGCGTTTATCCTTCATAGAACGGATATTCTCAAACTTCCAACCGTTGCTGTTACCCCAGGTATTAATGTCCATGGCCGCAATCAGGCTAAAGGGAATATAAATACTTTCCTGACTGTTAAACGCACCGTTATTCACATCATAAAACTTCATATGCGTTTCCCAGGGGGCAATGACACCAACGATCCGAAAGCTGGTATCGTCGAGATAGATTTGCCTGCCTACGGAATTCTCGCCGCCAAACAGCTTTTGATTGAGCTCTTCACTGATCACCGCTACCGGGCTGGCTGCATCGGCCTGTTCCTGCGTCCAGGCGGAGCCGTAAATGAACGACAAATCAAACAGGGTAAAGAAGTCACTGTGAGTGACCCGGGTATTCTGAATAAACGGCCGAATTTCAGCGTTGTCCAGGTGCACCGTAAAACCGGTTCTCAACATCGCCGCCTTGTACTGAGGAAAAGGGGCTTCAGCCAGGTTTTTGGCATCCTGATAGGTTAACTGATACGGCAGGTTATCCTCAGACCAGGTTTCCTCGCCGTCATCCATGGTTTGTAACTGCGGATGAAACAAGCGGCTGCTTTTGTGCTCAATAGGATCCATCGACATCATGTGATAAACCGACAAGCTGGTCATGGTGATACCAATGCCCAGCGCAATGGCCAGTACCATCAAAAAGCTTACCAGGGGAGTGCGGCGCAGGCTGCGCCAGCCTAAATCTATATAGTGCAGGAACATATCAGCCTCCTACCACCTGACGATCAGTCTGGCCGGCAACGCCCTGGTAAAGCGTTAAATCGGCCACCTGGCCGTCAACAATCTGAATGTTGCGCGGTGCCCGGCGGGCCAGTTCAGGATCGTGGGTAACCATCACAATGGTAGCTCCATCGCGGTTAATTTGTTCGAGCAGCTCCATAACCTGACGGGCCATCAGGCTGTCGAGGTTACCGGTTGGCTCATCGGCCAGTAAGAAACGTGGCTCACCGGCCAGTGCCCGGGCGATGGCTACACGTTGCTGCTGACCACCGGAGAGTTGTTGAGGCAGGTGTTTGGCACGGCTGCCAAGGCCAACCTGTTCAAGGCAGGACTCAATCCGCTTTTTACGCTCTGCGGCCTTGATACCACGGTAGCGCAGCGGTACTTCAACATTCTCGTATAAATTCAGGTCGGGAATAAGATTAAAGCCCTGAAAGATAAAGCCAATTTTCTGGTTACGCAGATCGGCGCGCTGATTGTCGGATAAGCCGCCCACATTTACGTCGTCCAGCATATACTGGCCGCTGGTATAAGGCTCGAGCATGCCGGCAATGTTTAAAAACGTGGTTTTACCGGAGCCAGAAGGGCCGGTCACTGCAATGAATTCACCCTCTTTAACCTCCAGGTCAAAATCTCTTAAGGCATGGGTCTGCACCATCTCGGTTTGATAAACTTTGCTCACATTCTTCATTATTAACATGGGGTATTCCTTTCAGTTAAGTACGCTGGTTGCCGCAAGGCTTAACGTAATAAAATGGATTTGGCTTGTTCAAAGCCCTGATAGCTGGACACAATGATCTGATCGCCGGGCATGGCGCCGGTCAGGATCTCTACTTCACGCATGCTGGTTGCGCCCGTTTCAATATCGATTCGGCTGGCTACGTCGCCATTAAGTTTGTAGGCAACATAGCCCCCGGATTGCAGGAAGCTGCCACGACGGACCTTGAGCACATCGTTACGGTTCTCTAACAATACCCGGGCCGTGACCTGCTGGTTCTGACGAATCTGGTTGAGGCTGCTTTGATCAAAGCGCACCCGGGTGGTCACTTCCCGCTCGGCCACTTCCGGTGAAATAGCAGACAGTTTACCCATCACGGTCTGACGACCAATTTTCAGCTCAACATCCATTCCCAGCCCCAGCTCATTAGCAAAACTTTCGGCGACGTTTATTTCTGCTTCATAAGCGGTGAGGTCAACCAGCGTCATCAGCGGTTGATTGGCGGTTACCAATGAGCGTCCGGTAACAAACAAGTTACCTACTACCCCTTCAACGCTTGCCTCTATAGTCAGGTTACCGACTTTACGTTGTAGCTCATCAACAACCAGTTGTTGTCTGGCAAGGGTGTTTTCGGCAGCCTGTACTTCAAAGGCCAGTGTATCCTTGGCCAGCGCAACTTCCTGTTCAGCGTGGGTAACGGTGAGTTTTGCGCGGGCCAGTTCATCTTCCGCTTTCTCATAGTCAATCTGGCTGATGATATTGGTTTTAATCGATTTATTGGCGCGACGGCTTTCGCGCTCGGCGGCTTTAAGCTCGACTTTGGCTAAGTCCAGTTGCTTATTCAGCTGCAGAGTCTGGCGGCGGGCATCCAGCGATTTGCGCGCCAGTTCACCTTCCAGCCGTGCCAGTTCAGAGCGTTCCTGCTGCAACTGGTTTTGCAGTTGCGGGCTGTCTACGCGGGCTATTTGCTGACCTTTGCTTACGGTATCACCGGCCCTTACCAGCAGTGTTACCAGCCCTTCTTCGGGGCTGTACACCTGAGGGGCATTAGCGGCCACAATGCGACCGGTAGCAGCAATATCACGCACCAAGTCGCCGCGTTCTACCGTAGCAATTTGCACGCTGGCCCGATCCACGGATTTCGCTGCCGACTCTGTGTTAAGAATGGCGTGAGCAGACAGAGCAACGGCAACCAGTACCAGGGTGATAAGTAGCAGTCGTTTTATGTTGTTGCGTCGTTGGGGCACAACGACAGAGTCCTGGGCGCTGGTGTCCTTGATCATTTAAGGCCACCAAGGTTCATTGATTCCAACAGGGTAATGCATGCTGCTGTAATCAGTATCATTGCGGGTACGGCAAGAAAATGAATTAGTAACATAGGATGTTCCTCCTCGAACGGTTACCAGCACAGATACCAGATGCGTGCCATTTTTTAACCTATTGTTTTATAGGTTTTTTACTGGCTATGAGTGTCCGTTTTATTAATGCCGGACACTTTAAGTGTCCGGGGGCGGACACCTGCGGACGCTAAAAGTTAATCGATGATGGGTTCGTTTTGTGTACACAAACCCGTTACACTGAAGCCGTAATTTACCGGGCACCGGAATGTGCAGAGGGAGCGGACACCCAGCCCTGCAGCGCTCTTAAGAGCCGATAACAGGTGACATGCAGAAAACGGCTGTAAAGGACCGAAGAAGATAAACGAAATGTTTATCCTAATATGATGTGGTAAATTAAATTGGTTTTTTCGCTGTAATTAATTGGCAAAGCGTTATTTATTAAGCGCTACAGGGCAATTTTAATACATGTCACTGTTAAAATCATGTAAATATAAAAATTTCGTTTTTTGTGGTGTAAAGAGTTAAAAATAGGATATTTATCCTATTATATTCACTATATGGGATATGTATCTCACTTTTGTGAAAAAAGTTGTTTGATCTTCCCGGTGCCTTCGATATAGTCCGCGTACACGTCAGCCAAGGTCAATTTACAGACGACTTGCAGTGGTTGTCAGCCAAGCAGTTTGCTTTAACTAATTCGTTGAATTACTTAAATGATTAGTTTGAATTAATGATCCAACAGGAGATAACACCGTGAAGATGATGTCGGGCGCCGCCATGGTGGTGGAAGCGCTAAAAGATGTAGGAGTTACACATGTATTCGGTTACCCGGGTGGTGCCGTTCTTGACATTTATGATGCATTATTTGCTCAGGATGATGTCAAACATGTCCTCGTGCGTCATGAACAGGCAGCTGCCCATATGGCAGATGGTTATGCGCGTTCGACAGGTAAAACCGGTACCGTCCTCGTCACCTCAGGCCCTGGTGCAACCAATACCCTTACAGGTATAGCGACTGCCTATATGGATTCCATTCCAATGGTCGTGTTATCTGGTCAGGTACCGTCGAACCTCATTGGCGAAGATGCCTTCCAGGAAACCGATATGGTGGGGTGCTCGCGCCCGGTAGTGAAGCACAGCTTTCTGGTAAAGCGCGCTGAAGATATTCCTGATGCTATCGCTAAGGCTTATTATATTGCTAATACTGGCCGACCAGGCCCGGTAGTGGTTGATTTACCAAAAGATATCGTAAACGTTATGGAAGAGCATCCGTATGTTTTCCCAACCGATGTTTCTATGCGATCTTATAATCCAACCGTACGCGGCCATATGAAGCAGGTGAAAAAAGCCGTAGCTTCACTGAAACAAGCAGAACGTCCGGTATTGTATGTGGGCGGCGGTGCTATTACGGCTGAAGCTTCTGGCCTGGTAACACAACTGGCTGAGTTACTAAAAGCGCCGGTTACCTGCACGCTGATGGGGCTTGGGGCGTTCCCCGGCACTCACGAGCAGTTTGTCGGCATGCTGGGCATGCACGGTACGCTTGAGGCCAACAAAACCATGCACAACTCAGATTGCATTTTAGCGCTGGGGGCCCGTTTTGATGACCGTGTTACCAATAATGTCGAAAAGTTCTGCCCCCATGCAGATATTATTCATGTGGATATTGATCCGGCGTCGATTTCTAAAACGGTGAATGCTCATATTCCGGTAGTTGGCTCGGTGGAAACCGTACTGGAACAGATTTTAAACCTGTTAACCCCTGAAGAACTGCCGGAGCAGCAAGCTAAACTGGCTGACTGGTGGGAGCAAATCACTCAGTGGCGGAGCCGCAAGTGCCTTAACTTCGAACAAGGTGAGTCGGTGATCAAACCACAGAAGGTTATTGAGTCACTGTACAAGCACACCAATGGCGAAGCGTACGTTAGCTCTGACGTTGGTCAGCATCAGATGTTTGCTGCACTTTACTACCCGTATGATAAGCCGCGTCGTTGGATTAACTCCGGTGGCCTGGGCACTATGGGCTTTGGCTTACCTGCCGCTATGGGGGTACAGTTTGCCCACCCGGATGCCACATCTGTGGTGGTAACCGGTGACGGTAGTATCCAGATGAACATTCAGGAACTGTCTACCTGTTTGCAATACAACCTGCCGATTAAGATTATTTCACTGAATAACCGTGCTCTGGGGATGGTTCGTCAGTGGCAGGATATGATTTACAAAGGGCGTCATTCCCATTCGTATATGGATTCCATGCCCGACTTCGTCAAACTGGCCGAGGCTTATGGTCACGTGGGTATTAAAGTTGATTCGCTGTCTGAGTTAGACGCAGCAATGGAGAAGTGCTTTAGCATTACTGACCGTCTGGTCTTTATGGATATCGCAGTCGATCAGAATGAACACGTATACCCTATGCAAATTAAGTACGGCGCGATGGATGACATGCGCTTGAGCAAGACGGAGAGAACCTGATGAAGAGAATTATTTCAGTATTAATGGAAAACGCGCCAGGTGCACTGTCGAGAATTGTTGGGGTGTTTTCTCAGCGCGGTTACAACGTAGACTCTTTATGTGTAGCGCCAACTGAAGATCCGAGCCTGTCTCGTCTGACAATTATTACCCACGGCGATAACAAGGTAATTGAGCAAATTACCAAGCAGGTGAACAAGCTGGTGGACGTACTCAAGGTGATCGACCTGTCGGAGAATGCGCACATTGAACGGGAAATGATGCTGATTAAAGTAGCAACCCGTAACGAAGCCATTCGTGCAGAGGTAAAGCGCAACGCCGATATTTTCCGGGCGAATATTCTTGATGTATCGCTGAACAACTACACCATGGAAGTGACCGGTACCACCGATAAACTGGATGCCTTCGCTACAACCATGGCGCAGTGCACAGAGATTATCGAGTCATCCCGCACCGGTGTGTGTGGCCTGGCCCGGGGTGAGCGCGCTCTGCGCCCATAACCACTTAAACGTTAAACAGCCCGGCTTAGCCGGGCTTTTTTTTTGTCGTGCGCCGGGCATGGCGCGTAGTGCGAAAGCACTGTTCGATTCATTGTGGTGGTGAGTCGATGACTTGGAGGTGAAA
>CATMRP010000098.1 GCA_950073835.1 uncultured Alteromonadaceae bacterium
GCCAAGCACAAAGTGCTGCCGTTGCTGGGCAAAGTGCAAAAAGCGCTGCGCAAAGAGCCTGTGGTGCCATTCCTGTCTTTTGAGAATGCGCTTAATAAACTTCAGGAACGCGGTGTGGTTACAGCTGAAGAAGCCCGGGATCTGCACGACTACAACGAGAAACGTAAACTGGCAGTACGTGTTGATGAGTTTACCTTTGATCTGGAGCTGATTTCAGCCGAAGCGCCCAGTCAGGAAACTAAAGACGCTGCCTGAGTCAGGTCGTTCATTTAATCCAAAGCCGGGCCTTGTGCCCGGCTTTGTTGTTTTTATTAACACGATTTTCCGCATATCTTTCAAATAAACTTGCATTGCTTTTGCTTAAACTCAACACTATAAAACAAACAGCATTTATAAATTGCGGGGAACGCGTCTGAACATTCCGGGAGACGGCCCTGAATAGCCCGCACACTGAGTATTAAAGCGCAGCATGATCAAGTCACCGCCTTCATCAGCGAGTATTACGACTACCAGAGAAGTTGTCGAACTATTGTACGCCAATGTTTTTACCGGGCTGGTGATGACCATCCTGAGTATCAGTGCCATTACCTTCGGCTTCGCCAACCCTGAGATAGCTTCCTACAAGTTTTCGCTATGGGCTGGCATGATGTTTCTGTCATTGCTGCGCACGTTTGACGGTGCCTACTGGTATCTGCGCCTGCGTAACAGCAACTACCCGCCACGCTGGCCACTGCTGAGATTTATTCTTGGCTCTTCATTATCGGCACTGATATTGGCATTTTTCTGTGTCAGCCTGTACGAAAGCATGTCGTTAATCGAACTGTCCACCACCATGGTCATTGTTGCCGCTATGGCGGGCGGTGCAGCAACTACCCTGGCCTCGCATTTACCGCTGGTGTTACTTTATACAACCTTACTGCTACTGCCATTCTCGGTGCGTGCGCTGTTCGACAGTGACGAGCAATTCACCCTGCTTGGTGGGTTAGGCACACTGTTTTGGGTTGCCATGTGCAGTGCGGCGGTGAAGGCGAATGACTTCACTAAACAGGCCATAGCCATCAAGCATGAAAACGAAGAGTTAGTTACGCTAATGCGTCAGGAGCGTAATGAAGTCAGAAGAGTCAATCAGGCGCTGCTCGACTCCAACCAGAAACTCGACCATGCCAACAGCACTCTGGAATCTGAAGTAAACCGGCGCACCAAAGAGTTGCAGGATATTTCTAACCGCGATCCGCTTACTAACCTGATGAACCGCATTGGCTTTATGCAAAACTTTCACGCTATTTTGGAACGCGCCAGCCAGGGTAAGTCTTCCATGGCCGTGTTATTTATCGATCTCGACGGCTTTAAACAAATCAATGACAGTTTGGGACACCAGGCCGGCGATGTGGTGTTATCCAAAGTCGCCGCCAAACTAAGCGATTATTGTGAAAGTAACTGTATTGGTCGCTGGGGCGGCGATGAGTTTATTATTATTTTACCCCATGCTGATGGCGATACCGCTATCGCCATTGCCCAGGCTATTAAAAGCAGTCTGACCACGCTTAACCCTATTGCTAGCAGTCCGGTCGCGCTCGACGCCACCATCGGCATAGCCCTTTATCCGCAGCATAGTCATTCGGCTTCTACTCTGGTGCAGTTGGCCGATCTGACCATGTACCACTACAAGCACACTTCCCCGGGTCTGGTAGGTATTTACACCGAAGCGCTGTACGACAAGATGCACCACGAGCAGCAACTCCGCGAAGGATTACGTCACGCTATCGAGAAAAAGCAACTGCAGGTGGTGTATCAACCTATTATCGACGCCTCATCTAACCGCTTATGGGCAATTGAGGCGCTCCTGCGCTGGCAGTTTAACGACACCTGGATAAGTCCCGCTGAATTCATCCCGCTGGCTGAAAAAAGCGGCACGATCCACGATATTGGTGCCTGGGTATTACACCGGGCCTGTATTGATGCCGCTCAATGGGACAATGAATCCTTTGGCGTCTCGGTTAACGTCTCGGTATTGCAACTGGTCAGTGAAGATTTTGTCGCCTGTGTCGACCGGGCACTGACCAGTTCAGGTCTTGCGCCGCAGCGTCTGCATCTGGAAGTCACCGAGTCTATCTTTGCCGACGATATGGCAGTACTCACCGCCAATATCAGTGCGCTGAAAGCACGGCGAGTGAAAGTGGCTATCGATGATTTTGGTACCGGTTTTTCCTCGCTCAATTTACTTCAGTCACTCGACTTTGATTTGCTGAAAATAGACCGGGCCTTTGTGCAACAATTGGCTGTCAGCAGTGACGCCATCGTGAAAGCAACCGTGTTAATGGCCAAAGCGCTCGGCTGTAAAACCGTGGCTGAAGGCGTAGAAACAGAAGAACAGGCCAGCCTGCTAAGGCTGCTCGGCGTAGACTGCCTGCAAGGTTATTTATTTGCCCGTCCACTAGAGAAAAAAGCCCTGCAGGAATGGTACACTAGCTGGCAGGATAATAAGTAGAACAAGTTATGGCGCAACTATATTTTTATTACTCGGCGATGAATGCCGGGAAATCAACTTCATTGCTGCAATCGGCATACAACTATCGCGAACGGGGTATGAACCCGGTTATTTTCACCTTTGCGCTGGATAATCGTTTCGGCAGCGGTAAGGTAGCTTCCCGCATTGGTCTGGAAGCCGACGCAAAGCTATACAGCGAAGACGATGATCTGCTCAGCATCATTGGTAAACTACACAGCGAACACTATGTTGATTGTGTGTTTATCGATGAGGCGCAGTTCTTAACCAAAGCACAGGTATCGCAACTTATTGAAGTGGTGGATGAACTGGATATTCCGGTTCTCGCTTATGGCCTGCGCACCGACTTTTTAGGCGAGACCTTCACCGGTAGTCACTATCTGCTGGCCTGGGCAGATAAGCTTTTTGAACTCAAAACCGTTTGTCATTGCGGCCGCAAAGCAAACTTTGTGGTACGAATCGACGAAAACGGTGTGGCGGTTACCAGTGGCGCACAGGTAGAAATCGGTGGCAATGACCGTTACGAATCCATGTGCCGTAAACATTTCAAAGCGCTGGTGTGGGACCCGGCCAAAATCAGCGAAAAATAAGATGCCATTGACATTCGTCGCGCGAGCCTGCAAATTGAATAAATTATTCCAAATTATTCAATTTGCAGGGAATCAATATGTTTGCCATTCGCGCTACCCAACTTTTCGCTGGCCTGGTGTTATTCACCACTACCGCCTGCTCAGCCACGCCTGACAAAGCCACGGCTCCGCCTCAAACCACCACTGCGGTTATAGAGCAAGCATTAGCTGAGTTTTACACTCCGGGTATGGGAGTTGCCATCATTCATCGCGGCGAGACCGTTTACCTTAACGGTATAGGGCAGCGCAATCTGGCCGAACACTTACCGGTTACCCAAAGTACTTATTTTCGTTTGGCCTCAACATCCAAAGCCTTTACGGCGGCAGCACTGGCTATGGCAATCGATGAATTCTCTCTGAGCTGGCAAACCAAAGTCACCGACATTCTGCCGGCGTTTCAAATGCAGGATCCCTGGGTAACCCGGGAGTTCACCTTGCTGGACCTGTTAACCCACCGTTCCGGACTCGCCAGCGGTGCCGGCGACAGCATGTTGTGGCCGGAGCCCAGCGGCTTCAGCCGTGAAGAGATTATTCATAACCTGCGCTACCTGACGCCGGTCAGTAGCTTCCGAAGCGAATATGCCTATAGCAACCTGATGTTTATCACAGCCGGTGAAATTGTTGCTAAGCTATACGGTAAACCTTATGCCTCGGTGATAGAAGAAAAAATCTTTGTGCCATTGGATATGCAATGCTTTGCTGGCGATCTGAGTGACGCTGCCCTGCAAAATGCCGCCATGAGTTACGGTCACAATGATAAGCGTGGTTTATACGCTATCCCTCGTAACGCCATTAACGGCACTGAGCTGGTGTCAGCAGCAGCAGGAGGCATTGTATGTAACGCAGAGGAAATGCTCAAATGGGTAGCAATGTGGTTGAATGATGGCCAGACAGCCGACGGCGAGACTCTGCTTACTCCTGGTCAGATTGCCTATATGCAAAAAGCCCATATGGTGCTGTCGGTATCCAGCACTGATGAAGAGTGGGACAACACCAGCCTCAAATCCTACGGACTTGGCTGGCGGTTATCCAATGTGTACGGCCATAAAGTGGTATCACATACCGGTACTTTATCAGGTTATCAGGCCTACGTAGCTCTGGTACCCGACCTGGAACTGGGCGTTGTGCTGCTAAACAACGGTTCAAACTATGGAGCCCGCAGTGCCGTAATGCAGCACATTCTCAAAGCTTACATTGCACCGCAGGAAAAAACCGACTGGGTTCAAACCTTAAAAGACTATCAGGCCGAGCGCGAAGCCCTTTACCTGGCCAACCATGCTGTGCCTGAAGGAACAGGTGAAGTCATTCTGGATCCACTTGCCTATGCCGGGCAATTCTCGGATCAGTGGTTCGGGCAACTGACCATTGCCATGGTAAACGGTCAGTTGCGGATCCAATCGGAAAAAATGACCACCTTAACCGGCAGCCTGGAAGCATTTGCTGATCACACGTTTGTGATCCGTTGGGATAACCAGAATGCCGCCAGCGATGCATTTATTCATTTCGATGTGAACACAAAAAGAGCAGTGACCGGTTTCAGCTTGTATCCCTTCACAGACAAAGAAAAAGCGTCTCACGAATACACTGATATGTACTTCAACAAAAATGATTCAGAAAAGCTATCAGATTAATCACTATTAATAGATATATTAGACTTTATTTTACTCATATAGTGTCTATAACCAACAAGGAGTCAGACACATGAGTAAACTAATCAATCAAATCAAACAACGTATCGCGGCTGAAAAACTCGAGGCAGAAACAAACTGTAATTATGCCAATAATTATTATGGCGATCAGCTTTGTAAAGGCTCAGTCAAAAAGCGCTAGTAATAACAGTGCGACATGACATTTGAAACAGCGCCCTTATTCGGGCGCTCTTTTATTCCGGAAATGTTAATTTAACGACTTTAGGTTTCCCGGTCTTGGTATCCCGCCCTACCAGGTAAAAATTACCCGCTGCATCTTTGGCCTCCGTACCGAAAAACAGAAAATCATTCAGCTCCGGCATTGCATAATTAACCGTCGCCCCGGATATTTTCTCGTAAATTAACCACTCAGGATCCGCCCCTGAACGACGACTGACCCCCATGACAAACTGTTCACCATCTACCGTGAACAAACTAGGAATATTGGCCTCACCGGCCGGGTTAAACAAACCGTGATTTATCAGCTTTTCAGCACCTGATTTATCGACCTGCACCTGCAGCAGATAACCCTGTCCCAGTGTAAAATACACATCACCGTTGCGCATATTGGTATAACCTATAATGCCCCGGTAACGTGTCATGTCCTGGCCTTGATAATCGGGTAACGGATACTCAGTCACCGGATTGAGGTTTTGATCAAATTCAACCAGCACCGCCGAAGGTTCTTCGTTAATGCCACTTTGCGATACTTTGGGCACGTAAACATGGCCTTTACCATCAACCAGAAACTGGCGTGACACATGACCAGGCACCGAACCCACTTCGATTTTATTTACCTTTGCCGATTGCGTGTCGTACTGATACAGCACATGCCCCCAGTAACCCAGCGCATATACATAGCGGCCATCGGTGTTAACCGCGATTAACGCTTCCGGGGTGGCTAGCAAATGCTCCCATTGTCCGGATTGGGTGTTTAACCGCCACAGATGACCACCATAATCAGGTAATCGAACATCTGTCTCACCGGCTTCATCAAAACTGGAAAAGTAAAGATAGCCATCATTAGCAGCGACAATCTGACTATGAATTTTGCCCTGACTCTGGCTCGCCGGTCCATTACCTTGGCGCTTGAGTTCACTGACCACATCCCCCATCACTGCAGCCTGACCACTTGCATTCACCTTCACCAGATAGGCACTTCTGGGATCACCGTAAGACTCCGCCAGACCCACATAAATATTTCCCGCCGGATCGTTCCCCACAGAACCCCAAGACACATCGGTACGGCCTATGCCCGGTAGCATAACAGGCTCTACTTGTGGCTTTTTAAAGTGACGCTCTGACACCGGTTGGTAGTGCCGCTTAACGGCCTTAACAGGTTCAGCACTGAAGGCAGTTTGTGGCATTTCACCCACCGAGGCGTCTGAGCCCGATCCACTACTTAGCCAACCAAATACAACAATCGCGATAACGATAAAGAAAACTAACCCACCGAATAATTTCACTGTTCAAACTCCCTGGCCTTTAATGCCTGACTGGATGTCGCCTGCAACAAATTATTAAGCTACCAAACCCCGCTCTGATTGCCCAGTTAATTCAAGGCTTTCAATGTTGGTTTGCGGCTATTTTGCTGCGCCTGGCAACATGGTCACTTCAGTTTACAGGGGCAAGAAAAAATCGGTGCGTAAATTTATACTTTTGTGTTTTTTGTTCTACCTTTAGTTAGGCATCAGTGTTATTTATGCATATTCATAAATGTAAAAAATATTCGCTATTCACTCATTTTTAATAATCATACTTAATCGAAAAAAGCCAACCGGATAAACCACCTACACGATTTACCACTAAACCACAGTAAACAAAGTTAAATTATTTTACTTAATTGATTAAGAAAACTACTTGACGTCTGACAGCATTTTAACTATTGTTAACATCGATGTAACAAGATTGCACCGTTCAAACTTTAGTTAGGGCACTAAACATGAAGACTAAACACATTTTTAAACCAGCGTTGTTGTCACTGGCTGTGACCTCAGCAATGTATTCGGGCCACGCGTTATCACAAGAAAATAACGGCGCCAGTGAGCCTGATGTTGAAGTAATTGCAGTAAAAGGTATTCGCGGCTCACTGATGCGTGCTCAGGCCATCAAGATGGATAACACGTCGATTGTTGAAGCCATTTCTGCTGAAGACATCGGTAAATTACCAGACTCATCAATCGCTGAATCACTGGCACGTCTGCCAGGTCTGGCCGGTGAGCGTGTTGGCGGTCGGACTTCGGGTATCTCTGTTCGTGGTTTTAAAGAAGATTTTACCGGTACATCCTTAAATGGCCGTGAGCTAATCGGTATTGGTGACAACCGCGGCGTTGAATACGACCTGTACCCTTCTGAAATCATGACCGGTGCAACCATTTATAAAACCACTGAAGCCGACCTGATGGTACAGGGTATTGGTGGTACGGTTGACCTGCAAACCGTGCGTCCGCTTGCTGCTCAGGAAACCCTGACATTAACCGGCGTATACGAAATGGGCGGCAACGATTCCGATAACCCGGAATTCGACAACACAGGTAAGCGTCTGGCATTATCATTTGTTGAAAAATTTGCTGACGACACCGTAGGTATCGCTGTAGCGCTTGCCACTACGGAATCACCACGTAATGAACGTAAATACGGTGTTTGGGGATACAGCGCCAATGACGCTGGCCAAATTACTCCGTCTGGTCTGGATACACAGGCCATCAGCCGTGAGCTGGACCGTGACACTATTTCAGCTGTACTGCAATGGCGTCCTACCGATAATCTCGACATCGTCGTAGATGCCCTGAGTATCGATTACTCAGATTCAGGCGTTATTCGTGGTTTCATCGAACCTTTCAATGCTGCAGAAGGATCACTGTCAGGCTCAGGTATTAATGTTTCTGGTACTCAGGCTAGCGTAAACCCGGTTCTGCGTACTGACCCGGCACAAAAAGACGGCGAACTACAAACCCTTGGCCTGAATGTTAAATACAACATTGACGATAACTGGTCGATAATGGTTGACGCGGCAAACAGCCAGTCAGAAAAGCGCGACCTGCGCGGTGAATCATACGCCGGTTTAGCCCGTAACGGTGCCATCGATACCTTCGGCACCCGCCAGTTCCAAATGAGCGCTGACGGGGTATTCTTCACTGGCAGCACGGGCCTTGAAGCCTTCTCTGATCCTGCTCTGTTACAACTTACCGGCCCCCAACAATGGGGTGGCGGTATGGCGAACATTGCCGATCAGTTTGCCACTGACGTAAACACAGTATTTACCGACAAGGATGGCAACCCCATTCCATTCAGTTATTTAAATGCTCAGGATGGTTTCTTAAACTACGCAGACTTTGAAGAAGAACTGACTACCGTACGTGTTGAAGCAGAAGGCTATGTAGAGTGGGGCATTGTTAACAAAATCAAGTATGGAGTTAACTACAGCGATCGCTACAAGATGAAAGACAATAAAGGTTTCTTTGCGACCGCTTCATCCTATCCTTATTCAGAAGCCATTCCTTCAGAGTATCTGTATAACGGACTGGCCGATCTGAGCTGGGCTGGTCTTGGTCAGGTAGTCGCTTATGACGGTTTCGCTCCCTACAACGACGGCGAATATACGCTGAATGATGCAGGTTTACTTGAACCGGATCGTTTAGGTGATACCTACACTGTCGATGAAGAAGTCGTTACGATTTACGCCAAGTTTGATTTTGAAACCGAAATCAATGGCTTCCCGGTTATCGGTAACTTTGGTGCGCAGTATGTGGATACGACGCAGTCTTCTACAGGTTACTTAGGCATTGTCGGCTCAAACTTCGCCGTCTGTGATGACAATGATGACGGCCAGGTGGATGCAGACTGCATCTTAAGTGAAGGCGATGAGTACAGCCATTTCCTGCCAAGCCTGAACGTAAGCATTGAAGTTGACGACAACCAGTTCATTCGTGTCGCGGCCAACAAAACCATCAGCCGTGCCCGTATCGATCAGATGAAGGCATCAGGTTTTGTTAAGTTCGACCAGAACGTTGACTTAATTACCATTCCAAACAGCCAGGCAGATGTAGATGAATACGGTTCACCATGGAGCAAATTCCGAGGCAACCCAACGTTACGTCCACTTGAAGCTAATAACTTCGACTTGTCTTTCGAGAAGTACTTCGACAACGAAGGTTATGTAGC
This sequence comes from uncultured Alteromonadaceae bacterium, assembly GCA_950073835.1. GTDB lineage: Bacteria > Pseudomonadota > Gammaproteobacteria > Enterobacterales > Alteromonadaceae > Alteromonas. The sequence goes on from CATMRP010000098.1 coordinate 8,988, forward strand.
CTTAACGTTCTTCTACAAAGACCTGGTTAACTGGACAGACGACGCCCGTGAGATAATCGACTTTACCAACGATTCAACCAACAATGGCGCCAACTACTTTATCCCTGGCTTCCATGATCGTATTATCCAGACCACTGGTCTGTATGGTCCGGATAACGTGGCTTACGATGCGGGTGATTTAGCGACGCCGCCGGACTTTGGTTACTTTGAGTACTTCCAGGATGGTCTGGAAGGTGAAGTAAAAGGTACCGAGCTAACCGCCAATATTCCACTGGGTAACTTTATTGGTGCACTGGAAGGCTTTGGTTTTGCCGGCTCTGCAACCATTATCGATGCAGAACTGGAAAATGGAAACCCAATTCCAGGTCAGTCTGACCAGGTTCTGTCACTGACTGCTTACTACGAAATGGATGGTTTAGAAATTCGGGTAGCCGCGACTGACCGCTCTGAATTTGCTACTTACCAGCGTGGTGGTTCTAACAAGATTGAAACAGCAACCCGTGACAAGATCACTCAGGTTGATGCGCAAATCAGTTACGACTTCGAAGGCAGTGGTATTGAGTACCTGGAAGGCCTGCGTATTTCACTGCAGGGCACTAACCTGACAGATGAAAAAGAAGAAACCATCGACGACAACGGCATCGTGACCCTGCGTCGTGAGTTTGGTCCTTCTTACATGCTGAACTTCAACTACTCGTTCTACTAAGCTTTAGCTTTTCAAAAGCCCCGCATTTTGTGGGGCTTTTTTGTTACAGCCGGTTTGCTTTTCCCTTTAAATTCACTAGAGTCAAAAGCAAACCGATGAAAACATGCCCTGAGGATGATTCATGCCTGATGCAATAAAAAAAGTAGTCATTGCCGGTGGCGGCACCGCTGGCTGGATGACCGCAGCACTGCTCAACAAAGTGCTGGGTAAAAGTGTCGCTATCGAACTTGTCGAGTCAGAGCAAATTGGTATTGTGGGCGTTGGCGAAGCGACCATCCCGCCGATTCAAACCTTTAACCGTTTTTTAGGGATCGACGAAAAGGCCTTCCTGAGGGAAACTCAGGGCACTATTAAACTGGCCATTAAGTTTGAAAACTGGCGAAAGCCCGGCGAAAGCTATTACCACACCTTTGGTGCACCCGGCACCACCATGGGCTTTTGTAGTTTCCATCACTACTGGCTGAAAGCGAAAGAGGCCGGACTAGATCAATCATTCTGGGATTTCGACCTGAACTATCTTGCCTGCCAACAAGGCAAATTTAATAAAATTAATACCCAAAACCCGCTCTATGACATGCCCTACGCCTATCATTTTGACTCAGCGCTGTACGGGCAGTTTCTGCGCCGCTTCGCTGAAAAAGGCGGAGTAAAACGCACTGAGGGTATTATTGAGCATGTTCAGCAAAACACCCACAGTGGTTTTATCACCGGCTTGCAGCTAACTGATGGACGGCAGGTAGAAGGCGATTTATTTATCGACTGCACCGGTTTACGCGGTCTGCTTATCCGCAAAACCCTGGGCGTAACTTATGAAGACTGGAGTCACTGGCTACCCGCAGACTCAGCCCAGGCCGTGCCCAGTGAACGCTTTGATAAAACTCTGCCCTACACTCGCAGCATCGCCCATAGTTGCGGCTGGCAGTGGCGTATTCCGTTGACGCACCGAAACGGCAATGGCATTGTTTACAGCTCGCAATTTACCACAGATGAACAGGCAAATGAGACCCTGATCGGTAACCTCGACACTAAAGCGCTGGGCGAACCTCGCACTATCCGCTTTAATACCGGGCGCACCGACCAGCAATGGTGCAAAAATGTAGTGGCTATAGGCTTATCCAGTGGTTTCCTCGAGCCCTTGGAATCCACCAGCATTCACCTTATCCAGTCAGGCATTATCCGGCTGATGAAAATGTTTCCTAATCAGGGCATTTCACCCGCCATGGTTGATATGTATAACGCCGAGTCAAAGGATGAGTTTGAAACCATCCGCGACTTCATTATTTTGCATTATCATGTCAATGAGCGTGATGACAGCAAGTTCTGGCGAGCCATGCGCGAAATGACTATCCCGGAGCGGCTGGCGCAAAAGATTGAGGCATTCAAGGAAACCGCCGCAATATTCAATGAACAGAATGACATTTTCCGTGATGCCTCCTGGGTTCAGGTGATGATGGGACAAGGTCTGTCGCCCCGGGATTATCACGCCGCCGTAAACGCCATGGATAATCAAACCCTGCTCAGCGCCATGCAGCAAATTCAACAAGCCAAAATGCAGCCGGTCGCCAAGCTGCTAGGCCATGACGAATTTATTGAGCGGTATACCAGCGCATGAGTACCAAACCGTTACAAGTTGTTATTGTCGGCGGAGGCACGGCTGGCTGGATGACCGCCAACCTGCTGGCTAAGCGCTGGCTAAATCAGCCGGTAACCATCACCCTGGTAGAATCGCCGGATATTGGCATTATTGGCGTTGGTGAAGGTTCTACACCCACCTTAAAGCGCTTCTTCAGCGACATGGGGATTGCTGAGCAGGATTGGATGCCCGCGTGTAATGCCACCTATAAAGTCAGTATTCGTTTTGAAGGGTGGAGTCCGGGGGCGAACATCCCCGCTTACTCACACCCGTTTATCAGCCAGCTCGACACCTTTAGCGAACGTTCCTTTTACGTGAACTGCTTTCACCGGCGTATGGGGCAAGATGTTCTCACCCGCCCTGATGAGTTTTTGTTTAACGGCTGGCTGGCCAAACATCAGCGTAGCCCGGTGACCCCGCCGAATTTTCCTTTTCGTATTGAGTACGGCTACCATTTCGACTCGGGCCTGGTCGGCGAGTTTCTAAAACGCCATGCTCAGGGGCTGGGCGTGGTGCATAAAGCGCTGAACATTACCGACGCAGAATGTCATCCCAACGGCGATATTGCCGCGCTACACAGTAAAGAAGGCGAGCGTGTTGAGGGCGACTTTTTTATCGATTGCACCGGCTTTCAGTCACTCTTATTGCAAAAAACCTTAGGGGTTAACTTTAAGTCGTTTAAAGACAACCTGTTTAACGACTCAGCAGTGGTCTGCCCTACTCCGGCACAAACCGAGCTCCCGGTTGAAACCCGCGCTACGGCGCTATCGGCCGGCTGGGCATGGCAGATCCCGCTGACTAACCGCACTGGTAATGGCTATGTCTACAGCAGTGACTTTATCAGTGACGAACAGGCCGCCAGTGAATTGTGTCGCCACTTAGGCGTGGATGAAGAGTCTGCAGCGTTACGTAAACTCACCATGAACGTTGGTCAGGTAGAACGCCACTGGGCTAAAAACTGCCTCGCCGTTGGCTTGTCACAGGGGTTTATTGAGCCTCTTGAAGCCACAGCGCTGCATCTGGTGCAAACCAGCGTAGAGATTTTTCTCGATCACGTTGATGAGGGTGGCTTTTCTGAGACACAGCGCAGTGCGTATAACCAGCTCATCAGCGAACGATTCGAGCGGGTGCGGGACTATATCGTGGCGCACTATCGCCTGAATACCCGCTCTGACAGCGAATACTGGCTGGCCAATCAAAATAACGAAAACCTGTCTGATTCCTTACTGCATTTGCTCAATGTCTGGTATCGCCGCGGCGACCTGGGCCAGGAAATTCAGCGTCAGCAGCTCGACTCACATTTTGGCAATACTTCATGGCATTGCTTATTGGCGGGTTACGGCGCCTTCCCGCCGCTGGAAAAAGGGACTACTGCCACAGATTTATATAAACAAAACCAGCTGGCAGCGTTTTTCGAAGGCTGTTTACTTAACTTTATCCCACAATAAAGCCGATGCTTTAGGGGCATCGGCTCGCTCAAAATTAATCTCGAATCGAAAGCGCTTGTTAACTCGCAAACGATTATTTGCTTTTCCTACGATAATGAACCAGTCCAAGCGCCATGGCTAAAAGTCCCAGCGTAGCCGGAGCATTTGCATTGGTTACGGTAGGTGGCTCGATCTGTACAGCGGCTGCAGTCCAGATGTTTTCCCATAACATTTGGTTTCGATTATCTGCCCATCCTATGCTGCTCCAAAAATCAATATCTGTTGCCACAAATACATCGCTTGAGCGACCTGCACCCGCATCAAAAACTCCCATGATAGCCCGGTCCATGTCATCATAAGCGAGCACTTCAAAATCCTGTGGAATAACGTTTATCGAACTGTGCGCAGAGCCGGTAAAGCCGGTCACCAGGTTGGGCTGTGTTATCCAGTCGGACGTACCGACGGTATAGTGTCCACTGTCGTTGCTGTAGGTACCGGCTGAATTTCCGATCCCCCAATTCGCTAAAATTTGACTCGATGCCGTATGCCACGCACTACCATCATAGTCCTGCTGGATGAACAAAAATCCGCCGTCCACATCGACAAAATTCTGCATCGCCGATATTTCAGCTGTGGAAACCGAACTTATCAATCCGGTATAAAAAGCATCAACCGAGCTAAGAAAAGTCGCGTCCGCATTATCGGTAGAGACTAAAGTATGCCCGTTATCGGTTAACCATTGTGCAGCACCAGAAATATACCCGGTATCCATACCATATAACTCGCGAGAGCTGTCAAAATGACCAATCACCAGAGCTGATGATTGCATTGAAGTCAGGGCGGCAACTGCTCCTAACATCACACTTTTTATTAGTTTGTTATTCATAATTAATCCTTCATGAGTAAAGTTAAACCCATACAGCAATGTCCTGACTGCTTAAGGCATAAGTGGGCAAAATTTACAAGCATTTAACAGACCAGTAATTAAAATCAATTTACTTTCAATGATTAATTTTTAATCAATAACAATTTATTCACAAAAGTGTAAAAATTCCTGACGTTTTTAGCGTTGTCGTGAATTAACATGATATGAAGCGCTGATTGCTGTCTCTGAACAGCTTTTTATTGTGACTTGTAGTGACCAGAACACTATTTGGAATAGTCTGTGCACGCTATAGCCAATAGCACCTGACTGTTAAGCCTGCTGGCACATGCGCACTGTATTCAGGAGATTGAATTAAACCAGTTAGTCCGGCCGGTGCCGGGTGTTAACTCAGATGGTTTCGCCCACTTTAATTTCGTAAGGTAGCGACATGGAAGTATTGTCGCCAGACAGCAATAGCTTGGCGGCTTCCATTCCTTTCTCGACACTCGACTGACATACCGTTGCCATGTAGGGGCGGGTCCGGGCTGCTTCTTCAATACCGTCAAAGCCGGTGATCCGAAGTTCACCCGGAATATCAATCCCCATGGTGAGCGCACACTGCAATAACTCAAGGGCAATAATGTCACTCATACACAGGATCACATCGGGTCGGGGCGAACTTTGTAACACTTCCCGGGCGGCCTGAACAGCATACATACCGGCATTTTCCGGCAAGTTCCAGATCCAGTCGGTTGCCACTTCGATACCCGTTTCTTTTAAAGCACGGCAATACCCGTCCAGACGACGATGGGTAATGGATGACTCGGCATCGAGCAGCGGGCTGTCATAAATACGGCAGGTGCTGGGCGAATCAATCAGACGCAGTCCGAGAATCGCCGCGCGATCGCCAGGTCTGAGAGCCGCTTTAGCAATTTCGTAGCTGGCTTTTTCGTTATCGATGTTAATTGCCGGACGACCTTCGAGGTTAAAGTCTACCGTGACGACCGGTTTACTTTGCTGATTTAACTGAGTTGATAAGGCGCCATTACGCGGCGCGCCGTAACAAATAAATCCATCAACAAAATCCACTACATCGGTAATCGAATCGGAATCACCGGCATATAAAAGCAGGTGTTTCTGATTTTCACGCAGTACTCGCGATACGCCCTGGATAAAGGTATTAGCAACCGGGTCGGTTACCATGTAGTCGAGGCTGTCGGCCAATACCAGGGCAACAATGTTTGACTGGCCCTTACGTAGGATCTGAGCGGCGCGATTTGGGCCGGTATAGCCAATCTCTTTACAGGCCTCAAGGATCTCGGTGCGCTTATTCGCTGATAACTGATCCGGGCGATTAAACGCATTTGAAATAGTCGCTGTAGAAACACCGAGCTGCTTAGCAACATCTTTTAAAGTAAGCTTTTTCATAACGTTATCAACTATTCCCAACCGAGCACATTACTGCAATCTTGTTAATGTATCTTAAGACGCACTTAATTTCATTAAGTTTAAAAAAATGTTAAAAATAATTTTAGCATAAAACAAAAGGTTAAGCGTTCTAAATCGTTTAACCTTTCGATTAAGGAAGTGTCAGTGTGGCTCTGGCAGGAGATTAACCTAGCGGGTACCGAATATTTTGTCGCCGGCATCGCCCAGACCGGGCAGAATATAGCCTTTTTCATTGAGCCGGTCGTCTATGGATGCGGTGTAAATATCAACGTCGGGGTGTGCAGCTTCTACCGCCGCAATACCTTCTGGTGCTGCGACCAGAAACAGCCCCATTATTTTTTTACAGCCTTTTTGTTTCAACAGGTCGATAGTGGCAATCAGCGTACCACCGGTGGCCAGCATGGGATCAACGATTAGCGCGGTGCGCTTATCGATGTTTTTAACCACTTTGTCAAAATAGGCTACCGGTTGCAGGGTTTCCTCGTCACGGTATAACCCGACCACGCTAATCTTGGCATTGGGTATAAGGTTTAGCACACCGTCGAGCATACCCAAACCGGCCCGGAGAATAGGCACTACAGTAATTTTTTTGCCTTTGATGCTTTTGACTTTTAGGCTTTCGCCGGTCCAACCTTTAATGTCTACCAGCTCAACCGGTAGGTGGCGTGTGGCCTCGTAGGTTAACAGGTTGCCTACCTCGCCTGCCAGCTCCCGAAAGTCCTTGCTACTGATGGAAGCTTCACGCATCAGGCCAATTTTATGTTGAATTAGGGGGTGGGTGATTTCATGAATAGCCATAATGAACATGCCTGTGAGAAAACAATAGATATAGCTATGGTACGACAAAACACTCACATATTGTGAGTGTTTTAGCCGCTGTATAATGGGTTTACCGAGGGTTTACTGAATGGATTCCACCACCTGACTGCTGTGGCGGCTAAACATATCACGTACTTTGGACACCGACTGGCCACTTTTCAGGTTTACCACTACGGCATAGTGTTTTGTCTTTATCGCTTTACGGACCACCTCAATGATCTCCGTGCGATCCGGTCGCAAGCTCAACAGGCCGGCCACAAACAGGCCGATAAAGATACCCGGAGAAATAACCGCTATCTAAGTTGCCAGCGGATTTTGCTGAGTGAGCGCCGGTCCGATGTTAACCAGCAGATAGGCGGTAATCAGCCCGACCACCAGCCCTGCTGCGCCAAGTAACAAGTGCGAATACCACATCATTTTACCCAGCGCCTTGCTATCACCTTCCAGCTTGCGGTTAAAGTCGCTGTCACCAGGTTCAATCAGCGTTACCTGCTGGGATTCCACATCGGTGCCACGCACTACTTGTTCGATAGCTTTATCAGCATTGAGCTTTGAATCAAAGACTGATGCAACCTGCACCTGCTCCGCATTCACCAATTTTGTACGATAGTTTTGGTCAGACTCAGACATACTGTACCCCGTCTTTTTTCTTACATTCGATAAACACGATACAATCTTTGCGCCAAGTTATAAGCTTCTGTTTTTGCTTAACTAAAGTAAAATGGTTACATAAAACGGTATAGTGAGTGTGCAATTATGGCTGGTACCTTGAAATATTTGCGATCGAGTAGGAGGCGGGATTGCTCCCGCCGTCCTCTCACACCACCGGGCATACGGTTCCGTACCACGGCGGTTC
>CATMRP010000099.1 GCA_950073835.1 uncultured Alteromonadaceae bacterium
AGGTAAATAAAGTTTTGCCCGGTGTCATTATTTCGCCAGAAAATATCCGATTTGCCGTCAGCATCGTAATCGCCCTGGCCAACCATATCCCACGCTGTTCCCGGTACTACGTTGATTGGCGTTACTGCAGATGTCTGAGTACCATTCATTTCCCACAGGAAATTCCAGCCCTTGGTATAGCCACGCCATAAAAGGTCTGACTTACCATCGCCGTTTAGATCATTTTTTATAGTTAGCGGGATATCAGAGCGTACAAATTGTGCCAAGACAATCGCCCCATTTTCATGTAACCCTGAAACTTCTATCGTTTCACTATCGGTTCGGATGAAATCGTCGAGTACAGTATTAAAATAGTCTCCACTGAAGGATAAAAACTGCCGGTCACTGATTAAATTGCTTGCAAAAGAGGTCGTTACAGCCTGGTATTCAGGTCCAGTGAACAAACACTCTGGCGTCAGTTTATTTTTCGTCACGGCATTAAACTGGATAGTGCCATCATTATCAGTTACCGAAACCGCAATCTCTTCTGATATGTCACCGCAGCCATCGTAGCCAACCGTTACCAACCACCAACCCAGCGCATTAAAAAGCTCATCGGCATCGGCGATACCATCACCGTCTGAGTCGGCTAACAGCGGATCCAACAGATAAGTCACTTCCTCTTCGTCAGTAAGGCCATCATTATCATCATCGGTGTCTGCCTGCATGCCTGTGGTGATACACTCATCATCACAATCATCCGGTGATCCATCGCCATCACTGTCGGTTAATCCATTGAGAGGGATCAGTGGATAAGCATCGTTAAGGTCTGGTACGCCATCATTGTCGTCATCTGCATCACAAACATTACCGCCGTCTCCGGCATTGTCTGAATTGAATTGATCACTGTTGCTGTTAAACGGGCAATTATCCAGATGATCAACAATACCATCTGCGTCATAGTCTGTGTTTAGCGGTGAACTAGCCTGAGTGTTAAATATACTGGTAATCCCCAGAGTGCTGGTTACCACTATGTCGGCTAATCCGTTGTTACCTAAATCCGACGTAAGAATATCGAAAATGTCGCTACCCAGAGAATATCGCCAGTCGTCATCCAGAGTGTCGCCCTGAATAACTATAAGCTGATGACCATCACTGAGTATTATTTCTTTATTTCCATCCCCATTGGTGTCGGCAAGTGCAAAACCTTGCAGACTGCTTGTTACCGCGATATCGGTTTGTTCTACAATAAGATTGAGTGCCGCATCAAACACAAATAACGAACCGGCCTGACTATCCCAGGCAATAATTTCTTTTGTTTCATTATCTCGTACGTTGCCGATGAGGAAATCCAGCTTGGCACCATCGTTAAACGTAGCCGTGTATAACTGCGTACCGTTGCTATCCAATACCACTAGTTGCGATGCTGCCTGGGCGGAACCGCCGGAGGTTATAGCCGCAATGATTTCGGTATGACCATCGTTATTCAGGTCTGCAAAGCTGTGCTTTACCTTACTGCCGCTACCTTCCGATATAATGCTTTGAGTAAGTTGCTCGTAACCATTTTCATTAATCACGATAGTGTAAAGTTCGCTGTCTTCGGTAACCGTTCCATCGCCCAACACGCCGCTACCTGAATTACCGGTATTACATGCACTAACACTAAGCACAAAATCATAAGTCTCGTTGTTGTTCGGGTCTGCTACAGACACGTCTTCCAGGCATGGTCCTATTGCGTAATACCATTGCTGGGTATCAGTAGTTAGATCCCATACCGCAATACCTCGTGGCATTCCTAACGATATGGAGTTATAACCCACAGCCAGTCGGTTATCTCCCAGATAGCTTACGCCCCAGGCACTTGAGTCCGGACCTCCGCTACTAATCAGACTATGCAGTAACGTACCGTCATACCGATAAACATAAACAGCCATGTTTGATGAGTTTGACGTGCCGACGATAATTTCAACACTGTCGTCACCGTTAATATCTTCCAGGATAACGCGTTGTTGCGTATCTTCGGGCAGTGGTTGCGATGGAAAGGCCATGCTTCCATCGGCATGGTAAAAGTGCATTTGATTTGCCGCAACGGTCACCAATTCTAACTCCCCATCGCCGTTTACATCACCCGTTGCACTGTATACAGGCTGAACGTCAAATGCTGAACTCCAGGCAAAATCAAATGGCATGGCTGTTTGTAGGTAATGTTCGGAGTCGTCTCCAGTACCGGCCATATTGCCACCGGGGTAACGCCAGCCAGGCAACACATCGTCATTCTTAGAACGGTTAGGATCGGTTGGGTACGCGTCTACACGATCAATCACTCCGTCATTGTCAAAGTCGCCGGTTCCGTCTCTATCCAGGGTACCAAATTGCTCAAGCTCCCAGTCATCATCCATGCCGTCACAATCGGAATCATTGCTACCGCACACGATAATACTGGCTGTTCGACTGGTGGTTAATTCGCCGTCTGAGGCGGTATAGGTAATTTCGAATACCCCCAGTTGATCTGCCGCGGGTGTCCAGTCAAAGATATAGGTGCTGATCCCGCCAGCACCATTTACATCCATATAGAAGGTTGCACCCGCAGGCAACGGTGCCGCGGTAACCGTTGGCAAAGTGCCGTTTAAGTCACTCGCTTCCACAATAAACGACACCTGGGTTTGAGGCGCAATGGCTTTGTCGGTAATAAATTGCAATACAGGGGCAACTGGCTCGTTAACTTTATTTTCCATTGCCAGGGTGTATTCGCCTGAGGTATTTACATCAAACACATGCATATAATAATCCCAGCCATTGTCTGCACGGCGGGATTTAGAAAACCAGACGTTTTGTGATGGCATCACTTTGCCATCATTGCGCATTACGGTGTTTACCTGTTTTGTGCCACTGTGGGGATCAACAAACTTCGCATAGGCAAAGCCATCGGTTTGGGGCATTGTTATGGCGTAATCCACATCGCCATAGTTTTGCTCGGTTAATGTAATGGTTGCCGCGCTACTTTGGTCGGTGACCGTGGTATCGAGCCCCGAAGATTCATACACCCGCAGGATATCGCCGTCTTTGGCCAGAAAATCACGCACGCTATCCCGGCCGGGCAAGTCTACCAGCACGTTATGCACCAGTAGATGGGTTTCTACGCCTTCTAATAGCGAGGTGAGCTCGCCGCCTAAATCGTCAGAGTGGGAATATTCTGCAGAGAATTCGACAAACTCACCAGACAGGGTAGTTTCCATTATCCAACGGCCGGTAGTCACTTCGCTGGCAGCCAAATCACCGAACGGGATAAGCAGGGTTGGCGTAACTTCCTGATCATTAAGAGAGCTGCCGGTAATTTTAAAGTCGATTAACAAGCCCAGTTCGTTATCGATAATTTTGGGCTGAGCAGAATCAATACTCACATTACCAGCCGTGCCCTGACCATTGTTGGTAATACGCACGCCCAAATCAAACGGCACCGGTGGTTCTATAACCGCGGTAAACGCATCATCGGCATACACATCTTCAGGCAAGAAATAATCTAACGACAGCAAGGGTTGGGGTTTTACGTAGATGAAATCGGGGCTGACCTCCATCTCAACTTCTTCGCCTTCAATGGTGTAACGCAGCTTCGCTCCGGCAAAGTACATGGTGCCGTTTGGGTTGCCGTTTGAAGCCCCGGCTGAAGGGATAATTAACCAGTGAATTTCGGCAAAAGCTTCAGGTTCAATGGTGCCACTTCCATCAGTACTGTCGATACCAGAGAGGCTATCCTGGCGGATAAAAAACAGGGCGTCAGTATTGTCTGGATCGGAGCTTGCCAACACAGGCTCTTCATTTTCGTCGAGCAAGTACACATCAATATCAACGTTATCGACACTGATATTTTCCAGCGAGTTATTAATGCGCATAACTGCATCAAAGCCCTGACGTTCAAAGGCCAGCTCCTGTACAATTTCAATTCTTACGGAGGCGCAAAAGGAATCCTGGGCAAGCGCGGAATGAGACACCACTAACCATAGGGTGAGTATGGCTCCTTTTATTACGTTTACGAAATGTCTCATTTTTGGTTCCCTTTAATTTAGCCGTCCTACCAAACTGATCTCTCATTCAGCGGCTAAAGATACTGATAGTTGTGCTTACAGCATTATTACCGTTACGCCTTCGGCACCCTCAATCCAAAAGCGCCGGTTTTCGGCATTTGGATCGTCATAATCTACAATTTGCATGGCAATATATTTGTCATAACCGTCGTCGAATACCCGATAGTAGGGATCGACAATTATCCAGCGATCATCCACATAGACTTCGGCCCAATTGTGGTAGTCTTTGGCGAATACCCGACCACTTTTTTCCATGATATAACCGCCCATAACCCTTGCCGGCATCCCCGCTTCGCGGGCCATGGCGACCATTAACATCGCTTGTTCAGTGCAGTCGCCTTTTTTGTTTTTTAGGGTCCATTCAGCTCCTAATACATCTGCTGAATAACTAGCCTGTTGGATATTGTGAGTTATCCAACTAGCAATTACTTTCACAGTTTCTGTCTTATTATCAAGGGTTAAATTTTTTAATAATCCTATTGAGGACAAATACACTTTTTTAGAAGCCTCGTACATCGGCAAATAAGTACTTTGTAAACTATCATCCTTAACCTTATCTAATTTTCTAGTGCCAACCGACCAATTCAAATTAATCAAATAGGTAGAATATGGCGCTATAGTTTTCAGTGTTTTAACAAAAAATACATTCCCTAAAACATCAATATCAACATCAACCTTATCATCAATTGAAAACTTAGAATCAAACCACTCTCCATCTTGCACTAATACGGGCATTGAAAATTCATAACTTATACTCCTAGGAGAGTTATTTTCCACCCTAAAGGAAGCATTAACCTCTAATGCATAAGCTTTGCTTAAGAAAACTAAGAAGCTTAAAGAAAGTTTAAGCATCTTTACTTTTATGAGTAAAAAACTTTTATTATTAACAACTCCGCTACCATTTTTAAAAAATGACTGAAAAATCATCTTCTCGCTCTCTTGTTAAAATTAGGCGTTAGTCGATTTCCCGCGCTCTGGTTAAATGTAGGTGTTAGTCGATCATTAGACCTCATTGGAATACTGCTCGGAGGTAGGGTTCTCCATGGACGACTATCATTTGGTGGCACCGGTCCCTCTGGACCAGTCGCAGGGTCCCTGCTTCTCAGTGGATCAGGTGGTAAATTAGTTGGTGATGTTAATATCGGTTGACCGGGGTAATAAGGACTACCATTAATGGGACATGAATTCAGCTCAGGAATCGGCATACTATTGGGTACGTTACCTTCAGGTAAATTCGGTTTCATAGGCGGATAGTAAGGTAATATCGCATGAGCTAATTCAGCAAAAATAAGTAACCCCAATATCACATGAGCAACACTTTCACCTGATGGGTCAAAATAAATAACCGGATTTTGTATTGCATATAGATATAAATTTATTCCCCCCTTCAGTCCCAAGGGGTCATTTTGAATATATCTAGCACTATTGATACTATAATCCCTAAGATAATTATAGTTAAGCCCCGACTCACTATGAAAATACTGCCCTGGGAACCGAAGGTTATTAGTGATTTGCTGAGTTTGAATCGTCGTTTTACCAAAAGCACTGGACTCTGCAGCCCATACTGTTGCACCTATTTTCGAAATCACTTTTTGCGGTGTACCTAAATGGTCATTTACATACCAGTAATATTCATTATTGATTTCCTGATAAATTGGTGCGGTTGTCCACATACTGTCTGGCTTAAAACCGTAAGACTTGATGATGCTGCCTTGTGCATCTAATTCTGCAATTAGCCCTTCGTCTGCATATTGAAAATACGTTTTAACACCATTGACTTGCTGCCAGAGTCGTCTGCCCAATGGGTCGTGATAGTAACTGGCTAATTGCTGATTATTTTCAATTACGCTGGTTAGCCGGTCGTTAATACTGTATTGATATTCTCGTGATACACCGCTTTCTACCTGGTTGATAAGGCTGCCGTTTTCATCGTAACTAAAGGTGGTGCTGTCGTACCCCAGTAGTTGATTATTCAGGTTATATTGCCAGGTCGAATTGGTAGCTGCCGAGGTAAGGCGATTACCCAGAGAATCATAGGTGAAGGCTTCATCCTCTAATGTTGGATTTACCGCAGAAGTCAGGCGATCAAGTGCATCATAACTGTAGCTGTAAACTCCATGCTCCGTTGCTTTTTGCTCAATGTTGCCCACCACATCATACTGGTAGGTATAATTCATTATCGCGTTTTGGGTAAAATCGGTGCTGGTGATAGCACTGATTCGAAGTAACGGATCGTACAGGTATTCAGTGGTATTCCCGCCGGGATAAGTGACCTTGTCGGGTGCCATCCAGGTATAGCTGTTATAGGTTACCCGTTGGGCGTTTGGTAAAGTAATCGCTTGTAAGCGGTTTGCGCTGTCATACTGATAACCGTATTGTGCGCCGGTTGTGGTAGTAAAGCTTTCCTTGCTGCTATTGCCATAGAAGCTGTAACCATGGCTTGCGGTAAACTCACCATAGTTGATCACTTCAAGGATTTTACGACCCAGCTCATCGTAGCTAAAGGAGCCCTGGGTAATTGAATCATCGTAACTGGTTAACCGGCCTTCAGCATCATAAGTGTAGTCAATACGAACATCCGCGGTGTCAGATTCGGTATTTGCATATCGCAGCTCAGTTACCATGCGGTTGGCTGCATCATACTGGAATTCAATACGCTGGCCTTTTGCATCTACTTTGCTTTGCGTATTGCCGTTTTCATCATAAGTGTAGGTTGTTACTTCTCCCATTGGGCGAGTTTCGGTAAGTACCCGATTATTACCGTTGTAACTAAACCGGGTTATACCGCCATTGGCATCGGTTAACGCTATCAGGTTATTTCTGTCATCATATTGGTACTGGGTGATATTGCCGTCTGCATCGGTTTCGGCTATCAATCGATTAAGGCCGTCATAAGAATAGCTGGTTGTGCGATTAGCCTTATCAATCAGTGCGATGCGATTTCCGGCTTCATCATATTCTATATAGGTTGATTCCAGTTGTTCTTCACTTAAGATATCGGTGGTTGTGACCACGCGTTGCATTCTGTCGTAGTAAAGACGTGCACTATAAGTAGGGTAGTCAATCTGTACCGGCATACTGGATAAGGCAAAGCTATCCTGACTTTCATCATACTGATAGCTGGTTGTGTAACCATTTTCTTCACTGCCTACCTGAGTCGTCAGGAGTCGTTCTTCGCTATCATAGGTATTAACGACTATTTTGCCTGACTCGTCGGTTAATAGGGTGGGCAGGCCATCACTGTTATATTCAATTGCCCGGGTATTGCTCAGCGGGTCGGTAATCAGGGTAATCTGGTCTCTGAAATCAAAGCTGTATTCAGTGCGTTCGCTAAGGGCATCGACCATGGCCGTTTGATTACCGTTGCCATCATATTCATAGGTGGTTTGGTGAGAAAGCGGATCGGTAACAGAAAGTAAACGCCCCATTGCATCAAATTCCAGCGTCCATTCGTTGCCTTTGGCATCGATCACGCGAGTGGCATTGCCCATTGCATCATGGTCGAGATACTGTGTTGTATGCCCTTCCGGATCGGTTACCAGTACTACATTGCCGTATTCATCATATTCAAAGGCAGTGGTCGCCGCCGCCGTATTATCGTCAGCAAGCGTCGTCATACTGATGAGTTGGTTATTATGATCGAAGCTAAAGCTTGTTTGGCGTTCTTCGGTCAGACCAACGGCTTCGATTTTGGTTAATAAATTTCCATTCGCGTCGTAGGTGAATTCAGTAACGACGCCGCGCTGATTAGTAATGCGCTTAACCTTATTAAACTGTTGTTCATATTCAATTTTAATCTGAGAATTATCCGGATACACAATAAGTGTAGGCTGATCCCATTGATTTTTTGTGGTTCGGGTAACGTTGCCTTTTTCGTCAGTAGAAATCTCAGTACTGCCGTCTTCCTCTTCGTTACGAATTGTTCTGTTATTTAACAGCACCCGTTGCACCTCAAGATCTCTGGTATACCAGACTTCGCGTACGCGACCAGAAGTGCTTTCCACCCGTATATAGCGCTCTTTGGTATTTTCATCGTAGCCGTAGCTGAAATATTTACCCGTGCCGTCATTTTTTAAAAGGGAAATGGGTTCATTGTAGTTGTTGTAACTTATGGTGGTGTTATTACCGTTAGCATCGGTTTTACTGGTGAGTAAGCCATTGCTGTTAAAACTGTAAGTGGTAACACCTTCATCAGGCTTGGTTACCGTCGCCAAATGCTCACCGCTGTAGGTGTAAGAGACAAGTCTGCCGCTCTCATCTTCTATGCTGGTAAGTTGATTGTTGGTATCGTATTCCAACCATAATACTTGGTTGCTATTCCGGTCATAAACCGCCTTCGGCCGAGTTGCCGTTGTGCTGGCATAGCCATATTCACTGATGATGCCTGATAGGTCGCCATAACTGGTTACCCTGCCTTGCGTATCATAGCTCTCCCACTCTCCTTGTGGTGATTGCCAGCGATAACCTTCTGCGGTTTTGATAATGCGGAACTCATCTTTTTCGAAAACCTCGTCTGAACCGGTTACCGCTTGCTCATAAATGACATTGCCGCGTTCGATGGTCTTAACAATTCCACTTACGCTATCAACCGCAATCAGTAAACGGTTGCGTTCATGTTGCCAGTGCCATTGGTTATTGTAAAAACGCCGTACTACTTCTAAGCGACCACCGATAACTTTTACCCACATATCGGTTACTTCATCCTGATATTCTCGCATTACGCCATCAACCCAGCTACCGCCATTGATTTGTTGATCAGGGTCAGGACACATTAGTGGTTCTTCACGCTCTGGCGCAGGTGTGCAGCTACCATCGTCGATAGGATACGACGCTGGATACACTGCTGGCGTATAGTAACCGCCCGGGCCACCATATCCGTATCCAAAACTACCGCCATAACCGCCGCCGTAGCCGCCAGTGCCGTAGCTGGAGCCAGAGCCACCACCGCCGGAGCTTCCGCCACCGCCCCACGAAGGTGGTACTCCAGAGCAACTGCCCACTATCTTGGTCATGTAAGCGTATATGGCAGCACTGCGCCATTCACCGTTAACACAATGATAGGTATAGCCAACAACGATGGGGATTGTTTTGGTGTAGCAACCACCACCACTGTCATCTCCTTCAGCCGTAGTGATATCGTTTAACGCTGTGATTTTGTAGGCCAGTGTGACCCGCTGTTTGGCTTCCAGGGTTTCAGGAATACCATCGAGGAATTCAATTTTATAGTCGTTATCCTGCGGTACATTCAGCTCAATGTCTTCGGCAGTAATTAAGCCGTAGTTAGTAAGTACTATCTCACCGTATTCCACATCGCCTTTTTGCATATCCGGCAGTTCGATGGACTCTGGGGTCATAATAACAACCGGTGCGGGTACATCTGTTTCATACTCGGCGGTGAGGACAATTTCGTACTTGTCTTGCAGTGCAATTTCCTGCACAAACCATTCAATACTAACCAGGTTATAATCCATATGCACATTGATGGAGCTGGTAACACCTGGTTTTATGCTTACGCGACCGGTAACACTTTGATGGTTATCGGCTGTTACCACATATTTGTAGGTGCCAGCTGGCAGATCACTAAAGGTAACGGCTCCAGATTCATCGGTGGTACCGCTTTCTTCAATGGAGGTTACGCGTTCATTTTGCAGGCGGAAATAAGCTCCCTGCAGGCCCTGAATAATTTCGCCATAAGGATCTTCGGTGCCGGTGTAGATATCGGATACCGTGAAGATCATACTGCCTTCACCGGAACTGGTTACCGCAACATATACATGATAAATCACCGTAGCCGCATTGCTGCTGGCAACATTGAGTAAAAACTCGTAATCACCTTCTGTTACGCCGTCATTGGGTGCTGCGGTAATGGCTATTGCTACCGTATCGCCCACCGCGATTTCGTCGTAACTGTCCGGTGAGGAAATAAACACCCAGTCGGGCTTCGGCTCGCCGCTGTTGTCGGTAAGGCTGAAGGATACGTCGGTAAAGCTTGCCAAACCATTATTATTGAGTTGTAAGGTTTCTGTAACGCTATTACCGGTTTGTACTCCTGTGTTGATATAGCCTGGCGTAAAGGCAAAATTCGGCAACGCATCGCTTAGGCTGTAAGCTATTCGGATAGTTTCGATCGCGTCATTGCCGCCCTGGTCGCTAAGAACATCAATGATCACCACGCCGGTTTCATCGGCACTGTCATCGGCGGTAAAGGTAATTACTTGGCTCGCCGACTGGCTCGAAGAGTCGTCTGCCGCAATATCCGTTGCTTCAGGTAGATTTATGGTGATCCCATCCGGAAGTGTACCCAAAGGCTGGGACAAAGCGCGGTAAACCAATTGAACATTGGTCATATCGGTACCCGCAGCAGCCAGAGTTATTGGCATATCCTGCTGCACATTGCGTGGGGTAGACAATGTAATATCCGACGGCGTGGCAAACAACTTACCTATGGTAAAGGTACCGTGTATGGGCCTGTCGTTAATATCCGGGTGAAGTACGGCTACCTGATACTGGCCCGACTCACCAGACATGGGCTCAAACTCCAGCTTAAATTCGCCCTGTTGATTGGTTACCGCCTCATATACCCGCTCAAAGCCGTCTACCGTGATCACAATGTTTAACGCGGCCAGAGCAATGGTTTGATCGGTTTCAACATCGATTGCTTGGCCAGTAATGGTTACCGGCTCGCCATTGGATTGTAGCGGGGTGATTGTCGTAATTTGGCCAATATAAGGCACATCTGTAAGCGTAACATCACGAGTGGTGGTTGGGCCTTCAATAGACAATGGCAGCGGCGCATCCAACTGATGATAAACCGAATCAATACTTAACCGCACAACCAGTTCATCTGGCGCCGCTAAGGGTACATTCACGGCTATGGCAGCCGACTCAAAGGTTTCTCCTGCTGGAATGCGGATCACCTGACTGCCATTGGCCAGTGTTTGCATAAGCGTGCCGCTAATGGTCGCCACAGACTCAACCGATACCACATTGCCGTCGATATCGGTGAGCATAATCTGCACTGCTTCTGCACCAGGTACCGGGGAGGATGCCAGCAAGTCAACCGTCGCTTCTCCGGTATTGTGCAGGCTAAAGCGCACTTCGCCAGTTGCACCGCGAGTAAAGTCAGCAGTGCGCAGTTCCAGTAGCAGGCTATCGTCGATACTTTCATAATCGTATTCGCGGATTATCTGCGCCGTTTCGCCGTTATTGCTTACTGTTTGTAACGTGGTGGAGAGGGTATCAGCACCTGGCAAGTCATCATAGCCGCCTACGACTACCGGCACAGACATGGATTCACCAGCTTCAATGGTAAAGTCTGCGGAACGATGAGTACGACCGGCAACCACGACTTCTAAACTCGCATTTTCCAGTGGGTTGCTGTCGCGGTTAGTAACCGTATATACAAGATGGTTAAACACGCCACGGCTCAGCACGGCATCATCTAATGCGATATCCACGGCTGGCAGGGTAACGCTGCGTATTAAGCCTTCCACAGCGTTTTCATCTACTTCGGCAACCGCCAGTATACGAGCTTCACCGCCATAGCCTGTATCGGTGTAGCTAAACGCAGTGGTAGGTGTACTGGTTAATTTAAGCGCCTGATCGTTGCGAATGAGATAAACGTTAAATTGCTCTGCGTCACTGCCGGATTGCCAGCTTAACACCGGCTTATTCAGGGCCGATTGAGTAAAGGTTAAATCGGCTACCGGCAGTAAGGAGAAATTCAGATATTCGGCGCTGGAAGCAGCCGACTCATTACCCACCGCGTCGACGGCAGTTAGCAAATAATAGTGCTCTTGAGTTGAAGGATGATTATCCACTACCTGGGTGAGCAAATCGCTGGTGGCAACCGGCGTTGCACTTTGCAGATCCAGACTATCAGTGGCACTGCGGTATAAGCGATATTCGTCCAGGTCGATTTCCTGATTCACTTCCCACTGCGCCTGAACGCCAGAGCTGATGAGCGACAGGACCAACCCAGTAGGGGTTGCCGGTGCGATGCTATCTGACGTAGCAGCCAATGGGGTGGTATAACCGCTAATGGCCTCCTGACCATTGGCATTTCGCACTGAGGCAACGGCATACAAATAGTCGCCATCGTCAGCAGGTGCATCGGTAAAAGTTGTTGCCGTTGCACGAGTCAGCTCGGTGAGTTCAGTGCCATTTACCTCCGAGCGGTAAATTACGTAGCTCGCCGCTCCCGCGGTTGCAGTCCAGCTAAGATTCACGTTGCCGCCGGCGACAGATTCGGTAGTAAACTCTGTTGGCATAGCTAACGGGATCAGATCGCCCTGATACACCTGAACCGGATCAGATAAGGCAATATCACCACTGGTATTACCCAGTTCATCGGTGGTATTGAGTGTAAATCCAAGGGATTCCGCGCTGGCAAGGCCCGCATCATTGGGCAACACAAAACTGGCTGCCCAGGTATTGTCGCCTGAAGATACGACGCTAACTGGTTGAAGGGTTCGCCCTTCCCCACTTAACTGATAGTTCAAAGTGGTTGCTACTGACTCACTGTCGAGGGTAAAAGCAACCTCTACGTTAACAGAGCCGCTGTCGTTATTGATGGGATCGGCAGGTGTAATACTTAGTTGAGTTACTTGAGGGGCACTGAGATCTAAGACGATCTGCTGCCCTTCCAATACGGTGGTACCACGATTCCCCGCCGCATCCGTGGCAGAAAACACCGCATAGGCTGTGCCGCTAGACATAGCATCTGTTATTTCTACCTGACCCGTATATTGGTAATCCCCTGTTTTGGTTAGCTGTACCGGCACCGGTGACTGATACTCCTGTGACAGAGATAAAAACGGTACTGCCGCAGCCTGTTCGTTTAATCGCAGGGTGATATCCAGTAACCCGGGCCCATAGACTCCGTCGACCACATTACTGGAAGAATAAGTAATTTCCTCAGCCACCGGGCCCATAGAGTCAACCTTGGCGCTCACCTGATTAGACAGCAGCCCAACAGTTCCGGCAAAGTTTTCTGCCACCACGCGATAGTAATAGGTATCATCGGTACCGGGATAATCACTCAAGCTGTTTTGCTGACCACTGGTTGAACCGACGTTGATTGCCGTTGCAATACTGTCGAATTCACTGTCACTGCGGTAAACGTAATAACGATTAACACTGTTGTTTTCAATCAGGTTCCAATTCAATCGAACCAAACCAGATTGCCCAATGGTGGCAATTAACCCACTTGGCGCTACCGGAATAGAGCTATCCAGCGTAACTGTAACTGCAGCGGTTTTACTGCTATCACCACCTCGGTTAGATGCCATGATCTGAATATTGTTTGCGCCATCGGTGAGGCTGATGGTGGCGGAAAACTTATCGTTATTATCCAGTGTCAGGGGCCCAGCAACTTCATTGTCATTGTTATACACATACACGATGCTGCCTTTCTGCGCATAACCGGCAACCTCCAGGGTAGTTTCATTGGTTTCATATGCCCGGGAAGGAGAAGTTAAGCCAGGCACCGGCGGTGCGGCCAATTGAATGTCTACGTCGAGAGATTGCTCGGAGCTATTGCCCAACGTATCGTAAGCAATAAACGTAATGGTATGCAGACCATCACTAAAATCCTGAATATCCCAGGTAAAGGCATAGTTGGTGGTGCCATTGCTGTCGGTTGAGAACAATTCACCGTCGATCCACAGCTCAATTCGGTCGATACCATTGGGATCATTCGCTACCAGACTGATGGCTGACGGGTTGGTAATAACACCGGCATCAGCAAGCTCGGCCCCATCGTAGACCAGCTCACTGAGTTCAGGGCCGGCTGGTTGCCCGGTAGAACCATCATCGATGCTAAAGGTAATTGCACCAGTTTGGTAGTTGGCCAGTGGCTCATCAACCAGTGTAACGGTTACAGTGTAATTGTCTTTTCCCAAGGACTCAGCAGGGGTAAAACGCAGGGTGCTAGACGAACGACTCCAACTCCCGGCAATTAAACCAGCGTTTTCGCCAATCACCCGGGCGCTTTCTAACGCTGCATCATAGTCAATACTGCTGTGGGCATCGCTGATTTGTAGTGTGATTTCTTCAACAGCCACTATCAGCGCCGCACCATCTACCGGGGAACTGCTGGTAATTTGTGGCGAAGTAGCGTCTTTTGTAATGAAGAGTGACACATTTTCGCTTCGATTTCCGTCTTCGTCGATAGCGTAAATACGCAGGGTATTTTCGCCTTCCTGTAAACTGATTGTCGCAGACCAGCTTTCACTGTCATTCACGGTAATAACAATACTAGAATTAACGCCTATACCCAGGCCCGATTCTTTTGTACCACTTAGGGTTAATATACTCTGCTTGGTCGGGCTATCTACACTGGCTACGGTTGGCAATGGAACGGAAGAAATGCCACCATAGCGGCCAATTTCACCTCCAGACGTTGAGGCTGTTTTTGAGGGCGAAGTATCGTCCAGATGGAAATCGTCATCCGCAAAGAGCGGGTCACTGCTGATATCAGCTTCGGCGGCACTAGTCCGGCTGTAGTCCGTGCCATTGCCCCAGACATTGTTATAGCCCCCAGTATATTTACCGTAGTAGTCATAGAGTCCGGTAGTATTGCGGGTAATGATATTGTTTGTAATGGTGGGAACGACCGATGTACTGAAGTACACCCCATAATTCCCATTCTGGTCGAGAGTGTTGTAGGTAATTTGCGGATTACCATTGTTGACATGAATCCCCGCATACGCATTTTCAATGATAAGGTTATTGCTGATGTCCGGCGAACCACTATTGACATACACCCCATACTGACAGTTGCTTAACCGGTTGTTATTGATTTCATCCGGGGCACCCTGAGAACGAATGCAATAGGTGGCATCACTGATATGTGCATAGCGGATGGTGCTGCCCGCTCCACTGGAGTTCAAGTAAATGCCACTCCAATTGGTCGCCCCCTCTGCGGCTTCAAAGACCACTGGTGAGGATTCTGTCCCCAGTATGCGAACGAAGTTATTCACCGTTAAGGTCGCACTCGACGGCATATGAATGACGGTGCCCGCATCGATTATCAGTTTATAGGGCCAGTTAACTTCAACAGAGCCCGTTAGCGTCACCTCGCCTGTCCAGCGTTCGCTTTGAGTCAGTGCGCCAGTTAAGGTAGGCGTGGTACTCAGCTCTTCATCGCTATCCGGTGGCGCACCACCATTACCATAAGCGCCGATTTCACCACCGCTGGACGACGCGGTTTTCGACGGTGAGCTGTCCAGTAAATGATGGTCTACCGCATACGCATCCACATACTGTGGGTCACTGCTGATATCGGTTTCGGCGGCACTAGTCCGGCTGTAGTCCGTGCCATTGCCCCAGACATTGTTATAGCCCCCAGTATATTTACCGTAGTAGTCATAGAGTCCGGTAGTATTGCGGGTAATGATATTGTTTGTAATGGTGGGAACGACCGATGTACTGAAGTACACCCCATAATTCCCATTCTGGTCGAGAGTGTTGTAGGTAATTTGCGGATTACCATTGTTGACATGAATCCCCGCATACGCATTTTCAATGATAAGGTTATTGCTGATGTCCGGCGAACCACTATTGACATACACCCCATACTGACAGTTGCTTAGCCGGTTATTACTAATCTCATCCGGCGCGCCATTTGTTCGAACACAATATTGCGCATCACTGATATGCGCATGCCGAATGGTACTGCCTGCACTGCTGGAGTTCAGATAAATGCCCGCCCAGCTCTCAGCGCCGCCGGCAGATGCAGCTATAACGGGAAGATCTGCACTTCCTTCGACTACTAACATTCCATTGATTGTTGCTGAAATATCCTGCGCAAAATACAACTCGACACCAGCGTCAATGGTTAAGACAACCCCATTGGCGACGGTAATATTGCCATTTATGTAATAAGGAGAGCCATCTTTTGATAAAGTCGCATCATTAGTAATCGTTTGCTCTTCGAGCTCAGTGTTTGCGCACAGAGGGGCAGATAAAAAAGCAAAAATCAAGCATGGCTTAAGTAAATTAAAGCGTAACCAAGACATCCGACATCCTTATCATGGTGTTAAAATCCTGTATATCACTGTTTCGATTACCTTAATGATGGTGCTAAGGGAGTAACAATGTTTATTTTTTATACAAAAAATAGTACCAAAAAGGTTCTTTAATGCAAGCACTACCTGAGTACTTTTTAATCTTTAAATAGTATCCGCTTAGTGCTCTCGCCTAATCATTAGCAAACACTCATCGATCACCGGACGGATACTCTGTTTCGGTATTTATTGGTCATAATATTTCTGAATCTGATTTAAAAAATTACAATGAACAACCCCAGGAATAAAGAAATACGGAAATGCCCCATCAGATGGGACATTTCCGAGCTATCAGACACTGCTTATTGGGCTACCTTCCAGGTATCATCTGTATTTTTCAATACGCCGCTGGCTTTACGGGTAGTGCCATCCATTAAGTGAATGATGTTGCGGGCATCTTCTGCATG
>CATMRP010000100.1 GCA_950073835.1 uncultured Alteromonadaceae bacterium
AACCCGTTGTCGAACTCTCAACGCTATGCGATGCTTGCGTCACGTTTAATTAATAGTGGTTCGCTCTTGCGTTTAGGCTCGTTACGTCAGCTCATTATTGGCAGCTTTTTAGTTGCTCTCATCCCGTTGGCTGCATTGTTGTGGCAAAGTCACACTGACTTAACCAGAGTCAGTAGGATGACCATAGATGAAACTCAGCGAATCGCGGGTATTGTCTCTAAAGTGCAACAACTTGAAAGTGCCAGCGTGGTGCTGGAGCGTGCCTTGCGTCAGTACCAGGTACTTAAAAACGAAGTGGCCAGTGGTTTGGTAAACAATGCCCTGGTGCGATTTAACGAGCGCTATGCAGCGCTTTGTCATGCTCAGGTAAGTGTGGAAGGATGTGACTCGGTAAAGGCAGTACTCGCCGAACTTAAAGCTTTTACCACATTTACCAGTGAAGCAGATTTAACCCCTGGCCTGGGGCGTTTGCGAGCAGCACTGGTTGATGTTCACGACAGTGTTGATGATGCCATTGAAGCGCGACTAATATTACAACGCCAGGACGTGGCCACTATGCAGGCTAAACAGTATTGGCTGAGCGCATTACTGGTTTCTGTCTCACTGGCGCTGATTTTATTAGGCAGTCAACTGGTCATCAACCCGGTACGCAAGTTAAAATTAGTCATCCGCATGCTTGCCAGGCAACAGGGCAGACTACCGCCGCTGTCGACCCGGGCACCAAAGGAACTGGTTGGCGTAGAGAAAGATCTTCATTGGCTGGGTGAGCGCCTGGCACAGTTAGAACATATTCGAACTGCGTTGCTCAGACATGCCGCCCATGAATTAAAAACCCCTCTGGCGAGTATAAAGGAAGGGTGTGCATTACTTACTGATGGCACTGTAGGTGTATTATCCGAGCCTCAGCAGGAGGTGATGAGTTTACTGGCCAGCAGTACTACGCGGTTAAATACCCTGATTGAGAAACTGCTGGACTACAATCTGCTGTTGCAACAGGCCCAGGCCAGTTTTACCCGTGTGGATGTGGAACTAATGGTGAGCCAGTGTATCGAAGATTATCAACTGGCGTTGCAGAACCATAAATTAGCGGTAAATATTGAGACAACCACAATCAGCGCAGACGCTGAGCTATTACGGCGCATCTTCGATAACTTGTTGTCTAATGCGGTGGCGCATGGCGCGCTGGGCAAAACTATTTACATCCGGGTGGCTGTTGAAGACGATATTGCGCTCATCGACGTGGCAAACCACGGCAACAAAATAGCGCCGGAAAAAATTAGTAATTTATTCGAACCCTTTGTGCGGGGCGATGGTGCCCGTAACGATAACGTTATCGGCACCGGGCTGGGATTATCCATTGTGGCGGATTGCGCCAGGATTATGCACGGAGAAGTAAATGTGATTGACGTAGATTACGCCGAAGTGTGTTTTCGGGTTGTAATCCCTCAGCAGGAAGACCAATAACAATGAAGCACTATGCTGCCCTGGGCGCAGCTTTAATTTTAACCGGCTGTACTTTAACACCGGAAAAGGAGTTACAGACTCAGTCTGACAACTATCAACCGGCAGTGGAGTCGGCTACCAGTGATTGCGTTTTTCAATCAGAGGTGCCGTTAGATCCGGCCCGCTGTGACCTGGGTTTCTGGCTTGATTACTGGGCGCAGGTCGACCAGATGACCTGGCCAAAGCGGGAGTCACTGATAGAACAGCTCGGCGATAGCCCGGATATGTTATTGCAAAAAGTGATTTTGTCGCAGCCGGTCAATACACCTTATAAAGCCAGGTTGCGTGCTCAGCACTGGTTTGAACAGCTGCTGCCAGCGTTATCGCCGGCCAATCAGCAGCGCATGCAAGCGATTATTCACAAGCCAAGTGAACACATGCTGGAGTTTGAATCGGCGGTGACACTCCTTAGCAAAATGAATAATGGCCAGGACAAAACCATTGAGGCCCAGGAAAACCAAATTAACGAGTTAAAAGCCCAGCTTGAGGCATTACTCAATATCGAATCAAACCTGATGAGTCAGGAAGAGGAGACACAGCAGTGAGTGATAACGCAGAGCAGCCATCGCATATTCTTTTGGTCGATGACGACCAAAGCCTGTTACGGTTAATGACCATTCGTCTGCAAAGCGAGGGGTTTCAGGTAACCGCGGTAGAAGATGGTCAGGCAGCCCTCAAAAAAATTAATACCGGCACCTTTGATCTGGTGTTAAGTGACTTGCGAATGCCGGGCCTGGACGGCCTTAGTTTGTTTGAAGAAATTATGGCCATTCGGTCAGATATTCCGGTGATCCTGATGACGGCCCACGGCACCATCTCCGATGCCGTTGAAGCGACCCAGCGTGGCGTTTTTGGCTTCTTAACCAAACCGGTGGACCACGATAAATTACGGGATTTGCTGGGCAAGGCGCTGCAACATTCAAAAGCCGCTGAGCCGGGCGAGTGGTGTAAGGAAATCATTACCCGCTCACCCGAAATGTTACATGTACTCGATCAGGCTTACCGCATCGCTAAACGGGAAGTCAGTGTGTTGGTTACCGGCGCCAGTGGTACGGGTAAAGAGCTGCTGGCCAATGCCATTCATCGCGCCAGCGACCGTTCGGGTTACCCGTTTGTGGCGATTAACTGTGGCGCGCTGCCGGAAAACCTGCTGGAGTCTGAATTATTCGGTCACGTAAAAGGTGCTTTCACCGGTGCTGTTACCGCTAACCAGGGCCTGTTCAGAGAAGCTCATGGGGGCACCTTGTTCCTCGACGAAATTGGCGATATGCCCATGACGCTGCAGGTGAAGTTACTACGTGCACTGCAGGAGCGGCAGATCCGCCCGGTGGGCAGCAGTAAATCGGTTGATATCGATGTCCGGGTCATTTCTGCCACACACAAAGATTTACATAAGGAGATGGAAGAAGGCAGTTTTCGGGAAGACCTGTTCTATCGCCTGAATGTGGTTAACCTTAAATTACCAGCCCTAAAGCAACGCAGTGAAGACATCCCGCTGCTGGCCCGTAGTCTGTTAAAACAAAGTGCTGAGCGCCACGGTGTAAAGGTGACTCAGTTTTCAGAAGATGCCATGCAGTTACTGGTTAAAAGCGACTGGCCGGGTAATGTGCGCCAACTGGTTAACGTGGTGGAACAGTGTGTGGCGCTTACGCAAACGCCGGTGGTGCCATTGCATCTGGTGGAGCAGGCCCTGTCTGCCACCCGCCAAAGCTGGCCAACCCTGACCGAAGCCCGCGATGCCTTCGAACAGAAATACCTGTTTAAGTTGCTGAAAATGACCGACGGCAACGTTACCCGTGCAGCAGAACTGGCCGGTCGTAACCGCACCGACATGCACAAACTCATGAAAAAACACAACCTTGACGCCGGTGACTTCCGCTAGGCTGTTAATTTCTGGTCACGCCGGGGATATTGCTTTCTCCGGCTTTCCTGGCCCACCATCAGGTAGTTAATAAATCGTAAACAGAGCCCATTTTTGGGTTGGCAAAGTGAGTCAGTCGTGGGATAGTGTGTCGATATTGGACGATAACTAACTTTTGACCGCTAGTGATGGAACCACGTATTAAAATCTGGATTATTGTAGCAAGTTGTATTGTTATATTTTGTGGTCAGCCTGCAAAGGCTCAGGCTATGAAGGAATCACAGATTGTCACCCGATTAAATGACATCATCCGCGCAAAAAATACGCCGGCCAATCAGCAAATCGACCAAATTAATGAATTGCTGGCCAGCGCTAATGCATTACACGCCGACGCCGCAGAAAACGCGATTCTGGCTTATAAACTTTTGATTACGGCGCAGCAAGACAGTTTCGAACCGGTTCGCAGTATGGCAAATGAAGTGCTGATCACCGCCGTAAGACGCCAGGATTATCGTTCACAGGCCTTTACGTTGCGGGCCAAACTCCGCTACCAGGCCATAGCTTCCCCCGCTGATGTTGAGTCGAGTAAACAACAGTTACTCGGCCTGCTGTCACGCCGCATATCCGATGAAGACAAAGCACTTATACTGTTTGATATAGGTCTGGCAGATATTCAGACCGGTAACGTTATGTCGGCACTGGACTATTTTAATCAGGCGCAAGACGCCTTCTGGACACAAAGTAACTACGTTCGTTGGCGTGAGGCGGTTAATCAGCAAATTGATTTACTGGTGGCCATGCAATGGTTCGACCGGGCTCTGGAAAAAGTTCAGCAGTTAGTCAACTTTGCTCAGGATGTCGGTGGTGAAGCTGGCATTGCAATACACGATAAGTTTCTGGCCATTATGGCAGCAGACAATCAATGGCAAGAAATGGAGAAGGTAGCCCTGACGTTGCTGGAAGACAGTGCGGAAAGTGGCAGTATTAATGGACAATTTATTGCCGGCTACTGGCTTATGCACGTAAATGTGCAGCAACAGAACATGGATATGGTGGTGCGTTGGAACCGCAAAATTGAAGACTGGCTCGAAGAGTATCCGCAACTGGTTGCCCCCAAACTTTATACCCTGAATAAAATTACCTATTTGATAGAGTCTGGTGACCTGCCTGCAGCAAAAGCGCTACAGGCATCGGTGACGGTGGGCAATGAAGAAGACGAGGTACTGTCTTACCTGACCACTCGCCAACATTTGCTCAATCAGGTTGGTCTTGCCGCAGCAAACAATAATATCACCGGTATTACCACCGCTTATGAAGCGCTGATTGCCTGGATGGATGAGGAGCGCAGCCGGGTATTAAGCCTCACAATGGACCAAATCTCGCAGGATTTTGCGGCCATGCAGCGCAGCACTCAGCGGGAAATTCTGTCGCTGAATCAGACGCTCGCAAGTGAGAAAGAAGCGGTCGGTAAAGAAGCCACTTTTAATAATCTGTTAATTGTTATTGTTGGCTTGCTGATGGGGATTATCGCCGTATTAAGCTACTTCTATATCCGCCTTAAAAATCAGAAACAATCCACCCGGCGTCGGCGTAGTTCGCGCTCGCGTGCTTAAATTATCAGAAGAGCTGGCTTTGCAGGTCGTCCTGGCGGGGAGCAAAGTGGAGTGCTGGTAAAGCAGAATCCGGATAACGTTGATTATACGCAGCGATAAACTGCTGAGCCAGCCAGGGCGCGTCCTGATTGTCGGGACGATGAAAGAATAAATAGCTGGATTTACCCTGTTGCCGCCATTGCTGACATTTGTCTATCCAGGGTTGTAAACAGGTGGCATTATCCTCAACGCTATTGTTACCCACAAAGCGCATTACCGGCTGATCTGCGGTGGCGATAACATTCACTGGCACCCGTGGCTTCTTGGTTCGCACTTCTGCGGTCAGAGCACAGTCGTCGGGCCCGGTAAACAGCGCTCTGGTGTCCATTATCACGCGGTTAACGCCATGCGCCATAAGCAGCCTGTTAAGGGCTTTTTCTTCTTCCCCCTTGGCAAAGAATGCCAGATGACGAACTTCCACAGCATAGTTGAAAGCAGGCGATAGCCGCTTGAGGAATGCCTCTAGTAGCGGTAGCTGAGCAGGCCCGAAACCGGCCGGTAATTGCAGCATTATCTGGCCCAGCCGATCTTCTAAACGGGCCAGCAGGTTAAGTTGCTCGGTTACCAGTTTGTCGCACTGTTGTAAGCTGCTTTTGTGACTGATGTCACTATGAAATTTAAAGGTGAAGCGGAAGTCTGTTGGTGTGGCCGCAGCCCAGTTATCTACGGTCTGGGGCGAGGGGAGGTGATAAAATGTGGTATTCCCCTCAACACTGTTTAACTGCCTGGCGTAATCGGCCAGTTGCGTGCTGGATCGGTCAGTAAACCAGCGTTTTGGCCAGCTACTATGCTGCCATTGTGGAAGACCGATAAAAACAGGGCCTAATGTGCTTGTTGAGTGGATATTTGTCATTGGGGTTTGAGTAGCATTTGTTTATACTATGCGGCCTTAAATTTAAAACATAACAGACGCGTTGGCGGTCATTATCCTCATGCCGGTAAAGCAGGTAAAGGAATAATCAGGTGATTATCGGTAAATTCAGGTCGGTATAACCAGCACCTTCACGCAACGACAAAATAGCTAACAAAGTAATTAGGGGTCGAAGACCATGCGCACAGATTACTGTGGGAAAATTAACGCATCTTATATTGGACAAGAAGTCACGCTGTGTGGCTGGGTAAACAAACGCCGCGACTTGGGTGGCCTGATTTTTATCGATCTGCGCGACCGCGAAGGCTTAGTGCAGGTCGTTTTTGACCCTGATTTACCCGAAGTGCAGGCGCTGGCCAATACACTGCGTGCCGAATTCTGTATCAAGTTAACCGGCACGGTACGCGCTCGTCCTGAAGGCCAGGTCAATAAGCAAATGAACACCGGTGAAGTGGAAATTCTTGGTACCGGCCTGGAAATCTTTAATAAGTCGGCCGTGTTACCGCTGGACTGGAATCAGGAAAACTCTGAAGAACAGCGCTTACGCTACCGCTATCTGGATCTGCGTCGCCCGGTAATGAGCAACAAACTGCAGTTTCGTGCTAAGGTTACCGCAGCGGTACGCCGTTATCTGGAAGGCGAAGGTTTTCTGGATATCGAAACCCCTATCCTGACTAAAGCTACGCCGGAAGGGGCCCGCGATTATCTGGTGCCAAGTCGGACCCACAAAGGCGAATTCTTCGCTTTGCCACAGTCACCGCAATTGTTCAAACAATTGCTGATGATGTCGGGCATGGATCGCTACTATCAAATCGTAAAGTGTTTCCGTGACGAAGATTTACGTGCCGACCGTCAGCCGGAATTTACTCAAATCGATATCGAAACCACCTTCTTAGGTGCTGATGGCGTAATGGCCATTACCGAAGGTCTGATCCGCGATTTATTTAAACAAATGCTCGATGTGGACTTAGGCGACTTCCCACAAATGACCTATGCCGAAGCGATGAAGCGCTATGGCAGTGACAAGCCGGACTTACGTAACCCGCTGGAACTGACTGACGTGGCAGATCTGCTGGCCAACGTAGACTTTAAAGTGTTCAGTGGCCCGGCAAACAATCCAAAAGGACGTGTTGCCGCTATTCGCGTACCGGGTGGTGCATCGCTGTCGCGTAAGCAAATTGATGAGTACACCAAGTTTGTTGGCATTTACGGCGCGAAAGGCCTGGCCTGGGTTAAAGTTAACGAAAAAGCCAATGGCCTGGAGGGTTTACAGTCGCCAATCCTTAAGTTCCTTAACGCTGAAATCGTTTGTGAAATTCTTGCCCGTACCGGTGCTGAAGATGGCGATATTCTGGTATTTGGCGCTGACAATGCAACGGTCGTTACTGAAGCTATGGGGGCATTACGCCTGAAGCTGGGTGAAGATTTTGAGTTGCTGGAAGGTGAGTGGCGTCCGCTGTGGGTAGTTGACTTCCCAATGTTCGAGGAAGCCGATGGTCAGTTACACGCGCTGCACCATCCATTTACCGCACCGCGCGACTTAACGCCGGAACAACTGGCAGAAGCGCCTGCAACCGCTTTATCTGATGCCTATGACATGGTGCTGAACGGGGTTGAATTAGGCGGTGGTTCGGTGCGTATTCACGATCAAACCATGCAATCGGCCGTGTTCAGCATTCTGGGTATTGATAAAGAAGAAGCCGAGCTGAAATTTGGCTTCCTGCTCGAAGCGCTGCGCTACGGTGCACCACCGCACGCGGGTCTGGCTTTCGGCCTGGATCGTCTGGTAATGCTGATGACCGGCGCTACGTCTATCCGTGACGTGATGGCGTTCCCGAAAACCACTACTGCCGCTTGTCCGCTGACCGATGCGCCGAGCCCGGCTAACCCTCAGCAACTGGCTGATCTGGCCATCGCAACAGTGAAGAAAGACGCCGAGTAATGGCTTATAAGCGTCCCGAGTCGGTATTGGTTGTGCTCTACAATGAGCACAACCAGGTGCTTATTATGCAGCGCAATGATGATGCTGATTTCTGGCAGTCGGTGACCGGCACCATCGAAGAGGGCGAACTACCGCTCGGGACAGCTTATCGTGAAGTCGCCGAGGAAACCGGCATTGTGTTGTCTCCTGAGTCTGGCGCCATAATTGACTGTCAGCACATTAACCAATTCGAAATCCGCCCCGAGTGGCGTTACCGTTACCCTCCCGATGCTTTTGTGAACACAGAATACGTGTTTGTAGTACAAATCAGCAGTCAGGCACCAATCACTTTAACCGAACACTCCGCTTACGAATGGGTAGAAAAATCCGTTGCGGCAGAGCGTGTTTGGTCACCTTCTAATCAAGCTGCCATTGTGGCATTTGTACCTGAGTCAAAATAATGGTAATACTGGGTATAGATCCAGGTTCTCGCGTCACCGGTTATGGTTTAATCCGTCGGCATCAGGGCAAATTACAGTATGTTGCCAGCGGTTGTATTCGTTTAACCGATAAACCACTGGCGCCCCGTCTGGATAAAATATTTATTGGTGTGGGTGAATTGATCGAGCAGTTTCAGCCGGATTGCCTGGCCATTGAGCAGGTGTTTCTGGCCCGCAACCCGGACTCAGCGTTAAAACTGGGTCATGCCAGGGGAGCGGCGATGATTGCCGCAACGCAGGCCAGTTTAACTGTGTCAGAGTATTCCGCCCGGCAAATAAAGCAAGCTGTGGTAGGAACCGGCGGCGCAGATAAAACCCAGGTGCAGCACATGGTAAAACACCTGTTAGGGTTATCCGGCACACCGCAGGCCGATGCGGCCGATGCGCTGGCCGTGGCATTATGCCATGCCCACAGTGAGCAAAATCTGGTGAAGTTAGCCGGGCAGGCCCGTAAAACTGTACGCGGCCGGTTGCGGTAAACGCCTCATAGCAGGCAAAGCAAAAACGGAGTAAAAGAACAACATGATTGGACGTATTCACGGCCAGCTACTGGAAAAAGCCCCACCTGATGTATTAGTGGATGCGGGCGGAGTGGGTTATGAGCTGCAACTTCCCATGACCAGTTTTTACCAGTTACCCGCAGTGGGAGAAACCTGCACTTTATATACGCATTTTGTGGTGCGTGAAGATGCGCAGTTGCTATTCGGTTTTGCCGATAAACTGGAACGAGGCCTGTTTCGTGAACTCATTAAGGCTAATGGGGTTGGGCCAAAACTGGGGCTAGCCATTTTGTCAGGTATGTCTGCCAAGCAATTTTTACAGGTGGTTCAGCACGAAGACGTGACCTCGCTAACCAGGCTCCCTGGTATCGGCAAGAAAACCGCCGAACGATTAGTGGTAGAATTACGCGACCGGCTGGCGAAATTTACTCAGAATTTAGAGACTTCCGGCAATGAACTGCTTGTTGCTGGCGGTATCGACAATGGCGGCGAAAACGCCATTGTGGCACTCAGTGACGTAAAAGAAGAAGCCATGAGCGCTTTGGTCGCGTTAGGTTATAAACCGCCGCAGGCCAGTAAAATGGTGAATGCAGTATATCATGACGGTATGGATAGCGAAGCCCTGATCCGTCAGGCGCTAAAAGCCGCTCTGTAAACGCCAGTCAGTGGCGTAGTGAATTCATCAATAAGTATCAGCAGTGATAGAGAGAACAATAAATGATTGAAGCAGACCGTCTAATATCTGCCAGTGAAAGCGACGAAGATGCCGTGATTGACCGGGCGATTCGGCCTAAGCTGCTGCAGGATTATACCGGGCAGCAACATGTCTGTGATCAGATGGAGATCTTCATTGAAGCTGCCCGCCGTCGTGAAGACGCGCTCGATCACTTGCTGATTTTTGGCCCGCCGGGGTTGGGGAAAACCACACTGGCCAACATCGTGGCCAATGAGATGGGCGTAAATATAAAAACTACCTCCGGGCCTGTACTCGAGAAGGCCGGGGATTTGGCGGCATTGCTCACCAACCTTGAGCGCAACGATGTGCTGTTTATTGACGAAATTCACCGCTTAAGCCCGGTGGTGGAAGAAATACTCTATCCGGCCATGGAAGACTATCAATTAGACATTATGATAGGCGAGGGGCCGGCAGCCCGTTCCATCAAGCTGGATTTACCACCCTTCACCCTGGTAGGCGCGACCACCCGGGCCGGCTCACTAACTTCACCGCTTAGAGACCGCTTTGGCATTGTTCAGCGCCTGGAATTTTATTCGGTAAAAGATCTCACTGACATCGTTGCCCGCAGTGCCCATTATATGCAACTGGAAATGGATGAAAGCGGCGCGTTTGAAGTGGCTAAGCGTTCTCGCGGTACGCCGCGTATTGCTAATCGACTGTTACGCCGGGTGCGTGATTACGCCGAAATTAAATCTGATGGTACCGTAAACGGTGAGGTCGCGGCCGCAGCACTGGATATGCTGGATGTGGATAAAGAAGGTTTTGATTATATGGACCGCAAGCTGCTGAATGCCATTATTGAAAAGTTTGATGGTGGGCCGGTAGGCCTGGAAAACCTCGCAGCGGCCATTGGCGAAGAGAAAGAAACCATCGAAGATGTTATTGAACCCTTTCTTATTCAGCAGGGCTTCCTGCAGCGCACCCCACGCGGGCGCATAGCTACACAACGCGCTTATCTGCATCTGGGATTTCAGGTGGACAGCTAATTGCTGTCCAACCAGTGTCTGATTTTAATCAGTGCTTAATTTGCCCGTTCTACCTGCCATTCGACCTCTCTTCCTGTAAAAAAGAATAATCCGCTGGTTTCCTGAGCCACTTTAAACCGGCGCAGACCACTGGTTTGTGGCGTAAGGTGGAAATATGAAAAAAGTCACCTGAAAAACAGGCAAAAAAAACCCGCTTCAGAGAAGCGGGGTGAGAACAACAAGTGTTGAAGGAAAAAATCCAGGGAACTCATGTCTAACAGGCAATAAATAGAGAACTCATTCATCTGTCGACTTGATGAGGTGTATTATAGAGATAATTTGTTTGCTCACAATTGAGAATATTTGAGTTTTTGGATTAGAAAAACTAATCTGTAAATAAAATGTTAATTCCGTCATGATTTTTTCTTATCCTAGTTATATTAAGCCTTTGCGACAGATCTGTGGTGATTGATGTAGTTCATCTTGCGATACATTTATTTGGTCGTGGTTCGAAGGGGCTATAGACAGGTAACGGCCTTTTACCTACCATGTGCAGCATCTTAAATAACAGGGATTTGACGGTGCACACACTCAGTATACGGGTCTATTACGAGGACACCGACGCCGGTGGCATAGTGTATTACGCCAATTATTTAAAGTTTGCAGAGCGGGCCAGAACCGAGTGGCTAAGAGATTTAGGCTTCGAACAAGACGAATTTCTGGAACAAAACATTGCCTTTGTCGTCAAACACGTTGAAATGCACAATAATGCGCCTGCTCGCTTCAATCAAATGTTGAGTATTCACTCGCACATTGTAGAATTGAAGGGCGCTAGCATGACATTTAAACAAGATATTATAAATGCACAGGATCAGAAGCTTCTGGTTACCGTGCAAGCAAAAATCGCCTGTGTGGATTTGGCCAATATGCGGCCGCGTCGGATACCAGAGGCAATGTTAGGGGAATTTTCGCGTGTCATCTGATTTAACCTTTATTGGCTTGTTTTTACAGGCAAGCTTTGTAGTTCAGCTGGTTATGTTATTGCTAATCAGTGTTTCCATTGCCTCCTGGGCGTTCATTTTTCAGCGTCAGAAAGCACTTAACGGTGCCCGCAGTGAAATGAAGAACTTTGAAGATGAGTTCTGGTCGGGTGCCGATCTTAACCGCTTGTACCAACAGCTTTCCAGTGAAGAGCAGGTGAGTGGTATGGGTCATATTTTCTGTGCTGGCTTTAAAGAGTTTGTGCGCCTGCGCAAAAGCAATACCAACGCAAACGTGGTGGTCGACGGTACCTACCGGGCAATGCGCGTAGCGTTATCAAGAGAAGTGGACAATCTTGAAAGCCGCCTTTCATTTCTTGCCACGGCGGGGTCTATCAGCCCTTATATCGGCTTATTTGGGACCGTATGGGGGATCATGAACGCCTTTATTGCACTGGGTGAAGTTCAACAAGCGACGTTATCCATGGTTGCGCCGGGCATTGCTGAAGCACTGATTGCCACCGCGATAGGCTTATTTGCCGCGATCCCGGCGGTGATTGCCTATAACCGCTTTAGCCACCAGGTCGAAAAACTGGAAAACAGTTACGTCAACTTTATGGAAGAGTTTTCAGCCATCCTGCAGCGTCAGGCCCATGCGTCGCAGCAAAGCGCATAATATCCTAAGTTAACAGGAGAGTCCCGCTATGTATGTGCGTAAACGCCGTCGTCCGGTTTCTGAAATTAACGTGGTGCCTTACATCGACGTAATGCTGGTGCTGCTGATTATCTTTATGGTTACCGCCCCCCTGATCTCCCAGGGCGTAAAAGTGGATTTACCCAAAGCCAGCGCCCAGCCCATTGAGCAGGAAGATAAGCCACCTATTATTGCGTCGGTAGATATTAAGGGCGACTACTACCTTAATCTGGGCGATAACCAGGAGCAGGCCGTTGATGAAGAAGAAATGGCGGCGCTGGTTCAGGCTCAGTTAAAGCAAAGCCCCGACACTCCGGTAGTGGTGAAAGGGGATGGCCAGGTTGCCTACAATGAAGTGATTCAACTAATGGTACTGCTGCAAAAAGCGGGTGTACCTTCGGTCGGTCTGATGACCGATCCGGTTGAAAAGTAAAACAGGCGCAGATTGTGAATCAAGCGGATAAATCGGCCTTAGTTAAATCACTGGGTTTGCACCTGCTCCTTGTGATAGTGTTGCTAATAAGCGTCAGTTTGTCATCGTCACCGGTAATGCCAGTGGCCAACAGCACGCCTGCGCCGGTGATTAAAGCCACCTTTATAGACGCACAGGCTATTTATGATCAGCAGCGTGCCCAGGCGCAAGCGGAAGCACAGGCCAGGGCTGAAGAGCAGCGTAAACAAAAGGCGGCTGAAGAGCGAAAGCGTCAGGAAGCCGCTGCACGCAAAGCCCGCGAGCAAAAAGCCCGGGAGGCGGCAGAAGCAAAACGCCAGTCGGAATTGCGCCGTTTAGCCGAACAAAAAGCGCAGGAACGTAAGGAACGGGAAGAAGCGGAGAAAGCCGAAGCGGCGCGAAAAGCCAAAGAAGCAAAAGAACGCGCCGAAATGGAAAGAATTATGCAAGAGCAACTGGCGAAAGAGCAGGCGGCTATGCAGCAACAACGTCGCCAGCAGGTATTGTCGGAAGTTGAGCGTTATCAAATAATGATTCAGCAAACCATTATGCGCTACCTGAACGCGGACTTTAAAGGCAAGAGCTGCCGACTGAAATTAAAACTGGCAACCACCGGTTTTGTGTCTCAGGTCAGCATTGTAGATGGCGATACCGCATTATGCAGAGCTGCCGAGAGTGCGGTAAGGCGTGCCGAAACACTGCCAATGTCAGAAGACCCGGCGGTATACGAAGAACTTAAAGACATTGATTTGAAGGTGGAGTTGTAATGCCTATGAGAAAACTGGGTTTATGGATTACCCTGGCCTATGTTAGCGTGGTTGGACAGTTACATGCTGCGCTGGAAATTGTAATCACTGAAGGTGTGGACAGTGCCCGGCCAATAGCGGTGGTGCCTTTTAAATGGGAAGGTGAAGGCATGTTACCTGGTGATCTGACTGATGTGGTGATGAACGACTTGCGCCGCAGTGGCAAGTTTAACCCGGTAGCCCGTGCAGCCATGCCGGAATACCCGTCTGCCGATGGCGAAGTGAACTACGGTGCCTGGGCAGCGCAGGGCATCGATACCGTTGTAGTCGGCAGTGTTAAACCACAGGGCGTCGACCGTTATCTGGTAAGCTTTGAGATTATCGATGTACTACGTGGACAAATCACCGGTGGTCAGTCGAAAGTACTCAATAAAGACGGCGGACTTATTAACAGTAAAGATCATATTATTGATGAGCGGGCGGTTGTTATAGGTGGTAGTGATTTCAGACAATACTCCCATCGTATCAGCGATGTAATCTACGAAAAGCTGACCGGTGTAAAAGGCGCGTTTTTAACCCGTATTGCTTACGTGATTGTGCGCGACCGCACCAAGGAAAAACTGCCTTATCAGCTGGTAATCGCGGATTACGATGGCTTTAACGAAACCCGATTGCTGTCGTCGCCAGAGCCATTAATGTCACCATCATGGTCGCCGGATGGTGAAAAACTTGCCTACGTGAGTTTTGAAAACAAACGGCCACAAATTTTTGTGCAGAATATCTATACCATGGAGCGTGAGCGGATCACTAACTTCCCGGGTATTAACGGTAACCCGGTGTTTTCGCCGGACGGCAAGCAGATGGCCATGGTACTGTCGAAAGATGGTAATCCGGAAATTTATGTTATGGACTTAGCCAGTCAAAATTTGCGCAGAATTACCCGAAATCGGGCAATCGATACCGAACCAGCCTGGGCTCCTGATGGTAAGAGTCTGATATTTAGCTCTGAACGGGGTGGTAAACCACAGATTTATCGCGTAAATTTAGATACTGGCACAGTCAGACGTTTAACCTTTGAAGGTGAACAGAACTTAGGAGCCACTTTTACACCCGACGGCCAGGAGGTTGTTTTGGTGAACAGGACCCGCGGCGACTACCACATTGCCAGACAAGATGTGGATAGTGGTGCGATTCAGGTACTGACGAGAACATATTTAGATGAATCTCCCAGTATCGCTCCGAATGGAAGCATGATAATTTATAGTACATTATACGGGGATACTCAGGTATTGTCGTTGGTGTCACTGGACGGGCGCTTTAAAGCGAGATTACCGGTGGCTGACGGGCAGGTTAAATCGCCGAGCTGGTCACCTTATTTGTTTTAACAGATTTGATAGAATCACAACTATATAAGTATAAGGATTAAGAGGATGCAAATGAATAAAGTAATGAAGAGCTTCATCATCGCCCTGCCAGTGGTGACTATGATGGCATGTTCATCAGGTCCTAGCGAAGAGGAACTGGCTGCAGAGCGTAACCGCATCGCGCAACAACAAGCAGCTGAAGAGCAAGCCGCTCAGGAAGCAGAAGAAGCGCGCGTTAAAGCTGAAGCAGTAAAACGTCAGCAAATGGCTGAAGAAATGGTTAAACAAGAGCTGCAGGCTCTGCAAAATGAACAGACTGTTTATTTTGATTTCGACCGTTCAAATATCAAATCTGATTTCTTCCCGGTACTGGATAAGCATGCCGAGTTCCTGATTAAGAATCCAGGTACTAAAGTGGTGATTGAAGGTCATACTGATAGCCGTGGTACGCCTGAGTACAACATCGCCCTGGGCGAGCGTCGTGCGAAATCTGTACAAACTTACCTGCTTAATGCTGGTGTTAGCTCAAGCCAGATTTCAGTAGTGTCTTACGGTGAAGAGAAGCCAGAAGTGATGGGTTCTTCTGAGTACGCATTTGCTCAGAACCGTCGTGGTGTAATTGTTTACCAATAAGATGAGCAATCCCAACAAATCCTATAAGAAAGCCATTGCACCGGTTGCAATGGCTTTGTTGTGTCTGCCGTTAGGTGCTTTAGCGCAGTCTACAGGCGCGCCTGTATACAACGTTAATGACAGCGACATCGAATCACGGTTAACCGTGTTAGAACGAAAAGTCGATAACCGTTCGCAAATGCAACATCGCCTGCAACAGCAGATCGACAACATGCAAAACGAGTTGGACGAGCTACGTGGAGCCGTTGAGGTGCATACCAATCAACTGCAAAAAGTGCTCGATCGTCAACGCGAATTGTATCTGGAAATCGATAAGCGCGTAGAGGCGTTAAAACAGTCAGGATTTAGTGGTGGGGCAGGCAACGGCGCTGCGGCCGCAACCGGCACACAGCCAACGGTGACCCCGTCATCAACGCCTGCTTCAACGGCAACCGCTGCGGCAGGGATGTCGGAGTCTGATGCTTACGAAAAAGCGGTAAATCTGATCCTTAAGTCCCGTGAGTACGATAAAGCGATCCCTGAATTTCAGGCCTTTATCGAACGCTTCCCGGACAGCAGTTATGCGCCTAACGCCCATTACTGGCTTGGACAACTACTGTTTAATAAGCAACAGTGGCAGGACGCCGCCGCGCAATTTGAAGTGGTGGCGACCAAGTTTTCAGATTCAGCTAAGCGCCCTGATGCGTTACTTAAACTTGGTGTGATTGCCGAGAAAGTGGGTAATCAGGCCCGGGCGAAAGCGTTATTCGAAGAAGTGATTAACACTTATCCGGACTCGTCGGCTCGAAAATTAGCCGAGGCCAGACTATAATTTCTGACGCGGTATCAATGTTTAAAAAAGGAGCCTGCGGCTCCTTTTTTATTTTTGCGGGGGATTAATCGGTTCGATTACCACCCGAATTGATTTGTTTTTAAGCGGTTAAACGGTTTTTGCCACAAAAGTGCAAATTAATCGTTTTTTAAGGTTGCACCGCCGCCGGAAATGAGTAATATATGCGCCCGTCGCCAAGACAAGGCGACGCGATAAATCGAAGGGTCGTTAGCTCAGTTGGTAGAGCAGTTGACTTTTAATCAATTGGTCGCTGGTTCGAATCCAGCACGACCCACC
>CATMRP010000101.1 GCA_950073835.1 uncultured Alteromonadaceae bacterium
GCAAATGCTGAGCCGCTCCGAAGAAGCGGAGCAATTTCTAAAACAATTATCGAATAAAACCCGGCTGATGGTGCTTTGTTCTCTGCTGGAGGGAGAGCGCTCGGTGACCGAGTTACTCGACGACGTGCCGGTAACCCAACCTGTGCTTTCGCAGCATCTGGCTTTGCTTCGCGAAGCCGGGTTTGTGGCCACCCGCCGTAGCGGCCAAACGATTTATTATCGGTTGGCGGACGATCGTATTATCCAAATCATGAATCTGTTGTACGGTTTTTTCTGTGCGGACGACTAGTCCGCACTCAGCGCACCCTCAAGTTCTTTCCTACTGATATCCAGTTCAATGGCGTGACCTGCCCAGTCAATTTTTACAATATGACGGCAGTCTACTTTTACCCGTTTACCACCGGGTAGCCAGTCGTTCAGATTTATAATCAGGTGGCTGACGGACCACTGCGGGAGCTGGATCACAAAATCCTCCACATGACCTGCCTGGCCGTCACTCAGCGCGATGGTGTATCCGGTAAGTTCGTCGCAGGAGCGCAGGTGCGAATTGTCCTCCTCTGGTTGTGCATGCTGTCGGGAGAAATTATCTACCAGCTCCAGCGGGTGCGCATATTCGCCCCAGGCACCCGGGCCCGTCCAGTAGTAGCCGTAGCCGAAATACTGGTACAGCAATGATTCGTACTCACGGGACACGGGTTGATGTTCTTCAAGTGAGGGACTGTTTTTCAGCGCTTCTTTAGTAAGAGACACGGCCAGGGTTTCTTCATCGGCTTGCAGACTGTCGATAGAGACTGGCGTAATTACTACCTTACGACTTAATGGCAGCCAGGTGTTAGTATCGGCAACGATATATCTGACGATCCATTGGGCATCGTCAATCAGTACATCCTGACAGTCACCAATATCACCGTCTGTTGCGTGAATTGAATAGTGGCTTAACTGCGAGAAACGCGTTTCCATAATAACCTCCTTGCTTAACTGACCGGTACCACCGGGCA
Organism: uncultured Alteromonadaceae bacterium; assembly: GCA_950073835.1. Classification (GTDB taxonomy): domain Bacteria; phylum Pseudomonadota; class Gammaproteobacteria; order Enterobacterales; family Alteromonadaceae; genus Alteromonas. Next base: position 999 of record CATMRP010000101.1, read on the forward strand.
TTAATTTATAAGGTGTGGAGCGTAGGACGGATCACCCAAACACCGGTTGGCCGGTTCGATCGCATCGTTAAAAGGAGTGTAGACAGAAGGAATCAAAAAAGACAGCCGGCAGTCGGGAGACTGCCGACAGGTGTATGCTGAATGACGGGTATACGGCAGTAACAGTTAAGCTACGTCAAACTCGTCGTCAGAGTAATCCTCGTCATAGTCAGATTGATTGCTGGCTGAACTATGCAGGGTATAAAACTGTTTGCGGTTGCGCGCCAGCCTGATGTATTTCAACCAGGCTTTTTCCAGCAAACTGCTGGCTTGCTGTTCACCTTTCAGCACCGCGATAAAACGTTGCTCTTCGGCGTTTTCCGGGCTCAATTCACCAGACTCCAAACCGGCCAGGGTTTTGCCATAGGCACTTAATACATCGGCTTCGGGAATACTAAAGTCACCTGACTTACGGAAACCGTAAGGAAAGTGTTGGCGGTCAATAAACTGCTTAGCAGGTACACGTATATCTGTCGTCTTCATGATACGAATTCTCTTAGTTGAGTAATTTCGTGCACTTTTAATTTATAAAACTGCAAATGAAAAACAAAAAATTTTTACCTTCACAATAAAAAAAATTGTTTCACAAAACTGCCATCTTTCGACTCATCAATTGCACATTCATTAGCAGTCATGGCAAGGGCTTTACAGCCCTTAATATCGCTGGCGTGAGCTGTCATAGGTGAGGGCTGTTAAGTGAGGTAATATGTAAATTGGTTAAAAAACACTCAGAAATAAAGTTTTTCGTGACGATAAAAACTTTTCATTTCCTATTTTTTTACAGCGAGGAATAATAACTGTGTTAGTGTTCAACCAACCCAGAGAAGACAATGAGCAAAGACTATCGTTACCAGCGGGAAGAATGGGACTCGGTAGATGACGAAGATGGTGGCGATCATCGCAAAGACCATAAACGTCAGCAATCTATGAAAGACAAGAAAAAGGCGATGCACCGACGCGATAAACAGCGACGTGCTCAGCACGATAGCTTCGAGTGAGCGCCAAATAAAACAGGCCACCCGGCACGTTTTATTTTACTTTATTGAAAACTTGTGCCAGCTTATGCGTATCGACGAGAGTCATAGTACGTATAAGCATGGACATTCGTTTTTTAACCACATTTGTAGAAGTAGTCAAAACACGTCATTTCGGCAAAGCTGCCGAGAATCTCTATTTAACCCAATCGGCAGTTAGCGCCAGAATTAAGCAGTTGGAAGAATATTTCCACACCACTTTATTTGTGCGCCACCGTAATAGTATTCAGCTCACGCCTGCTGGCGAACGGTTGTTGCCTTTCGCTGAACAGCTTAGTGCTACCTTGCAACAAGCAAAGCAAGAGTTGCAGCGTGAAGCCGGTGAATATCTGGTGTGCGGAGCCGGCCAGTTAAATAACGAAATCTGGATGCCTGAATTGCTTCGCCAAATTCATGAGGCGTTTCCCGAATGGGCAATTAAAGCCGAGGTGCTGCCGTCTGAGCAGATTTCCCGGCAGTTACATGACCGCAGTGTTGATATTGCCTTTTCCAGTGAGCCGCTTAAGTCTGAAGAATTTACCGGGCAGCTATTGAAGGCGATGCCGCTGGGATTGTTCAGTATAAATCAGGCGGAAGTAGACACTGGGCCCGAGCAGTTTGTGTCGATAGACTGGGGCAGTAAAGCTCGCGACGAGCTACTGACCCGGTTTGCTGAATATCGCGATGCGAAGTTTACTACCAACTCCCTGCGTCTGGCCCTGGCTACATTGCAGCAAGAGGGCGGTGTAGCGGTGTTACCGGTTGGTCTCGACTGGTCTCAGTGGGGGCTGGAAAATGTGCGCTGTATTGATCATTTCACACATGCACAGTGTAAGCTTTATATGTACTACATGAAGTCTGTCAGACGAACGATAGTGCCTGAGGTAGTCAGTGTGGTGAGTCAACACTTTACCCAGGAAGTATAACAACAGAGCAACATGCTCAGCCTGAATTGAATAAAAAGAGAACTATAATGCTGAAAGACGACGAGTTTATTAGTCAGAGCCCGGAACAACGCCTGGCCAGCTTTTTTGCAACAGTAAAAGAGCAGGGGGAATTATTTATCCTTAATGATGACGACGGCTGCGTGATGCTGACCTCAGATGATGAAGAAGGCGTGCCTGTCTGGTCAACGGCCAGCCTGGCCAGTATGTGGGCCGATCAGGAATGGGCCCATTGTGAACCGAAAGCGATTAGCCTGGATGTCTGGCTGTCGCGCTGGACTTCAGGTCTGTCCAAGGACTTTCTCAACGTCATTATTGCTCCCATGCCGGCTGAGGAAAGTGAACTCATGGCACCGGAAGATTTTGCCGATAAGCTGGTCTGAGCTGAACCATAATCTGCAATAACCGTAATAAATACCAGGGTGTGTTGGCTTTGCTGATTAAGGTCAATAACATCCTCGGTACATACCGTCATAATCGCGACTTTGTGATCGCATAAACGCCCGTCGGCACTGATGGCCGCGTCACGAAAAAACAATATCGCAGACCACAATTATCAGGCAGCAAAACGCTCAGGAGGAGACTATTTCAAGCTTATCAACCTTAACACCCGGTGCAAATGATTTATGGTTTTTACCCCTGGGCGGAACGGGTGAGATTGGCATGAACCTCAATTTGTACGGCCATGACGGTCAGTGGTTGATGGTGGATTGTGGGGTTACGTTTGATGAACCTTTGGTAGCGCCGTATCTTAATCAGACTACTGGCTCCAAACACCATGTTGTGGCCCCGGATCCGTCTTTTATTGTTGCGCAGCGAGAGCAACTGGCTGGCCTGGTCATTACCCACGGCCATGAAGATCACGTAGGTGCTGTGGCGGCATTGTGGCCACGGTTACGCTGCCCGGTTTTTGCAACGCCGTTTACGGCAGAACTTTTACATCGCAAGCTGGGCCAGGTGGGTCTGGCTGGCAAAGTCCCGGTTCAAATCGTCAATCCGGATGCCACGCTGACCGTTGGGCCTTTTGTGCTGTCATGGCTGGCTATTACCCACTCTATCCCTGAACCCCAGGCGCTGTTGATCAGCACCTCTGCAGGCACCGTTTTTCATACCGCGGACTGGAAGATTGACGCGCAGCCAATTAGCGGTAAGCCATTTAATGCCAATCTATACCGGCAACTGGGTGAAACAGAATTACTGGCATTGGTTGGCGACTCCACCAACGCGATAAAGCCCGGCTTTTCCATTTCCGAACGGATCTGTGCAGAGGGCCTGAATACGGTAATCAAACGTTGCAGTGGCAGGGTGGTGGTGAGTTGCTTTGGCAGTAATATTGCCCGCCTGATATCACTGGCGCGTATTGCTCAGCAAACCGGGCGTTACATGGCGTTGCTGGGGCGATCGCTGGAAAACATGCATGGCGTTGCAAAGAAAACCGGTTACTGGCCGGACGATCTGGATGTATTGGAAAAGGCGCATATTGGCTACTTGCCTGCGAATGAAGTGCTGGTGGTGGCAACCGGTAGTCAGGGCGAGCCCAGGGCTGCGCTTAATCGAATGGCCATTGATGCCTCACCTTATTTTGAGCTGGAGGCTGGCGATACGGTGATTTTTTCCAGTATTGTGATTCCTGGCAATGAAAAAGCCGTTGAGCGCCTGCTTGAGAAGTTGCGTAAAAAGGGTGTTCAGGTGGTTTTATCCGAAGACAGCGACGTGCCCATTCACGCCAGCGGCCATCCTTGTGTCGAAGAGTTGAAGCTGATGTATCAGTGGACAAAGCCGCAGATAGCCATCCCGGTACACGGTGAACCAGAACACCTTGAAGCTCATGGCGCAGTGGCCCGTGAGATGGGCGTAAAGCGCACTTATGTGGGCCGCAATGGCGATTTGTACCTGCTAGCACCGCAACCCGGTATCCGGCGTGCCAAGGTGAAAGTGGGTCGGATTGCTATTGAACAGTCCTGACTAACCCTCCTTAATACTCCCCGTTGGGCATACCGGACAGCTGACCAAATGAATAGCTGGTAGCGAGGCTGTCTGGCAATTACTGTCTGATATACAATAAGTTTTCCCGGGAATTGGTATAATATTGCGCTTAAGCTGCATTTTATCCAGCTAACGAATACAATAAGGGGCGTTTCTATGCTATGTATAAGGGGCTTGGCATAGCTTGTACGCCCCGGGCTGTCTCGCTTCCATAATTCCGTAAACAGATAAGAATACTCCGAACCAACGGGGAAGGTTGAATATATAAATGGTTAGTAGTTGGTTGTTCTTTACAATGTCTCGCTGTCTGCTGTTTTGCTGTCTGTTACTCAGTATCCCGCAAATTACTCTGGCGGTAAGCCTTAGCGGTGAGCCATTGGTAACCAATCCACTGGGTACGGTGTTATCGACGCAGCAAGGACTCAAACAGGACAGCATCCAGGATCTGCTAATCGATAATGATAATTTTTTGTGGGTTGCCACTGATGGCGGCCTTGACAGGTTTGATGGACATCGGGTTGAGCATATCACCGGAGAAAACGATCTGCTCGCATCAACCCCCATTCAAAACCTGTTCCTGGATAGCCGCAACCGGCTCTGGATAAGTACCTATTATCGTGGGTTATACCGGTTGGATCTGGCCACCAATGAGCTTCGGCTCGTGGTCGAGCTGCCACAATTAGAAATTGCTGAATATAACCAGACCGCCGAACAGTTTATCGAGTTGGCAAACGGCGATATGTTGCTGTTATTTGGTGAATCCCTGGTGCTTTATGACACCAGCGCTGACAGCCACGAAATTTTGTACCAGATTGATGTACACGACGAGGACCGTATACCCTACCTCAGAGACATGCTGTTAGTGGATAACCTGCTGCTCGTCGCCTCTTCCGAAGGATTAATGTTGGCTGACTATTCGGCGCAACAACTCGCTTTCAAAAAAGTTGAGCATCGTTTCAACGTAGAATTAAATGTGGATAATGCCAATACCAAAAGCCTGTTGCTGGATGACAATGGTGAGCTGCTGGTTGGCACTGTTTCAGGCTTGTTCAGCATGCCATGGGAATCCGTTACGCAGGCCTATCGAGGCGATGGTGTGTTGAAAGACAGCAGTCTTATCATCCACCAGCGAAATATCTGGGAAATTAAAGCTCAGAACAATCAGTTAATCTGGATAGGTTCAGATATCGGGCTGCTGCAATTGCAACGAAAAGATAGCGATTGGCAAGCGTCATTCGTGTTAGAGCCATCCACCGGCGAAGTGGCCTTGTCCCGTGCGGATGTGCGGGCAATAGCCCTGACCTTCGATAACAATCTGTGGATTGGTTCCTATTTTAATGGCGCCTTGTTCTGGTCGCCGAATAGCTTTAATTTTAAGGTGCTGCAGAACCAGGGTAACAAGAGGCCGCTAAGCGACAATGTGATTTGGTCGATCCTGGAAGACAGCGACAATACATTATGGGTTGGTTCAGATAATGGTCTGACCCACTACAACCCCGTTAGTGCTGAAAGTCAGTTTTACATGGTCGCTGATGGTATACCAGAACCTTACAGTATTCACACCATTGTCAAGATTATGCCAGCGCACGATCCGGACAAATTATTACTCTCTACTTTTAATGGCATGGTGCTGTTTGATAAGCAAAGTGGTGAATATGAAAAATTAAATTTTGGTCTGAATGATGAGGAGGCTAGCTTTGTCTCTGGCGCGTCATTCGGGCCCGACGGCAAATTATATTTTTTTGCCAATCATTTATACCGTTATGATTTTGAAAGCGAATCGCTAACGAGGTTGGACACCCTGGAAAACCAGGTTGTGCTCAACCTGGTGATGAATTTTATCGGTATCAACCCGGTTAATGCCGAGGAAATGCTGGTAGCCACCTATGATGGTTTGTGGACCTTTAACATTCACTCTCAGCAGGCCAGGCAACTACACCGCTTGCCTGAGCGGTTAGTCAATACTGATCTTTGGCCCGATGTCGTTAACCTGGACGGTCATATTTTATGGGTTGGTTACCCGGGATACGGTCTGGTTGGGTTGGATGCCCAGACGTATGAAGAACGCTATCACTTCGGTCGGGAAGCATTAGGACAGGCGGTGGTGTTATTCGATTTGTTAGAAGATGATGACGGCTATTTCTGGTTCAGCTCGCTAGATGGGATCCACCGCTTTTCGTCAACTGAACTTACCTTCACTGAGTATGAATATGGTCGGGAACTCAGCATCGCCGAGTTTAATCAGGGAGCAAATGCTAAATTAAGCGATGGCCGAATGGTATTTGGTTCGCCTAAAGGCCTGGTGTTTTTTGAACCGCACAAATTAAATCAGCTCAAACAGTCTGAGTTTTTGTTGAGTGAATCGCGGCAAATGGTGATAACCGGCATTGAGTTATCGTCCCGTAAGCTAAAACTGCCCAAACTCAACCTGGCTAATACTCATCTGCAATTGTCTCATGATGACTATGGGTTAACCATTGAGTTTTCTTCCCTGCAGTACCAAAAAGACACAGATGCGCAATACAAGTATGTGCTGAGTAAGGGTAAACAGATCCTCAGTGAAGATATTACCACGGATACCCGGGTAATCTTACCTTCGCTTGCGGCCGGGGATTACCGCTTTGAGGTGATGCCAGCAACACAGGCCAGAGAGCAAACACTGTTGCCAGCCAGTCTGACTATTCATATGGCATACCCCCCGTTTTGGTCGCCGCTGGCTTATACGCTTTATGCTCTGGTAGTGGTGGGCTTGTTGGGCGCTTATTTGGTCAGTCGTCATTTGCAGTTACTACGCCTTAAGCAAGCTCAGCAGCAGGTCAAGCTGTTTGGCAATGCCTTTCGTCATACCAGTGACTGGGTGGTCATTTTCGACCAATCCCATTTGCCTGTGGCGGCGAACCCGGCGTTTGAGAAGACGTTTGGGATCAATGACAAGGAACGACTTGATCGGCAGCTTTACCGGATATATCAACAGGTGCCAAAGCTCGAAGCACAGCTGTCGGGTCATCTTAAACTGTTAACTGACGAAGCCGTGTGGAAAGGGGAAGAGCGCGTTCAGACGCCCGACGGTCGTCACTACGACGTGTTAATAGACATTAATCGTATGGAAGACGAAAACGATGCCAGTGATATTCACTACCTGGTGGTGATATCTAATATCACCGAGCAAAAAAATGCTGAACGAAAGCTGGTAAAAATAGCCAACTTTGACAACCTTACAGGCCTGGTGAATCGCAGTTTGCTGCTTGACCGCCTGGAACATGCTATAGATTCCGCTGCGGCTCATGATCACACCGTTGCGGTATTGTTCGTTGACCTTGACCGTTTTAAAGGGATTAACGATTCGCTGGGCCACGACTATGGTGACAAACTGCTCAGAGTGATTGCCAATCGTATGCTTAATCAGGCGTCGAAGAGTGATACGGTGGCCCGTCTGGGCGGCGATGAGTTTGTCATTGTGATGGAAGAGGTCGAGAGCGAATCAGCGGTATCGAGTTTCGTGTCGCAGCTGATTGAGTCGATTGAAACCCCCATTTCCCTGGGTAAAGAAGTGCTGCGGGTGTCCTGTTCGGTAGGGATTTCATTTTTCCCTGATGATGCGACCGATCCGGCAGAACTGCTTAAACAGGCCGATGTGGCCATGTATACAGCGAAAAAGAACACCCTGAGCGCGTTTATCTATTACACCAAGGAAATGAACGAGCGGGCAATTGAGCGGCTGGCACTGGAAAACCGGGTGAAGTCAGCCTATGAAGAACAGGTATTTGAAAATTATTACCAGCCCATTGTTAACCTGAATTCCGGCAAAACTGAAGGCGTTGAGCTGTTGTTGCGCTGTTTTTATCAGGACGAATGGATATCGCCGGCGGCGTTTATACCGGTTCTTGAAGAATTGCGCCACATAATAGAATTAACACGCAAAGCAACCGAAACCGCCATTAATGACCTGCAGCAGTGGTATGCTGAAGGTTTCACCGGTTATGTTTCAATTAACTTATCTGCGCTGCATTTTAAAACCCATTTCGATTTAGAGTTTATTGAACAGCGTCTTAAAAAGGCTGGCTTACCGCGCTCGGCGCTGCGCTTTGAAATTACCGAAGGTGTGCTGATTGATAAATCCGATGAAGTCTTGCACGAACTGCAGCGGATCCGAGATGCGGGCTTCAAGCTCGCGCTCGACGACTTCGGCACCGGCTATTCCTCCTTAAGCTACCTGCGTCGCTTCCCGCTTAATGTGTTAAAAATCGACAAAAGTTTTATCGATGACGTGAAAGAAAGTGAAGAAGAAAACGCCTTAGTGCAAACTACAATCAATCTGGCGTTGAGTTTGAAAATGGACTGTATTGCAGAAGGCATAGAGTATGCGGAGCAGGTTCAGTATCTGCTTAATCACGGTTGCTTCAGGATGCAGGGGTATTTCTTTTCGCGTCCGGTCAATGCCGTTGAAGTAAAACCACACTTAATGAACGAATGGCAAACATCTACCCTCGCGTTTAATCCTAATATTTGATTCGTCAATAAAGCCCGGTTTACCAACCGGGCTTTTTGCGCTGTTATGCTGTTTTGATATTTAATGGGATGGGCAGGTTACGGAAGCGTTGTCCGGTGGCTGCAAACAGAGCGTTAGCTAATGCAGGGGCTGCGGGCGGTGTTGGAGGTTCACCTACGCCGCCGGGCAAGGCTGCTGTTTCGATGATTTCCACGTCAATACTCACCGGCGTTTGCGGCATACGCGCGACCAGGTAGTCGTGGAAATTGCTCTGCGTGATTTCACCATTAAGTGCGGTGAGCTGGCCGATTGCACAGCTGATACCATAAATCAGGCCACCTTCGCATTGCGCTTTTACATGATCGGGGTTGACCACGATACCGGCATCAATAGCAATGTAGGCTTTAGGAATGGTCCATTCACCACGATTGTTGACCTTCACCTCAATAACCGCCGCTGTGTAGCTTAAAAATGAGCGGTGTGCCGCCAAGCCGAGATAACGGCCTTGCGATTCGCGCTTATCCCAGTCTGCCATGTTAGTTACTTTATTAATGACATTTTTCAGTCTGGCGGTATCCACCGGGTAGTCGTTGAGGTCGTCGCCGTAATTGCCGTATTGGGTATTACTGGCGGCAAAATCAATGTGTCGGTCTTTACCAATCAGTTGTAGCAGGAAATCCTTGTGGTCAACTTTGGTTTGATGGGCCAGTTCTGCCACAAAGGATTCTTTGGCAAATGCATGGTAGACGTTGGCCACACTGCGCATCCAGCCAATACGCACATGAGCATTGGCTTCACCACGCTCCAGTTGCAGATTTGGTACATCAAACGGTGTATCCCTATGGCCCAAATCCAGTTCGCCGTCGCTGGGCTTATTTGCGGCCGGATTAAAGGTGGATGAAATCGGGGGGAAGACGGTTTTATGGTACCAACCGGTAACGTGATTATTTTCATCCAGCGTTGCGGTTAAGCGCTGACCACTGACCGAATGGAAGTAACCGTGTTTAATATCGTCTTCACGGCGCCATACAACCTTAACCGGCCGGCCAGCTTGTCTGGCCAGCAGCGCAGCCTCAACAGCAAAGTCCGGTTTTGCCTTACGGCCAAAGCCACCGCCGAGTAAAGTAACGTTGATGGTGACGTTTTCAAGCGGTAATTTAAGGGCGCCGGCAACTTGCTGACGCGCCGTTTGTGGTGATTGCACACACGCCCAGATTTCAGCGCTATCGTCGGTAACCACAGCGGTAGCGGCTGGCGGTTCCATGGGCGCTTGCGCAAGATGCGGCGCATAATAACTGGCATCCACCACTCTTGCGGCATCGGCAGTGGCCTGTTCAAAATTCCCCAGTTTACGGATTACCTCACCTGGTTTGGCGGCGTTATCTAACAAAGCCTGCTGGTAGTCGTCGGAATTATAGCTGGCATGTTCGCTGGTTTGCCATTCGGTTTTCAGCGCGTTGCAGGCCTGCCAGGCCAGCCAGGTATTAGTCGCCAGCACCGCAATCCCCCCCAGAGGGTTAAAGAGCGCCGGAGCCGAGGCTGCCGGCATATCGATAACATCGACCACCCCCGCCATTTTTTTCACTTCAGCCTGATTTGAGGATTTTACACTGCTGAATAATACGGGCGGGCGTTGGATAACTGCATAAAGCATGTTGTCCATGACCACGTCCTGACCATACACGGCCGTGCCGGTGGTCATGCCGGTTAAATCAACGCTGGGCACGGCTTTACCAATTTGTGTCCACTTATCGCGGGATTTCAGTTTTAAATCACTTGGCTTGGGGACCGGTAATTTAGCCGCGACGGCAACCACATCGGCAAAGGCTACTTTGCGGCCGCTGGGTTTATGCACGATAAAGTGCGATTGCGTCTCACATTCATAGGGGTCGACCTGCCAGCCTTTGGCTGCAGCCGTACACAGCATCAAAGCAGCGGAGGCCCCCGCTTCGCGTAAACGCTTGAAATTGCGGCGAACACTGCGGGAGCCATCCGTATTCTGATCGCCATATTTGGCATCGCCGGTGGCCTGTTTTATGGTAACGTGCTGCCAGTCGGCGCCAAGTTCTTCCATCATAATTTGCGGAATACTGGTACGTACCTGTTGACCCATTTCTGAGCGGTGACAGGTTATTTCCACTTTACCGTCTTCGGCAAAACTGATGAATACATTGGGGGCAAAACTGTCCGATTCCGGCGCATTGGCAAACATTGCCTGCGGGCGGGTGGCTGGCAACAGGGCCAGACCAAGGGTAAAGCCCGTGGCGGTAACACTACGTTTCAGGAACGTGCGGCGGGATTGGGAAACGGTTGAATCACTCATTTGGTCACCTTTACAGCGATCGACTCCGCCGCTGATTTAACTGCAGCGCGAATACGTGGATAGGTACCACAGCGACAAATATTGCCCGCCATGTGGGATTCGATTTGCTCGTCAGTCACTGGTTGTTGTTTATCGACCAATGCAGCCGCCTGCATCATCTGACCACTCTGGCAGTAGCCACACTGGGGGACGTTATGTTCACGCCAGGCTTGTTGCACCGGATGGGAGCCATCTTCAGAAAGGCCTTCGATAGTGGTGATGGGCTTATCACCAATGGCTGCCATGGGCAGTTGACAGGAGCGGGTAGGTTCGCCGTTAAGGTGTACCGTGCAGGCACCACACAGGGCCATACCACAGGAATACTTGGTGCCGGTCATCTTCAGTTCATCACGAATGAACCAAAGCAATGGCATACTGGGATCCCCCTGATAGTCAAACTCCTGTTGATTAATAGTGACTTTCATAACGTTCCTCTTTTTATCCCTGACGATAGTGTCGTTAAGTGGGATTAGATCAACATGTTCACGTTGATGATTCAATAAAAACGGGTTAAACGGCGGTACATCACGACTAGTCTCGCCCGGTCTATGCAACTGTTTTAACCCATTTCACCACAATTCGTTAGCTTTATTGCCCTTGTTTTTGTAAAGTCTTTGTTAAGTATTCTACAAATAATAACCAATAGATATAAAAGGTGGAAACGACAATGTCAGATGCGTCTGCAGATCCCACAACTTCTCAAATAATGTCGCCTCTCGAATGTTTTTATTACCGCGAACAACATAGCCCGGATCATCCTTGTCTTGTGCAACCAGTAGAAGGTCGTTTTCACACCTATTCCTGGGGGGACGTTGCTACTCAGGTGCGTAAGCTTGCCTGGCGCCTCAACAATATGGGCCTGGATAAAGGTAGTCGTATTGCGATTTTGTCGAAAAACTGTGCTGAGTGGGTGATGGCCGATTTAGCGATTATGTTGGCCGGGCACGTGTCTGTGCCAATTTTCGCAACGGCCGGTGAAGATACCATTCGTTACGTGCTCAGCCATGCCGATGTGAAAGTTGTCTTTGTTGGCAAGCTGGATGACGGCCCGAAGCAATCGGCTGCCATAGATGATGAAATCACCACGGTTTCCTTTCCATATCCTGGCGTTAAAACGACTTACAGCTGGGCGGAGTTCAGCCACTGTGACAGCTTTACTGACAGTCCAACCCCTGGGCCTGATGAGTTAATGACGATTATCTATACCTCTGGCAGTACCGGTAGTCCTAAGGGCGTTATGCATTCTTACAGCGCCATGGCCTGGGCTGGCGCTCAGGCCAAAACCGATCTGTCGCTGGGCAAAGAAGACCGGCTGCTCAGTTATTTGCCGCTGGCACACATTACAGAGCGGGTATTAGTTGAAATGGCCGCGTTACAATCGGGCATGACCCTTTATTTCATTGAGTCACTGGATACCTTTCAGCGTGATGTGCTGCAATGTCAGCCGACCTTATTTGTGTCAGTACCGCGGCTGTGGACCAAATTTCAGCACGGTATCCTGCACAAATTACCACAAACTAAACTCAACATTTTGCTGCGCATACCGCTGGTCAGTAGTTTGATTAAAAACAAAATTCGCAAGGGACTGGGGCTATCGCAAACCAAGCTGTGTGCTAGTGGCTCAGCGCCCTTACCGCCGGTGATCACTGCGTGGTTTGAAAAGCTGGGCATCGAAATTTGTGAAGGGTGGGGGATGACAGAAAATGCTGCTTTGGGGACGGCGTGCCTGCCGTTTCGCAAAGATAAAATGGGTTGTATTGGCCGCCCCTGGGGAGGTGTTTCGCTCAAGTTGTCTGAACAACAGGAATTATTGAGTAAGTCACCGGGCAATATGATGGGCTATTACCTCGATCCGGAGCGAACGGCCGAAGCCTTTACCGAGGACGGCTATCTGCGCACCGGAGACAAAGCCATCGCTGATAGTGATGGTTATTATTCGATTACCGGTCGCATTAAGGATATTTTTAAAACCGCTAAAGGTAAGTACGTCACACCGGCACCCATTGAAGCCAAACTGATGGAAAATAGCGTTATTGAGCAGGTTTGTGTAACGGGGGCGAGTTTACCTCAGCCGATTGCGCTACTGGTGTTATCTGAAGATGCGCAGGAACAATCAAAAAATCAGATTACGGCTTCCCTGCAACAAACGTTGAGCAAAATCAATGGCGGGCTGGAGAGCCATCAGCGACTCGATCATCTGGTTGTGATGGCTGAACCCTGGACCATTGAGAATGACCTGCTGACACCAACGCTTAAGGTAAAACGTCATGTGCTTGAGGAGCGCTTTCCCGAAGTGATCCATCAGGCCTATAATGACAAAGTCGTATGGCAACATCATTCAAACTAAGGACTGAGGAGATATTATGAAACCTGGCAAAGGACTGTTATTAGGCTGCTTTTTGATGGGCTTTTCGGCCTGCGCTCTGGCCGACCTCGCGGCATTAAATGACGCCGCCAAAAGGCTCTGTGAAAAAAGTAAGGTTTGTATGCAGCAGGAAATGGCGGCCAGCGAAGATTTGCCGCCGGGTATGGCAGCAATGCTTGATAGCATGATGGGGGAGTTGTGTAAGCAGTACATGTCGATAGCCACGGTGGGCGAAAATCATGAGATCATTGAGCCGGCAACAGCGTGCCTGAATTCTATGGCAGATAAAAGCTGTGATGATCTGTTAAACGGTGAAGAAACAACTGCTACCTGCCAGCGCTATGAGCGCGTGGCGGAAAACTACTACTAGGCAAAAGCAGAGTGCACCCTATCCGTTGCTATGATAGGGTGTGGGTATTCATGCGGGGTAACGCTGCTGTAAGCCCTGATAAACCGCATCGGCATAATCCGGGTTGTTGATGTCCAGAGCATCCAGTACATCCACCAGGTGCTCATTATCTTCGCGGCCCTGCCAGGTTTTCTGATAGGTGCCGGCTTTGTAGCCATTATCCTGACGGAAAAAATTCAGCACGTTTTTACCGACATACTGGCGGTAGAGTTCGTCACCAGACATTTCGCATTGTGCAACAATATGCATAAATAATGGCACGCTGAATCGTTTCGCGGCACACAGGCCCGCCATTAATTCCAGATTATCCAGTAACGCCTGCTTTTCAATGGCATAGTCTTTACCGTCAAAAGTGACCATAGGCTCGGCTTGCTGAGCGAGCTGGGCCGCCAGTGCGTGAGCTGTTGCCTTAACATCACCATTGTAATCAATGATGCTGGCCGACAGGGCAAAGTGCCAGATATCCACCAGTTCCATTTGCAGTTGCGGCAGGTCTTTGTGTTGCGCTTTCCACCATTTCCAGCCGTGGTGTTCGATTGCCTCCACCGACTCCACCATCGCGGCGCGTAAATAACCATATCCGGCGGTTAACCATTGTGGGTTTACTTTGCAGTTCATTTTATTCTGCAGCGACAACATGGTGTTTAATTGTTGTTGAGTAAGCATAATTTACCTAATTTTGGGTTGCTGTCGGAGCGGCAATGCGCAGCGGGAGGCATGGATTGCTGTCCTGATTGATAGGCGGCTAGTCTACCACGGAGGATTAGCGGGATGAACGCTGGTGTACGCAAAATCACAATTTTGGCTGGCAGAGGGGCAATGGCGATGCACTTTTAATGAGCGCGTGCACCAATATGAGGAAGCATTAGAATTTATACGATTTGCGTTATTTTTGTAAGTTGTTGATTTTTAATATTTTAAATGTTGGCATTTATTCTGCAATGCCATGGTTGTTAACTGCGCTGGATTCTGGCGCTAACTTTGGCCGGTGCCAGGCAACGCCGGCTCAAAGTTGTCAGAATATGGCCCGTAACCTTCCCCATACAGATTTTTCGTGTCCTGAGGTCTGTATGGGTTTTTTTATGTCCAAATTCTGCTGCGCGATAATATAGCTTACTGCACATATTTTGGCCAGTTAATTTTCCCGCATATTTCTAAATTCATCCTTAAGGTGCATACTAGGCGTTCATTCGGTAACAGGAACACCGACGCTTTGCTCACTCTTTATCCGTCAAATAAACTCGAACATTTAAGCTTTTTGCTGGCCACTTTACTCGACCGCCAACCTGCAGCAGGTCTGAGTCCGGATGTGATCCTGGTAGAAAGCCCCGGTATGCAACACTGGCTAAGTATGGAACTGGCCGCCAGTCGTGGTATCGCCATGAATATTGACTACCCGCTACCGGTCCGCTTTATGTGGGATACCGCCAGAGCGGTTCTCGGGCCCGACGCGGTTCCCAGGGAGTCACCGTTCCGCCGGGAAACTTTGCGTTGGCGAATTTACGACTTGCTGACCCAGCCAGAGCAATTGGCTCACCCGGCGATGTCGCGGGTGTTGCGGTTTCTGGATAAGAGTCAGGCCAACGGCAGCGGCCATTTACAAACCCTGCAATTAGC
>CATMRP010000102.1 GCA_950073835.1 uncultured Alteromonadaceae bacterium
AGGTCTGGCTTCTCGACAAATTCATCCACCTTCATGCCAACACCAATGGCCTCACCGCCCTTAATGTAACCATAACCCGTGTGAGCCTGATCAGGCACAATACCAAAAGTGACCAGGTTGCCATCCATCGCCAGCTCGTTAGCCTTACTGACGGCGGCCTGAAAACCAGCAGAATCTTTGATCAGATGATCGGCAGCCAGTACCAGTAATACCGGGTCATCATCCGTTTGCATTGCGTGCAAAGCTGCCAGAGCTATGGCCGGTGCAGTGTTTCGTCCGACAGGCTCCAGGATAATACCCCCATGATCGCCGCCCATTTGTCGTAATTGCTCAGCGACTAAAAAACGGTGAGCGTCATTACAAATCACAATGGGGTTAGCAGCACTGCTGCCGTCCAGGCGCTGCAGTGTTTCCTGCAACATGGTTTGATCTGAAGTTAAAGCAAGAAACTGCTTAGGCAGGGCTGCTCGGGATTTAGGCCATAAACGGCTGCCAGAGCCACCGGCTAATACGACTGGTTTCATGTTGGTTCCTGTTGATTGCGGGAGCGAATTGCAAGCAGTGGTTGTCTGCTTATTCCCTTATTTATTCCTTAACCCATGTTAATCAAGGACTGCAGGGCAATCAACATTCACAACGTAATTTATCGAAATAAATTGGCAGGACAGACTAGTCGACGGGAATTTGTTTAATTTCCCGTCAACCCGTTAACTTTTTTATCGATAGTTAAGCCGTTAATTTACCTTGCTGATAATCGGTGATGGCCTGCTGAATTTCGGCCTGGGTATTCATCACAAAGGGGCCATACTGAACCACGGGTTCGCCAATCGGAGCCGCAGCAACTAAAATCGCCTTGCCGGCTTCGCTGCTAGTCACGTCGAGCACATCACCGTCATTCAATACTGCCAGTTTGCCGCAGGCAATGGTCTCGCCGCTAACGTCAAGGCTGCCTTCATAACAATAAACAAAGGCGCTGTGGCCAGTAGCTACCGGTATGGTTGCAAAGGCGTCTGCCTGCCAGTGCAAATCAGTAAATAATGGCTTTACTCTGGCGGTATTAACCGGGCCGCTAACACCGTTAAGTGTGCCGGCCAGCACTTTTGCCTCTATACCCTGCCCTACGGACACCGTTTTTACCTCGTCAGGCTGAATATCCTGATAACCGGGTGCCGACATCTTATCTTTTGCCGGCAGATTCACCCACAGCTGAAAGCCCTTGAGCAGGCCGTCGGTTTGCTGAGGCATTTCTTCATGAATAATGCCCTTACCAGCATTCATCCACTGGATACCGCCATCTTCAATGATTCCCTCGTTGCCCACAGAATCCCGATGGCGCATTTTCCCTTTCAGCATATAAGTTACCGTCTGGAAGCCGCGGTGCGGATGCGGTGGGAAGCCAGCAATATATTCATCAGGTTTATCCGAGCCGAAAAAATCGAGCATCAGAAACGGATCGAGATTGGGTAATAAACGATGGCCGATAATCCGGGTTAAACTTACCCCAGCACCATCCTGGGTTGGCATACCACTAACAAGTTGTTTAATCGTTCGGTTAGTCATTGTTTATTTACTTCCATAAAGACAAATCGGGCCCTGCTGGAACGACCTGAGTAGGATTAATCATCGTGTGACTGTAATAGTAGTGACGTTTAATATGCTCCATATTCGTTGTATCGGCCACGCCCGGCATACGATAAATGCGCTTCATATAATTAAACATAGCCGGATAGTCACGGATTTGTTTACGGTTACATTTAAAATGGCCATGATACACAGCGTCGAATCGCACTAACGTGGTAAATAAACGAATGTCAGCCTCGGTCAGCGTTGCGCCCACCAGGAAAGGTTGTTTTTCCAGGCGCGCTTCCACCTTATCTAACGCAGCAAATAACGCATTAACCGCCTCTTCATAGACCCGCTGCTCGGTGGCAAACCCCGCTTTGTATACGCCATTATTGATATCGTTGTACACCCACTGGTTCACTTCATCTATCTCAGATTGTAAAGCGTCGGGGTAATAATCGGTGTGATTTCCGGTGATGTCATTAAAACTGGTATTCAGTATGCGGATTATTTCAGCCGATTCGTTATTGACGATTTTTTCGGTCTTTTTATCCCACAGCACCGGTACCGTAACACGAGTAGTAATATCTGCCTGCTGACGTAGATAAATCTCGTACATAAACTGATGGCCGTAGAGCGTATCGCCGGTACTGCCCTTATGCGGTAAAAAACTCCAGCCTTTGTCGAGCATTTCCGGATTGACAACCGAAACGCCAATATGAGCGTTAAGAGATTTAAGTTCGCGCATTATCAGCGTGCGGTGTGCCCACGGGCAGGCCAGAGAGACGTACAAATGGTAGCGGCCACTTTCTGCCTGAAATTCATTGCCCTCACCGATGGTATTTCTGAACAACGAGTCCTGACGCTCAAACCGACCGCCGCTGTTATCAGTGTCATACCATTTGTCGTGCCATTTGCCGTCAATTAACAAGCCCATGATGCTCTCCCGTTTAAGATAAATGATTGCGTGCTAAGTGGAACACACATCTGTCTAAACGGCTTAACGGAACATTTGGATTGATTGTTCTATGTTTTAGAACAGTCTGTTAATTATCTCATCAGCAATGGGTAAGGCGCTGGTGGCCGCCGGGGATGGCGCATTGCCGACGTGTAATGCATGTTCAGATTCCACAAACTTAAAATCGTGTATTAGCATACCTTTGCTATCCACGGCCTGAGCACGGATCCCAGCGCGATAAGGTAAAAAGTCTGCTGCGGAAATGCCGGGGCAATAGCGGCTCACCAGTCTGGCATAATGTGTTTTAGACAAGGACGAATACAACTCTTTAACGGCAGCACGCTTATACCGCCACAGCAATTTCCACACATCACCGTGGGCAAACAGGTGCAACCATTCAGCATCAGTGCTGAATAAACTATTATAAGCTTCCCGGCCTGTGGTCAGTACCGCATTTGGCCCCACAGTAGTGTATCCGCCAATCATTCGGGTTAAATGTACCCCTAAAAATGGCATCGCCGGATCCGGTACCGGATAAATTAAATGGCGGGTGATGTCATCGTATTTGCGGTTTAAACGGTAATACTCGCCTTTAAACGGCAGCATTCTAAAGTCACACTCTAGCCCCTGCATCCGGATCAGTTCGTCGCTATAAATGCCTGCGCAATTGATTAATTTAGCCGCCTTCACTGCGGTTTCGCCCCGCGGATGGGAAAATCGTAACAACACGCCGTTGTTACTGCCCTCTATACTCTCAAGCGTATGCTGATAAAGCAGTTGGCACTGACCCTGAGCGCTTGCCTGCTGTAACAGGCAGGCCGTGATAGCCTTGTAGTCAGTGATGCCGGTTTGCGCGACAAGAAAACCACCCACTGCATTGATGGCTGGTTCACGACGCTTTATTTCAGGCGCTGTTAGCCGCTGTGGCTGGAGTTCGTTCTGTACGCAGCGTTGATATAAGTCTTCCAGTGCGGGCAGCTCCTTTTCGCTCGTTGCCACAATCAGCTTGCCGCACTGTTCATGGGGCAAACCAAATTCCCTGCATAATTCAAAGGTGTGCTCCAGCCCGGCGCGGCAAAAACGGGCTTTATAGCTGCCTGGCGCATAATAAACCCCGGCGTGTATCACCCCGGAGTTACGCCCGGTCTGATGGGCAGCGCAATCCGTTTCTTTGTCAAACAGCATGATGCGGGCACCGGGCTGACGCTGACTCAGCTTATAAGCCACGGCAGCGCCAATAATACCAGCACCGACGATGGCAAAATCACATTCAGACATGGGTATTCTATTGAAAAATGCTAAACTCACCCCGATAGTACCCGTCCCATCATTAACATCAACCAAAAAGGGTCTGAAATGTTTGATTCACAACGCTTTGGCGGTGTTGCCCGGTTATATGGCGAGCAACAAACCACGCACATTGCCGGGCTGCATATTGCAGTCATTGGCATTGGCGGTGTTGGCTCGTGGAGTGCTGAGGCGCTGGCCAGAACGGGTGTAGGTCAGATAACCCTGATTGATCTGGATGACATCTGTGTTACCAATACCAACCGCCAGATCCATGCTTTAAATGATACCGTTGGTCAGGCCAAAGTGATGATAATGGCTCAGCGTATCAGTCAAATTAACCCGGCGTGCAAAGTGAATGTTATCGAGGATTTTGTTACGCCTGATACGTTTATGGAGCATCTGGCCGGTGGTTACGATGGCGTGATAGAAGCTACTGACTCCATCAAGGCTAAGGCGAGTATTTTATATTACTGCAAACGCAATAAATTACCCGTGGTTACCGTAGGCGGAGCCGGCGGTCAGGTTGACCCAACCCAGATAACCTGCGCCGACCTGGCTAAAACCATTCAGGATCCGTTAGCCGCAAAACTTCGCAACGAGTTACGCCGTAACTACGGATTTACCAAAAACCCTAAACGTCGCTTTGGTATAGAATGTATCTATTCCACTGAACAACTTCGCTACCCACAGCCCGATGGCTCGGTTTGTCATAACAAGTCTCTTACCGATGGCAGCACCCGCCTTGATTGTGCTTCCGGATTTGGTGCGTCCGTGATGGTAACCGCCTCCTTTGGTATGTTTGCCGCCGCCAGGCTTATCAATAAGCTTACCGGCATTTAACACGTTACCGACTCGACATTTCGCCAAGCCTCGCGCACAATACCGCAAAAGGAGAGCCATTATGCAACAACACGAACTAGAACAACTGATGGCAGACAGCGCAAAAGACGCTGTAGGTACCAGTCGGGATATGTTTAACATTGAGTTAGACTACAGCGCTGAAAGCATCGAACTAATAGATAGCCTGCTGCTGGCGTTTATCGACCGCTTTAAGGATCAGGCCCTGGAAGATAACGCGGTATTCACGCTGTGTAATATTTATGGCGCTTACATTGGTGAAGTCATGCGCAACCTGATTGGCGGCAGCTGGCGGTATGACGAGTCTGATAAAAGCGCGCCTTATGTGGTGCTGGATGTTGGTGAGTATTCTTATGCCTTTGCCGGAATTTGTTATGAACGACTGGTTAATGACAGTCAGGTAAGTGTTAAGGCCTACTTTGATCAGGCACTGGCAAATAACACTCAGTAATTTATACCCCTGTCTGCTCCCTGGCTGGCGGTTGACGCCAGTCATGTAACATGATGGCCAGATGATGACTGCGGTTAACCATATACATCAACGCAATCATCAGCAACGCCACCGCACCAAGGTAACCATTAAACTGCCAGCCGGCGCGCTCCAGAAAGCTGCCAATCAGCAACAACTGACACAGACTTCCAAGAGTGCAAAGCGGTTTTATCAGTAAACGCCAGCCTGTATACCCTCGCTTCCACAAATGTTCCCTGAAGCTCATTAGTACTATCACCAGCACAAAAGGTATTGTTACGGCAATTTGCAGCCACAGAACGTCACTGTGCGGAAAGAAAATGCGATAGAGTCTGTCAGATTCAGCCGGAATAGCGGTAAACGCCGCCACCAGCAGCAGATCGCGACAGGCAATCGCCAGCATCCAGTAAAACCATCGCGGCGGCAGTACTGTACCGGCTTCGTCGTAATGTTTAAGTGGTAAGGGGATCATAAACGACTTTAAATTCAGAAAAATGACTCTTCGTTAATACCCGGCCTTTCACCGGATAAAAGCAAACCTGACTACACCGCGGGCAGATTGCATGAGCTGATATTCCGGGCTGGCATTTGCGCCAGTTTAGCACAGCCGCACCACGGGCAAGAATGAATATTGCCTGGTTTATCAAACCTCTTTAGTGCCACTTCTGGTTACCGCATTTAAGCTCTCGATTTAACTAATTGACGGCATGTCCTTAATCTATCCCTGTTGTAACGCCAATTGTTATCCAAAACACCGGTAATTTTTATTAATCGTCTGGCCCGCCGGGTGAACTTAACAATCTTTTTGGGTATAATCTGCGCCCTTTTGAAACTGCCGTCGCACACCATCAGAGTTCACTATGACCGTTGAAAAATTTGACCCGAAACAAACCACCACACTGGAAGGACCTAAAGCGGTGTTAAAACAGCAATCAGAAATGACATCCAGTTCTGATACTGCGAAAGCAAAAATCGGTTTTGTGAGCCTCGGCTGCCCGAAAAACCTGGTGGATTCAGAACGAATTCTAACTCAGCTTCGCACTGAAGGCTATGAAGTGGTACCTACCTATAATGATGCCGCGCTGGTTATCGTGAATACCTGTGGTTTTATTGACGCAGCGGTGCAAGAGTCTCTGGATACTATTGGTGAAGCCCTGGCTGAAAACGGCAAAGTGATTGTCACCGGTTGTTTAGGCATCAAAGAAGATGAAATTCGGGAAGTACACCCCAATGTACTGGCGATAACCGGCCCCCATGCCTATGAGGAAGTAGTTAATCAGGTGCATGATCACCTGCCCAAACCTGAGCATAATCCGTTTGAGCACCTTATTCCGGATCACGGTATTAAACTGACACCTCGTCATTTTGCCTACCTTAAGATTTCCGAGGGCTGTAACCATCGCTGTACGTTCTGCATTATTCCATCCATGCGCGGCGATCTGGTGAGCCGCCCTATTGGTGAAATTCTTGATGAAGCCCAGCGCTTAAAAAATGCCGGCGTTAACGAATTGCTGGTGATTTCGCAGGACACCAGTGCCTATGGTGTGGATATGAAGCATCGCACCGGGTTCTGGAACGGCATGCCGGTGAAAACTCACCTGCAACAATTATGTGAAAAGCTCGGCGAAATGGGCATGTGGGTAAGACTGCACTATGTTTACCCCTACCCTCATGTAGACAACCTTATCCCACTGATGAACGAAGGTAAGATTCTGCCCTATCTGGATATCCCCTTCCAACACGCCAACAAGCGCATCCTGAAATTAATGAAGCGTCCGGGCAGCTCAGAACGCACGCTGGAACGCATTAAGCAATGGCGCGAAGCCTGTCCTCAGCTAATTATTCGCTCCACCTTTATCGTTGGTTTTCCGGGCGAAACGGAAGAAGAGTTCGAGGAATTACTCGACTTTATGCGTGAAGCACAGCTCGACCGGGTTGGTTGTTTTGCCTACTCGCCGGTTGAAGGCGCTGTGGCTAACGATCTGCCTGACCCGGTGGACGAAGACGTTAAACAGGAGCGTTTGGCGCGCTTTATGGCCGTGCAGGGCGAAATTAGCGCTGCGCGCCTGAAACAGCGTATCGGACAGGAATATCAGGTAGTTATTGACTCTGTGGATGCTGAAGGCGCGGTTGGTCGTTGTTATGCTGATGCCCCGGAAGTAGATGGTGTGGTGCACTTAAATGGGGTTTATGATGTTAAACCCGGCCAGCACGTCTGGGCTGAAGTCATCCATACCGATGAGCATGACATGTGGGCCGTGATGTCTGAAGAGCAGGATGAAACAGAAGATGAGGCGGAGTAATCCGCCTCGGTAACCCTGTTACCAGGGTAGCTCATCACCTTTAGCGTGAATAAATCGCCCGGTATTGGCCAGGGTCAGTTCGCTAATTCGGGCAACCAGACTGGCCGCGGCAGTGTCGGCGTCGACATCTCCATTACCGCCGACCATCTCGGTTTGCACAAATCCGGGATGAAACAGGCCAACTGCAATGCCATCGGCTTTGAGATCATTAGCCAGGGAAACACCTGCGGCATTAAGCGCCGCCTTGCTCATCCGATAGCCATAGTATCCACCGGAACCATTGTCGGCCATTGAGCCCATTCGACTGGTGATCAGGGCCACCTTGCTACCTGATGACAACTGTTTTAACAAACACTGGGTAACCAGTAATGGGCCCATGGCATTCACTCTGAACTGATAATCGATGGTGTTGGGCTGCCAGTCAGTGATCGCCTCATTAGCCAGCACACCAGCATTGTTGATCAGAATATCAATATCTACGTCACTTAACGAAGCCAACGCTTGCGGTAAACTGTCTGGTACACTCACATCCACACCACTGATTACTTCAGCGCCGGTAGCATTCAGCGCATCTGAGCTGTTGCGGCACAAGGCATAAACCGAGTGGCCACCGGCCAGATACTGCTTCACCAAGGCAAGGCCAATGCCACGATTGGCACCGGTAATAACAACATTCATGATGACTCCTTATGCGCGTTACGCTTGCTATGAGCTGTTAGTTATCCGCTGCCAGACTGGCCAGCAGATTAGTCAGATCATCCGGTGTATCTATTCCTACCGGCGGCTCCGACAGCGCTTCCTCAATATGAATAGCATCGTCATACCATAAGGCTCTTAACTGTTCGAGCGACTCGATTTGTTCTAAGGCAGACGGCTCATAGCTCACGTACTGATTAACATAGCTTGCGCTATAAGCATACAAACCAATATGGCGATAATACAAGCCGGGATCCGCACTCACCGGAGGCTGCATCATAGTATCGCGGGCAAAAGGTAGCACTGAGCGGGAAAAATACAGCGCTTTACCCGATGCCGAAAAGACCACTTTTACGATGTTGGGATTAAATACATCATCTTCGTGAGCAATGGGCGTGCACAGCGTTGCCATTTGCATATCCGGATTGGCTGCCAGATTGGCCGCCACCTGACGAATATTATCGGCAGGCACAAACGGCTCGTCGCCCTGCACATTAACAATTATGGTGTCATCGGCAATCTGCTGGGTCTGGATCACTTCGGCAATACGCTCGGTGCCGGATGTATGCGTGGTGGCTGTCATCACCACGGTAGCAAACTGCGCGGCCACACTGGCAATGCGTTCATCATCGGTAGCAACAATGACCTTGCTGGCACCAGCCTCATTGGCCCTGTCTACCACGTGTTGCACCATGGGTTTGCCCTGAATATTCGCCAGCGGTTTACCGGGGAAGCGGCTGGACTGATAGCGGGCGGGAATGACAACCGTAAAATCCATGGGCAAGATTATCCTTTTTTCAGTGCTTCGAGTTCTTCAAGAGAAATGGCCGCGGTCTGCTCTTCCAGTAATACCGGAATACCATCGTTAATCGGATAAACCAGACGGTCAAAACGACATACCAGGCCAGGCTCATTATTGCTCTCTGTGTACATCAATTTTCCTTTGCACACTGGGCAGGCTATTATTTCCAGCAACTTTTTATCAAATGCCATGGTGTTTCCTTTGTTATTTTTGTTCAGCGTGCAATACGCTGAATGAGCTGAGTATAAAAATCTTCGGCTAGCACCGCATCCACCGGCTGATACCAACAGTTATCATGGGCGTGGGCTACCGCCTTTACTGCGTCTTTTTCGGTCATAATCACACAACCGTCTGGAATATCCTGTTTACCGATAGCATGATGATCGGCCAGCGCCATGCAATGGTCAAGCCTGACACCCATCTCTTTTAGCTGATTAAAAAAACGACTAGGATCGCCAATACCTGCCATGGCGGTAATGTGTGTTTCCTGTTCCAGATCCACAAGGTCTCGCTGTAACTGGGGGCGTAGTACATTAATCAGTATGCCGGGCTGCAAGGACATTTGAATCGGTGTCGGCATATTGCTGATCTTTGGCAACTCAAGCGCCTCGCCAGGCTGATTTAAAATTAAAAAATCAATGGTGTTAAGCCGCCATAGCCCTTCACGTAACGGCCCCATAGGCAATAACTGTTGATTACCAAACAAGCGTCTGTCGGCCACCACACACTCAATATCCCGGCCCAATGCGTAATGCTGCAAGCCATCGTCACTGATGATCACTGTACAGCCTTGCGCTACCAGTTGCTGTGCTGCCCGGGGACGGTTGGGATCGATAACCACCGGCACCCCCGTGCGCCGTGCTATCAGTAAAGGTTCATCACCAACCAGGGGGGCTGAGTCGCTTGCCCTGACCTGATGCGGAAACTCACTGGTTTTTGCGCCATAACCCCGACTTACCACACCGACTTTGTAGCCGGCCTGTTGAAGTCTTTCGCACAGCGCCACTACCAATGGCGTTTTGCCATTACCGCCCACGGAAAGATTGCCTACTACGATAACCGGCACTGGCAGGGTTATGGATTTTTTGACGCCCAGTCGGAACAGTAATCGACGTAACCCCGATAACAGAAAAAACAACAGCGTAAAGGGCAACAACAACCATTGATACCAGCGCCCTTCATACCACATGCGGTTAAGCGCCGACATTACTACTCCCCAAACTGCAGCGCGTGTAACTGTGCATAAGCACCGCCCTTGTTGAGTAAGTCCTGATGCTTACCCTGCTCAATAATCTTACCCTGATCGATAACCAGGATCTGGTCGGCATTTTCGATAGTGGATAACCGGTGGGCGATAATAATACTGGTGCGATCCTGTTGTAGCGTCACCAGGGCATCCTGGATCATCCGCTCTGATTCGGTATCCAGCGCCGAGGTTGCCTCATCAAGAATTAACACCGGCGCATCCAACAGCAATGCTCTGGCGATAGCCACGCGCTGGCGCTGGCCGCCAGACAACGCAGAGCCATCCTCACCAATCATGGTATCCAGACCGTCTTCGAGCAACTCTGCAAATTCCATTACATGAGCCAGTTTAGCCGCCTTTTCAACGGCCTCACGGGAGACGTTTTCGGCCACGCCATAGGCAATGTTATTGGCGATGGTATCGTTAAACAAAGTTACCTGCTGGGATACCAGTGCGATATTCTTGCGTAGCTCAGTGAGCTTAAATTCGTTGATATCGGTGTTATCCAGGGTAATCTGCCCTTGCTCGGGCAAATAGAAACGGGTGAGTAAGTTCGACATGGTTGACTTACCGCTACCAGAACGGCCCACCAGCGCAATACTGGTGCCGGCGGGGGCATCGAGATTCATGCTATCGATCGCCGGAGTGTGCTTGCCCGGATAAGTAAATGTTACGTTGTTAAAGCGTATGTTGCCTTTTACTTCGTTGGCATCAAGTACGCCGGTGTCTTTTTCAATTTTCTCATCCAGCACAGCAAAGATGCTCTGGCAGGCCGCCATGCCTTTTTGAAACTCGCTGTTAACCGTAGTCAGCTGCTTAAGCGGTTTAAGCAGCATCACCATGTAAAATACGATGGTCACAAAGGTACCCGCGGTGAGCTCGGCCAGCATACCCGGGGAACTGGCGATATACAGTACCACCGCCAGGGCTACAGAAGCGATAACCTGAATGCTCGAAACGCTCAGGGTTTGCGTAACCGCGAGCTTCATGGTCTGCTGGCGATTAGAGTTATTCTTTTTAGCAAAGCGGTCCTGCTCTTTTTGCTGACCACCAAACATTAATACCACTTTATGGCCTTTTACCACCTGCTCAACCGCGCTGGTAAGGTTACCCATAGACTTTTGGATATTGCGGCTGACCGTGCGAAAGCGCTTAGTAACAAACGTCACGATAACAGCCACCACGGGCCCGACAAACAAAAACACCAGTGATAACTGCCAGGACAGATAAAACATCCACGCCAGGATCCCTATCACCAGGGCGCCTTCACGCACCAGGATCGCCAGTGATTTACCCGCTGCACGGGCCACCTGATCGGTATCGTAAATGACTTTAGATATCAGGTTGCCCTTAGCCTGCTGGTCGTGAAAGCTTACCGGCAGATGAATATATTTACTGAACAGTTGCTGACGCATGGTCATTACCACCTGTGCCCCAATCCAGCTCAGTGCGTAACTGCCCATAAAGTTAAAGATGCCCCGCAGAATAAACACCGGTACCACCAGGTAGGCTGCCATGCGCAAATAACCATAATCCTGGTTGTTCAGTGACCGGTCGATAACAGGCTGAACCTGCGAAATCACAAAGGTATCGAGTGCCGAGTAACCCACCATGCCGATAAATGCCAGAATAAAGGCAAGTTTGTAGGCTTTCAGGTAGCTAAAAAACCGTTTTACCGGCAATGCTTGAGTGTCATTCTGTTGCATAGTTCACTGTTTACTATAAAAATCGGCGCCATTGTACCTGCTATACCTATGACACACCAAAATAATCGATTCACGTTGTCAAAACCGTTTACACGGAATGTCTTTATTTATGGGCAGTTTACTGCTTTACAAACGTTTTATGATACCAGCGACTATGCGGACTTTCCCGATAAGCATAGGTACTGATTCCATCACCATTGATATCAAAGCGCAAATAGCCATTCTCACTAACAAGCAATGTTTGACTGCCCACATTCCGGTAACGCTCAGCAACCTGTTGGTGAGGAAAGCCCCAGCGATTAAGCCAGCCCTGAGAAAACACCACAAATTGCGGCTTTACCTGTTCGATAAAAGCAATAGATGATGAGGTTTTACTGCCATGATGCGGCGCCAGTATGATGTTTGAGGTCAGTCCCTGACTGACTTCAGGTAAGCTCAACAATACCTGCTCTGCCTTTTGCTCAATATCGCCCGGCAGTAACATGCTGAAGCGGCCATCCGATATTTTGATCACGCAGGAGCCATCGTTCTCAGACCAGTCCTTTTTAGAATCAGGTAAGGGCCACAAAGCTTGCACGTTTAAGCCTTGCCAATGCCAGCCACCACCTGCATGGCAATTATCCCTTGGAGTGACAGCGGTGAGTTCTGGATACGCTGTGCGAATAAAATCTAATCCACCAGCATGATCATTATCAAAGTGACTGATAAATACCCGTTCTAGTTCGAGGCTTTGGGTTTGCAGAAAAGGGCGAATAACCGATTCTACAAAGTTGAATCCTGAGGCAAAGGCTGCGCCGGTATCAAATAAAATCGCCTTACTGTTGCGACTGATAAGTGTGGCATTGCCCTGCCCCACATCAAAGATATGTACCTGCCAATCGTTCGCCTTCCCAGCTACCGGCAGGTATCCGCCAGAACAAGCCAATAACGTAACGCTCAACAATAGTAAACGCCCTTTAAAAGGCGGGGCTAAAATAAGTAGCAGCGCTATCACGCTGGCCAACAACAAACCAGAAGAAAATATCGGGAATGCCGCATAGTCACCCATAAAACTGGCCACTTGCTCAAGCTGCTGCATCAGCCATTCGAGCACCTTGCCGCAACCCTGCAACACCAATGCAGTGATGGGATGATCAACCGGCAAAACGATAAGCATTAACAACCCCAGCAGACACAATGGGATCACCAGTAACGACATTACCGGCACAATGAGTAGATTAATCAGCGGTGAAATCAGACTAACCTGCCCCAGCAGCGCGCCCACTAACGGCGCCATAAGTACGCTCAGCATGAGCTGTAGCAACACCACTCCTTTAATCCAATTACCACCGCGGGATGAATTTTCCCACCACCAGTGAAACCAGATTATTATGGCCACCGCACCAACACTCAGATATAAAGCCGCGCCGTAAACTGCCATGGGGTCCAGCACTATGCTCGCAGTCAATGTGAGTAATACCAGTGTTAGTCTTGACAAGCGGAATTTAAGCAAATGCAAAACCGCGAAGAGCAGCAGCGCACAATACGCTCGCAAAACGGCGGTTTGCCAGTCAGCCAGGTAGGCATAAAATCCACAGGTAGCGAGTACGAGAATGAAAGCAGTTAGATACAGACTTTTCGGTAAAGTTAAAGTCGACATCGCAGACACCGCAATACAGCCTCTAAAAATAATCAGGATTGCGCCTGCCACAATCATAAGATGCAAGCCAGAGATAGCAAACAGATGAGCAGTGCCTGTTTGCTGTAACAGTTGCCAGTCTGATTTAGTAAATTCCTGGCGCTCACCGAATAATAAGGCCAGCAGCCATTTCTCTCCCGGCAGGTGTAATGAGGTCAATCTGGATTTTAAGCGATTACGGGTAGAGGTATCAGGCTCAATCAGTGCAATGCGATGACCCTGCACGTAACCGGTTTTGACTACCCGTTGACTTACAAACCAACGCTGCATATCAAAGCCCGCAGGATTGGCAATGGCCCGGGCCGGTTTGATTCTGGCAGCAGTGCGGATACGCTGGCCGGAAGTGAACGCTGCCTGCGGCCGGTAATAATGTAACTGTATCGCCCACTGCTTATCCCAGACATGCTGATCCACAATGTTACCGGTCAGGATTAGCTTGTCGTAATCAGCAAAGCGCTGATAGCTAACAACTCGTCCCTCAATTATGACATCTTGTTGAATTTCACCACCAAGCTGTTGCCACTTGAGGTATGATTGCCCTAAACTCGTTGCCACAAAAAGGCCAGCAGTTGCAGTCGTCATCGCAACCCAGGCAAAGCGTAACGGTTTTTGCCATCGTTTTGCGTTACAATACCCAGCTATAACTAACGCCGTGGCTGACAGTGATATAAATGCCAGTAACAACGGCAAGCCGCTGTGAGGTAGTTCTGACCACCAGCGACCTGAAATCACTGCACCGCTAAAAGCCGTCGCCGCAGTTGTTAGCATGCTTGTATTCACCAGAGACTCTGTTTGAGAAAAGATTGTTAGATATATGCCAAAGAAGTTTATAAAACGCTATTTGCCTGATCCGCATTCGATAAAGCAAAATCGGGCCTTAAAAATCTTCGGCAGCATTCTTCATGAGCCCAATTTATGGCATCTGAACCGAAAATCTGCTTCCGGCGCATTTGGTATCGGATTGTTCTTTGCGTTCTGGCCAGTGCCTTTTCAAATGTGGTTATCAGCGGCCACCGCAATTCCCTGCCGGGTGAACCTGCCACTGTCTGTAGCGACAGTCTGGATCACTAATCCCTTTACCATGCCTCCCATATTCTACGGCGCCTATCTGGTCGGCTCTACTGTCCTTGGGACCAAGTCTGAGGCCTTTCATTTTGAGCCTACCTGGGACTGGGTTGTCAGCTCGCTGTCGACGATCGGGCCGTCTTTCTTACTTGGCTGTGGGATCTGTTCGGTGGTATTTGGTTTAACCGGCTACTATACGCTGAACTGGTTATGGCGCTTCTCGGTTCGCAAAGCCTGGCAGTTGAGAAAAGAAAAACGCCGTCAGGCGCGACAAAACCAGTAGTGAACGTGCTATCCAAACCTTCTATGGGTACCGCTCAATTACGGCCAGACTATTACGCTGGTAATACTAACTCAGTAAAACGATGAGAAACGCCCAATGATTACATTGGGCGGTTTTGTTTTGAGTATTCACTTTTTTGTGTAGCCGTTGATAAGATTCCTAAGTTTAAAGAGGCAAGCTCTCTCAATACTCTTGTTAAGATGACTAATAGCCGTTATTGATCGGAGCTCAAGTCACGCAATACACTTGCTTTTATAGAAGGCTGAGCTAACACTATGTAAGATAACTATAAAATATTTATTTACGCTAGAGCGTGTTGATCTTTGCGGTATAAAAAATAAACGGCATGAAGACTGATATAATTCATTTCGCCAAAAACAATCTATACCGAAATCAACATGCCGAGAACTATGTTATCAGATGCCCAGTGGGGCAAGCTATGTCATTTGATGTATTTGAGTGGTCGGGTTTACTCAAAAGCCGAGCATAGAATGACGTTCGAAGGAATTTTGTATCGTATGCGAACAGGTATTCCATGGCGTGATTTACCTAAAGAATTCGGTGATTGGAGCGCCATTTTTAGGCGATTCAATCTCTGGTCTAAAAAAGGTGTGTTAGCCGACCTGTTTAAAGCCCTGAGCCAAGAGAGTGATACCTAATGGCTGTTTATTGATGGCAGTATCGTTAAAGCCCATCAGCACGGCACAGGTGCTGCCAGTAAGAAGGATGAATCCATTGGAAAAAGTCGTGGTGGCAACTCCACCAAAATTCATCTTGCAGTCGATAGCGGCGGATTACCAGTTTACTTTGAATTATCAGGTGGCCAAGCCCACGACGTCAGTTTCGCAGAATCCTTGGTCATGAACTCTCCGCCATCAGAGATTGTTGTGGCAGATAAAGGTTACGATAGTGACATATTAAGAGACACAATAGAGGCCGCTGGCATGGTGTCTAATATTCCAAGAAAAATGAATAAGAAGCGCGGTAATACCCATATGGACTGGTGTTTATACAAATATCGTCATCTGGTTGAGAATGCGTTTTTAAAAGTAAAAAAGTATCGGGCTATTGCAACGCGATATGACAAATTGGCCAGAAACTACCATTCGATGGTGTCTCTGGCTTTTACTATGTTGTGGTTACCAATGTATGCTGACTAAAACATGTACAGCAAAGATCAACAGACTCTAGTTTTCAGGCCTTTTTTTATATACCTCCTCCACTCAATTGAAGAATCCATCGCTTTAGAAAATAAACGTTGTGC
>CATMRP010000103.1 GCA_950073835.1 uncultured Alteromonadaceae bacterium
AACCGCCGTGGTACGGAACCGTATGCCCGGTGGTGTGAGAGGACGGCGGGAGCAATCCCGCCTCCTACTCGATCCTGCGATGCGCTTTATTCATCACCAACAAGCAATAGACTTAAAATTAATGTAACTAATTTGTTGCTTTATGATTGAATTTGATTGACATAGATTGATATGGATGTATATTGATTTTTATATTGATGGTTATACTCAATATAAAGCCAAATTCGATTTATTGATTTCACAGGACACTGTTATGCCGTATCAGCCGGATGAGTATCAACACGTAAAGTATTTATGGGAAGATCACATTGCCGATGAGCTAAGCCCCGTCGATAACCTGGTTTACCGCTCAAACAAGCTGGGAGAAGATCAGCGCATCACTAACACCGGGGGTGGCAATACTTCGGCTAAACTAATGGAATCTGACCCGCTCACTGGCGAGCAGGTTGAAGTATTGTGGGTAAAAGGTTCTGGCGGTGATCTACGCACCTCTACCCGGGAGAACTTCTCTTCATTGTACGAAGGCAAGCTGCAGGCACTGGATGAGGTGTATCAGGCTTATCCGGATAAAGGCTACAAGTCTGCCGGTGAAGATCGCATGGTGGGCATGTTTAAGCACTGCAATTTTTGCCTGAATCCTCGCGCCTCATCTATCGATACTCCGCTGCATTCAATGATTGACGAAAAACACGTCGATCACCTGCACCCCAATGCGGTGATTTCGGTGGCGTCCTGTAAAGACCAAAAAGCCCTCACCGAAACCATCTGGGGCGGCAAACTGGCTTATGTGCCGTGGATGCGCCCGGGCTGGGAAGCAGCCAGACTCTGCGAAGAAACCTATGCCGAAAACCCGGATATTCTGGGCATTTTGTTGGGACAGCATGGTCATACTAACTGGGCCGGTGAGAGTAAGAGTTGTTATGAAACCTCGCTCTGGGTTATCGAAACGGCTGCCCGTTACATTGAAGAACACGATAAAGGCGAGATGACCTTTGGCGGGCAAAAATACGCGCCACTTGATGAGAGCAGCCGCACCCGCCTGCTAACTGAATTCCTGCCGGTTGCCAGAGGCATGATTTCCTCCAAGGTAAAATTTATTGCCACTGTGCAAACCGACGACGCTACCTTACGTTTTGTAAACAGCGTGGATGCGCCAAGACTGGCCGCACTGGGCACCTCTTGTCCGGATCATTTTCTGCGTACCAAAATTAAACCATTACTGGTGGATTTTGATCCGCAAAATGACGATTTCGAACAGCTGGTCGACAAGTTTAAAACGGGCTTGCAGCAATATCGCGAAGACTACATTGCTTATTACGAAAGCTGCAAACACGAAGATTCTCCGGCTATGCGTGACCCCAGCCCCACGGTTATTCTTATTCCTGGCATCGGCATGATTGCCTGGGGTAAAAACAAGAGTGAGTCGCGGGTGACGGCCGAGTTTTACAACTGTGCCATTGAGGTAATGCGAGGCGCTGAAGCCATCTCTGAATACACTGCGCTGCCAGCACAGGAAGCCTTTGATATTGAGTATTGGGCGCTGGAAGAAGCCAAACTGCAACGTATGCCGGCAGAAAAATCGCTGGCGCGCGATGTGGTAGTGGTGATTGGCGCCGGTGACGGAATCGGAAAAGCGACGGCCCACCGCGTTGCCAGGGAAGGCGCCCATGTGGTGTGTGCGGATCTGAATTATACCAATGCTGAGAAAACCGCCGCCGAACTCACCGATATTTACGGTCAGGGCATTGGCGTAGCGGGCTCTGGCATCTCCGCCTGTGGACCGGCAATCGCCTTACAGGTGGATATCACTAAGCGGGAAACGGTTGAGGCCTTGTTTTCTCTGGTGCTATTGGCGTACGGCGGCATTGATAAGGTCATTGTTACCGCCGGTGTGTTTGTAGCGGAAGGCGCAGACATGGCCAAAAACGACCAAATCTTTGATTTAAGCTTTGGTGTGAATGTAAAAGGCGGTTACGTGGTGGCCTCCGAAGCGCACAAAGTGTGGCAGCGTCAGGGGCTTAAAGGTGCTTTGGTACTCACCACCAGTGTCAATGCGGCGGTTTCGAAGAAAGGTTCACTGGCCTACGATACCAGTAAAGCAGCGGCCAACCATCTCGTACGAGAACTTGCCGTTACGCTTTCGCCGCTTATTAATGTGAATGCACTGGCGCCGGCAACGGTGGTGCAGGGCAGTAACATGTTCCCGCGTGATCGGGTGATTTCGTCGCTAACCAAATATAACATTGCGTTCAGCGCGGATGAGTCTACCGAGGCACTACGCAATAAACTGGCTGAGTTTTATGCCCAGCGCACACTCACCAAGCAGCCCATTACGCCGGACGATCAGGCCGAAGCCGCCTACCTGCTGATTTCTGGGCAGTTAAGTAAAACCACCGGGCAGGTGATCAGTGTAGACGGCGGTCTGCATGAAGCCTTCCTGCGATAGGAGTAACCGATTATGTTAAGACGCATCGACGAATCACTGATTAACCAAGAAAATCAGTCATTGCTCAACGAACTTGAGGCCGATTACGCGGCGCTGGGTGACAAACTGGCGCGACAAAATATTGATATTGAAACCATCACCCGTAGCGCGGCCGATTTTCAGATTGCCGTGCCGTCCTGGGGTACCGGTACCGGTGGCACCCGCTTTGCACGTTTCCCTGGCACCGGCGAACCACGCAATATCTTTGAGAAACTCGAGGATTGTGCCGTGATCAATGAACTTTCGGGTTGTACCGACAGCGTTTCGCCGCATTTCCCCTGGGACAAAGTGGATGACTTCAGTGAGCTCAAACAGACAGCCGATGAGTACGGGATAAAATGGGTTTCCGTGAACTCCAATACTTTTCAGGATCAGCCTGGTCAGGAGCACTCCTACAAATACGGCAGCCTGAGTAACACCAGCAAAGAGGCCCGTGAACTGGCGATTCAACACAATCTCGACTGCATAGGCTATGGTCAGCAGCTAGGCGCGAAAAGTCTTACGGTATGGGTTGGCGACGGTTCTAATCATCCCGGGCAGCAGCATTTTCAGCGAGCATTTGAACGTTACCTGGCCAGCATGGAGCAAATTTATAAAGGATTGCCGGATGACTGGGAAATACACATTGAGCATAAAATGTTCGAACCGGCATTTTATTCCACCATCATTCAGGACTGGGGCTCCAACATTCTGGCTGCCATGCAGCTTGGCCCTAAATGTAAGTCACTGGTGGATCTTGGTCATCACGCGCCAAACACCAATATTGAGATGATTGTGTCGCGCCTGATCCAGTTTAAAAAGCTCGGTGGTTTTCACTTTAACGACAGCAAATACGGCGACGATGATCTCGATAGCGGTTCGTTACATCCGTATCAGCAATTTCTTATTTTTAACGAGCTGGTGGATGCGGAATACCGTAAGGAACAGGAATTCAATCCTGCCTACATGCTTGATCAGTCTCACAATGTCACTGATCCGGCAGAAAGCCTGATCAACTCCGCCATTGAAGTGCAGCGCTCTTTTGTTAAAGCCTTACTGGTTAATCGTGAGGCCCTGTACGGCTATCAGGAAGATAACGATGCGCTAATGGCGTCGCTGGAATTAAAGAACGCCTTCAACCTGGATGTGTCGCCCATTTTGGCGATGGCCCGCTATCGCAAAGGCGCAGCAATTAACCCGTTGGCGGTGTACCGCAACAGTGGTTATCGCAGCAAAATGGCTGAATTGCGCCCACGTGATCCCAACGCCACCGGTTCAGGTATTGTGTAACCGTGTATCCAAGCCAGCCTGACTGCCCTGTTAACCCAACCGCTCGGCAGTCAGGCTATATTTCTTCGGTTATTCAACGGTTTCACTGAGACATTAGGCGCATACCGCCGCAGCCATAAAAATTTCCGGTATCCTTTGCACTGTATCAGCTGTGACCAAAGTCAGCCCATTCGCGTTATTTAAAGGGGAGCCGTTAATGCGATTGAACCAATGTTTTAATTTTCACGATTTCAGAAAACTGGCGCAGAAGCGACTGCCCGGTCCTATCTTCAACTACATTGATGGCGGCGCCGACGATGAAACCACATTGCGTCGTAACAGCGATGCATTCAGAGAATGTGATCTCATCCCCCGTGTTTTAACCGGTGTGAAAGACATAGATCTGAGCGTGGAAGTGATGGGGCAAAAGCTCGACCTGCCGGTGTATTTATCGCCCACCGCGTTACAACGCTTGTTCCATCATCAGGGAGAACGTGCGGTAGCCGCTACAGCCGAGAGGTTCGGCACCATGTTTGGCGTGTCGTCGCTGGGTACGGTAAGCATGGAAGAGATTGCCCGGCAATACGATACCCCGCAGGTGTATCAATTTTATTTTCATAAAGACAGAGGCCTGAACCGGGCCATGATGGAGCGGGCTAAAGAATCCAACATCGAAGTAATGATGTTAACGGTAGACTCCATTACCGGTGGCAACCGGGAGCGGGATCTCAGAACCGGCTTTTCCATTCCGTTTAAACTCAACCTGGCCGGATTATGGCAGTTTGCGACTAAGCCTGCCTGGGGGATCAACTACATCACCCATGAGAAATTCTCTTTACCGCAGCTCGAGGCGCACATTGATATGGGTAGTGGCAGCAGCTCCATCGGCGACTATTTTACCAATATGCTCGACCCATCCATGAACTGGAAAGACGTCGAGGAGATGGTTAAATTCTGGGACGGCCAGTTTTGCTTAAAAGGGATCATGAGTGCCGATGACGCGCGCCGAGCCGTAGACATTGGCTGTAGTGGCATTGTTATCTCTAATCACGGTGGCCGGCAACTGGATGGCTCACGCAGTTCCTTTGACCATCTGGCCGAAATTGTTGATGCGGTGGGCGACAAAATTGATGTGATCTTCGATAGCGGCGTTCAGCGTGGTACCCATGTACTCAAAGCGCTGGCGCTGGGAGCAAAAGCGGTTGGCCTGGGCCGCTACTATTTGTATGCTTTGGCGGCGGCTGGTCAGCCGGGGGTAGAGCGCGCCATGCAACTGATGGTGGCAGAAATAGAGCGGGATATGCGCCTGATGGGCTGCAGTAAAATCAGTGAGCTTAATCGCCATCATATTCGCTTTCGATAATCTGTTACAAATTACGTTTACTAACTCCTGTCGGGAGAGATTGGGTAAGACGGTTGAAGTGGTAAGCTGATGCTTTGCCGGGGGCCAGCGGATGGCGCCTGCAGGGCAAGTGTTTCCTGCGAGGTAACGACCTCGGCGGGAGAAAACCCGCTAATTGTCAGGTCGGATGTTTTAACGCTTGTATTCAATGCTGATTTTACTATCATTTTGAACATAGCCAGTCTAATCAGAATCAGCGCGTGACCACCTACTTATACGTTGGCAGCAGTACCGAAAAACAGGACGTTGACGAGCAGGCTCAGTCCTTAATCAACAAGTACCCTCACGATATTGTGGTGCGCGAGCCTAATGTAGATCCTGGCGCAAAGCCCAAGCTCAACCGGCTGTTAAAGCGCTTAAAGCGCGGTGATCGGCTGATTATTCACGATGTGTCCAGACTCGGGCGCAGTATTCGTGCGGTAGCAGCTGTTACCACTGACCTTGAACGACAGGGGATTATGCTGATTGTTGATAATCTGGAGTCGGTAGCTGGCCCGGCGCCCAATATTTATGCGCTGATTGCCAGTGCCGCGCAGATGGATAAAGACCTACTGATCGACCGGCAGGCCATTGGCATAGCCAAAGCCCGGGCTAAAGGAAAATACAAAGGCCGTAAAGCTCTGCCGGCTACGATTATTAACAAGGCCAATAAGCTGATTGCCAAGGGCATGAAGAAAAAAGAGGTGGCCCGGCAGCTTAATATTGGTGAGTCTACTCTGTACAAATATCTGGCCGCCCAGCGCCACAATGACTAGCTGAAGGCAGGCCCGTTGGTAAGCGTTCAGCCGGTTAATTTCTATCCGTCATCTCGTTTTTGAAATTCTTCACTATACTCAATTGTTATAAAAGAAAACTCACCATCAACTTTGCCGATGACGTCTATCACATCAGCATTGAGGTTCGTGTCAGCGTCATAATGACTATGACAACCCAGCACTGAGAGTCAGTCATTGAACAGTGAGTGAAAAGAGGTAATGCTATGCACAGGGCTATTGTTTTACAGGAGTCTGCTCCACTTGAATCTATTGAGCTGCTCGGCGGCCTGATCAATGTAATGAGTGATTCTCAGGCAGGTGACGAGCAATCTGTCACTGTACAGGAGAGTTCCGGCGCTGGTTTTGGCCCGCCGCCCCACAGTCATCCGTGGTCGGAAACCTTTTATGTGATAAGCGGCGCAGTGGATTTTATGTTGAATGAAGACGGTTATCACTGCGGTGTCGGGGCTATGGTATATGTTCCTGAGGGGCAGGTTCATGCGTTTCAGTCTTGTGCCGAGGGCGTCAGGATGTTCGAATTTACCGGCCCTGGCAGTCAGTCGCTGGATTTATTTCGCTCGCTGAGCGCGTTTCTCAAACAGGCAGCACCGGATGAACTGGATAAAGTGCGCTCGATATTTTCTGCGCATGGGGCAACATTGCATATCTGAACCCACCAACACCGGGACTGCTATGGCAGGACGTCAGCACTCCCGGTAGTACTCTCTTTGATGCAAATCAGTGTCTTTAGCGCGTAATCTTTGTACGGTATCTATACTCATAGATGGCATGCAGGTGCTGAGCACATAACATTACGCCCCTGCTTTGTACTGCCTTTGTCTTACATGTACGGGAGTAATCATGACCGATGTACAGCAATCCAAATGGCACGCGCTGACCGCCGACGAAGCGATTATCCAACTCGAAACCACCCGTGATGGCCTGAGCCAGGAACAGGTTAGCCAGCGACTCTCAAGCTGTGGACCAAACAAGCTGCCTGAGGCGCCCCAGGCCAGCACACTGGCGCGATTCCTCAAGCAATTTGCCAATCTGCTGGTTATCGTGCTGATGGTGGCCGGTATTCTGACCGCATTTTTACAGCACTGGATAGACACGGCGGTGATCTTTGCAGTGGTGATTGTTAACGCCCTGATTGGCGTGATGCAGGAAGGTAAGGCCGAAAAAGCCATGGATTCCATTCGCCAGATGCTGGCCTTAAAAGCGGCGGTGATCCGCAATGGCAAGCGTCGCACTGTGGCGGGTGAAGAACTGGTACCCGGTGATGTGGTCCTGCTGGAGGCCGGAGATAAGGTGCCGGCTGATATCCGGCTGCTTAGCAGCCACAGTCTGGCGATTCAGGAAAGTCTGCTAACCGGTGAATCACTGCCAGTGGAAAAGGGTATCAGCGCGGTAGAGGAGGAAGCAGCGCTGGGCGATCGGCAATGTATGGCGTTTAGTGGCACCAATGTAACAGCCGGCCAGGCAACCGGGGTAGTGGTGGCCACCGGCGCCGATACCGAAATTGGCCGGATTGGCGGCATGCTGTCGGGGGTTCAGAAGCTCACTACACCGCTGGTGGAACAAATGGACGTGCTGGCCAAGTGGATCACCGGTTTTATTCTGACCGTGGCGGTTATCCTGTTGCTGGTTGGCACCCTGGTGCTCAATCAGCCGTTTACTGAACTCTTTCTTGCGGTGGTGGGCTTGTCTGTTGCCGCCATTCCGGAAGGGCTGCCCGCGGTACTTACCATTACCCTGGCCGTTGGCGTGCAGGCCATGGCTAAGCGCAGTGCCATTGTGCGGGTATTACCGGCTATTGAAACCCTTGGCTCTGTGTCGGTGATCTGCTCCGATAAAACCGGCACCTTTACCCGCAACGAAATGATGGTGGTTAGCGTACAAACCGCGGCTAACGGCTATGATGTGGATGGCGAAGGTTATGCGCCCATTGGCGACGTGTTATTTAACGATAAACCGGTACACACGGCTGAGCAGCCCTTGTTGCAGGACGTTGCCCGGGCATGCGCACTGTGTAACGACGCCGAAATACATCATCGTGATGACAACTGGAGTTTCGAGGGCGATCCCATGGAAGCGGCGCTGGTAAGCTTCGCCAGCAAGGCCACGTTTGATGAAGGTGAGGATTATAAAGCGCGCTGGCGGCGCACCGATGTACTGCCATTCGACTCTACCAGCCAGTATATGGCAACGCTCAATCACGACCACAACGGCCACGGCCTCATTTTGGTGAAAGGTGCGCCGGAAGTGGTATTGAAGTTATGCCGGGTTCAACAAACGGCGCAGGGCGAGGAACAATCCATCGAACTAACCGCGTGGCTTGAAAAAGCTGAGGCACTGGCCAGAAAAGGTCAGCGTGTGCTGGCTGTGGCTTCTCGCAGGGTGCCCGCTGACCATACCGTTCTAAGTGCTAGGGATTTGCAGGATTCGCTGTGTCTGCTGGGGCTGGTAGGGCTGATAGATCCGCCCAGGCAGGAAGCCATTAGCGCGGTGCAAACCTGCCTGAATGCAAAAATTCAGGTCAAGATGATTACCGGCGACCATGCGGTGACCGCTCAGGCGATTGGCAAACAGCTGGGCTTAACGCATACCGATAAGGTGCTCACCGGCACGGCGCTCGATGCCCTTAGCGATGAGCAACTTAAAGAGGCTGTGCAACATACTGATGTGTTTGCCCGAACCACTCCTGAACACAAACTGCGGCTGGTAATGGCGCTGCAGTCTCTGGGACTGACAGTCTCAATGACCGGTGACGGCGTAAATGATGCACCGTCGCTTAAACGCGCCGACGCTGGTGTGGCCATGGGCCTTAAAGGCAGTGAAGCAGCCAAGGAAGCGGCCGAAGTGGTGTTGGCCGACGATAATTTTGCCTCCATAGCGGCAGCGGTAGAGCAGGGCCGTACCGTGTATGCCAACATCAAAAAAGTGGTGAGCTGGACGCTGCCTACCAACGCGGGTGAAGCGCTAACCATTATCGTTGCACTCTTGGCAGGGTTGCCGTATCCCATTACGCCGGTGCAGATCCTGTGGGTCAATATGATCACGGCAGTCACGCTGGGCATGGCGTTAGCCTTTGAACCCACCGACGCTGCGACCATGAAAAAACCACCGCGCCCGCGTGGACAGGCACTCATTCAGCCTGCACTGGTGTGGCAGATTATGCTGGTGGGCACACTGTTTTTCCTGGCGGTATTTGGTATCTACCATTACGCCATTAAAGCCGGGCATGATGTGGAATATGCCCGGACGCTGGCAATGAACATGTTGGTGGGCCTGGAGATTTTCTACCTGTTTTTTGTGCGTACCATGAACCTGCGTTCAATCTCCTTAACCGGAGTGAAAGGTACCAAGGTAGTGTGGTCGGCAGTCTGTGTAGTGGTAGTTGCTCAGTTGGCCATTTCCTACATTCCGGTTTTGCAAACCGTGTTCGGTACGCAATCACCTACATTAATCGACAACCTGGTGATAGTGCTAACGGGCTTGGCGTTACTGTTATTGCTTGAAATTGAAAAAGTTGTAAGGCTTACCCTTTATCAACGAAAACACTAGCGCCCGCATAGGTCGCCCGCATGGACAGGCACTCATTTGAGTTGCTGAGGCAGATATAAGTGCCTGTCCACAAACCTGGCTGGAGATCGAAAAGGTTATAAGGCTATGCGTGATCAATGAAAGCGTTAATAACGATAACCAAGGAGGCTAATGTCTTTCTGAAAGTGCCTGTCCACTAATTTGGCTAATTCGGCAGAATAGTATTGGTGGTAAGTCTCTCGGTCGGTGGCTTTGCGTCTATGGGGCAGAGTTGTTGTCGGCAGGTTTAGCTGCTTACAAATAGTATTGAAATCGTTCTGTAAGTTTTCGTACTTGGCGATAAAGTCCATACACAGATTACCTTTCAGATCGGTCAGATAGTCGGTTTGTAACTGCATGGAAGTATCGATGTGATACTGATAGGGACGATCAGGGTTAAGCTTGTATCGCATAAAGCTGTCAAAGTCATCAAAACCCGCTACCAGATGCGGCCGCTCGCGTTTGATATGGTGATAGGAACTTACCTGTAAGTCCCACGGGTTTCGTACGAAAGCAAATTTGTACAGCCCGGCGAAATATTCCGCCGGTAACATTTCTTTGGCGGCAATCACTTTACTGTGGCGTGGAAATCGGCAACCCAGTTTGTGACCGCAGAGCTGACTTAGTTTATTCACTATAAATTGCGGCACACCGTATCGGGCATCCCAGCGATAGCGTGACAGCGCATCGCGCACACTGGTACCGCCGGTTTTAGCAATATGCACAAATAGAAACTGATGTTTGTGGGAAAGCAGCATGGCTATTGTTGATCGTCATAAAAATGTTTCATTCAAACAATACGATACCTATATGACATATTAAGGACAGTCGCATCAGGTGCTATGAATCAACAGGTAAAGGAACAACCATTCACACACGTAACTGAGGTTAATGGACAGTCACTTGAGGCTAATGGACAGTCACTTGAGGCTAATGGACAGTCACTCACGCAACTGACTATTCTGGTCTCATATTCGGGGAGTGGTGGTGTTGAAGTCATTACCAATCATCTGGTGCAAGGGCTGGTTAACGCTGATATTCAGGTCGAACTTCTGCTGTTAAAAGCTCGCGGTCCGCACATTGATAAAATGCCAGAACACCCTGGACTTACAGTGACCAAACTCAAGGCCAGCAGCGCTATACTGGCGGTGCCTGAGCTGGTCAGGTATCTGAACAAACATCCCAACCGGCTGCTGTTTGCGATTAAAGACCGCGCGATTCAGGCTGCTTCGATCGCCCACCGGATAAACCGATGCAGAGGCCGGGTAGTGGGGCAAATTCACACCAATATGCTCACTGGGCTGGCATCCCGAAACGGAGTGATGGTCAGGCTTAGGTTTGCATTGATGCGGAAATTATATCGCTACTTAACTGGCGTCATTGCAGTGTCGCAGGATGCTGCGAGTGCGTTACAAACCATTACAGGGTTACCCGACACGCGTATAAAAATACTGCCTAACCCTGTGATCACCCCGGCAATCGCTAAAAAATCGGCCGCACCGCCGGTTCACCCTTGGTTAAACCAAAAAGCGCGCCCGGTGATTGTGGCAGCTGGGCGGTTGTCCTCGCAGAAAAATTTTGCATTACTCATTCGGGCCTTTAGCTTACTCCTGCAACTAATGCCGGCCAGGCTGGTCATTTTCGGTGAGGGGCCGCAGCGAAGTGATCTAAAAGCCTTGTGTGCTGAGCTGGGCATTTTGGAGCATGTATCGTTATTTGGTTTTGTAGAAAACCCTTACGCTGAAATGAAACACGCCGACCTGTTTGTTTTGTCGTCAGACTGCGAGGGCTCGCCTACGGTGCTCACAGAGTGCCTGTCCATGGGAATTCCTTGTGTGGCTACGGATGTCGGGGATGTTGCCCAAACTCTGCAAAACGGCCGGGTGGGGCGAGTGGTACCCTGCAAAGACACGCAGGCCCTGGCTGAAGCCATGCAGGCTGCCATTCAGTCACCGCTCGCGGGACAAATATTAGTGGACGCGGTAAAACAGTTTCAACAAGACACGGCTGTACGTGCTTATATTGAGCAATTGTCGAGCTGGCAAGAATCGGGCGCTGGGCGCTAAAAATGGCCTTTTGTAAAGCTTTTCTGCACGCAGCATCGTTAATTAGCACTGCTTGTTATATAAATGTTAATGAAATGTTTTCCGAACTATGCTTTACTCTGTCTTACGCTGTAATCACTACTATCGAGGGCGGCATGTATTTTTCTGTAGAACATTCACTGGAGCGCATTGCTGTCTTTGCTGCGTATTCAGAGTGTGATGGCTGCGAAGATGCCGAACTCACCAGTCAGCTGATAGACGGGCTATTGATGAGTGGCGTGCACGTGGAATTACTGCTGCTTAATAG
Source organism: uncultured Alteromonadaceae bacterium (assembly GCA_950073835.1). Lineage (GTDB taxonomy): Bacteria > Pseudomonadota > Gammaproteobacteria > Enterobacterales > Alteromonadaceae > Alteromonas. The sequence goes on from CATMRP010000103.1 coordinate 11,828, forward strand.
TAGAGATCACTTGTCCTGCCGTTTACCGGCACACTCGCATTTAACCATTAAAACCCTGCGAGCCAGCAGTGTCTGGCTGGCGGTGCCCGAATTAAAGCGCTACATGCAAAGCCATCCAGGTGAAATCGTTCTGGCGGTGGATGATCAATATATCCAGGCTGCCTCTATGGCTAACCTGCTATCGGGCTTACGCGGCAATGTAGCCGGGCTAATCCATAATACTAACTGGGACACAACGCCTCGCCTACGATCCGGTTTGATGCGTTTACTTTATGGCTACACCTCGGGCGTGATCACCGAATCGGCGGATACCGGCAGAACACTTGAGCTGACGTGCCGTTTGCCGAAAACCCGAATCAAAATGATTACCCAATCCTGCCGTCAGGATGTGGCTATCAGCGGCTGTATTGAGCTGCTTACTGAATGGCAGTGCTGCGGTGTGTGCAGCGTCAATTCAGGTCGCTACTTAAGTGCTTAACCTCTGGTGCTATTTCTGGCAGACTGGCTAACAGGCTTTAATTAAACCAGATGTGAGTAGATGGAACGACCGCTGTTAAAACATATTCGCAACCATGAAGCGTTGTTTTTGGAAATTGCCCGCTTGCGAGACCTTGCCATTGAGATGTCAGGCCTCGGCAACTATGAATTCAGTAAGACCCCCAAGTTTATCAGCGAAACCGGCGAACGATTTACCATCGAACCGGAGCGCAGCATCATTCTGCCTGACTACCATTTGTTTAAAGGATTAAAACACGCCTTAACTGAGCGTGTTCCAGGGCTTACCATTGTTGAGCAGAGTGACTGCGGATACCGTTACCCTACCGCCGCACTGGCCGGTTTGGATGCGCCGTTTATTAAACGTTTGCGCTCGGAGTATTTTCACCGGGTGGATGAAGACCGCAGTATTTGCCGCCCGGTAAACCTTTCCTACGGTATTAAGAGCCGTGGCAAAGCCGATAATCGCCTGGAATATGAAGTCTGGGTACCGGAAAGCCAGCTAGAAGCCGACCCCATGCCATTGCTGGTGGAAAAGTACGGTGAAGATCTACCCCATGAAGTGCGCCATTTCGCTCAGCAAAAGCCCATGATTTACGGCTGGATGGGCGTAAAAAGGGCGGCCTTTGAAGCGCTCTACCGCAACCCTGCGGTAATGGGCGATCTGGTGATTTGTATTGGTCTGTCGGTAGACGCATACAACATCGGCGCACGGCCGGACCTGTCGTTTTCGCCAACGGTGGAAAGCTCCATTGCAGCCAGTAATGCCGAATTTGAGTGGGAAGTGATGGGTTACTATGCTCCAGGCGATGCGCACTACACGCATGATGAGTTATGGGCTGCGATTAATCATTCGCTGGAAGCCATAGGTGAACCCATTAGCGAGCTTTACGCCAGTGACATTATGCCGATTATGGAAAGTAAAACGGAGCGTATTTTGAGCACGGTTTACGGCCAGGGCATTACTACCGATGAAATTCATGAACTGAATTTGCGCCCACAGGAGTTTTTACAGACCAGCAGCGAACGCCGGGTAAAACCGCAGGATCCCAATCGTAAGGTAAATTTCCTCGGCCGTCTTAACCGGTTATTTTATCAGCCGGAGCATCAATTGCCGGCGATTGAATCATTGCATGATCTCATTGCGTATTCGCGCTAAGCTTGCACAATAAACTCATACTGCACGGAAATCTGCACACATCATGCATGATATTGATGGTTACGATAAACAGATCCTAAAACTCCTGCGCCAGAATGGTCGCCTGACTAATCAGGAGTTAGGCGAGCTGGTGGGCCTGTCTGCTTCGCAAATCTCCCGCCGCCGAATTCATCTTGAGCAGCAAAAGTACATTATTGGTTACAGTGCCCGAATCTCACCGGTGGCGCTGAATCTGGATATATCATCGGTACTGGAAATTACTCTTGCCGAAGCCTCCCCTGATGCTGTAACGGCCTTTTATGAGCTGGTAAAACACACCCCGGCTATTCTGGATATGTATAAAACCACCGGTAACGCCGACTTTATTCTTAAAGTGGCGGTGGCGGAGCTGAGTGACTTATCGGCGCTGATCAGCGATCTGGCCGCACACAAAACGGTGGGGCATATCCGCACCGCGGTGGTGTTGGAACGCCTGAAAGAGGATGGCGTTTGGTTGTAATGCCGCAAAAACAATTCTAAAATGCACAGTTTGCGCAGTAAATATAAAATTAACGCACAAAATAATTTTATTGTGCTATATTTCTCACGGTTTAATTTTTGGTCATCCCGTGGGTGAAATAATGAGTGAAGCAGCAATCAGTCAGCCGAAGTCCATTCGGCACAGTTGGGTAGAAGATGTTCTGGCCCTGATCACCGGTACTATTTTAGTTTCTTTCGGGGCTATTTTATTGCGTGAGGTTGGCGCGCTTACCGGCAGTACCGCAGGGATGGCGTTTTTGATTGATTACCTGTCGCCCATGACCTTTGGTTTAGCCTTCTTTCTAGTGAATATTCCGTTTTATATTCTGGCGCTGAAGAAAATGGGCGTGGTTTTTACCCTTAAGACCTTTGCTACCGTGTCGTTAGTATCGCTGTTTACCCATATTCACCCGGCGTTTATTCAGTTTAGTGAACTGGATTTATTTTACTCCACCCTGTTCGGCAATCTGCTCATGGGCACCGGCTTTGTGGTATTGTTCCGCCATGGTGCCAGTCTGGGTGGTGTAACCATTTTAGCGCTCTACATTCAGGATAAAACCGGCTTCCGTGCCGGGTACCTGCAAATGGGGGTAGATGTACTGGTGGTGTGTGCGGCGTTCTTTGTAGTGAGCATTCCGGCACTGATCGCTTCTGTGCTTGGCGCAGTGGTGCTGAATATTCTGATTGCATTCAACCACCGGAAAGACCGCTATTTAGCTTAAACTGGCCAATAAATTAATTAAAAACTGCTCCCAAGAGACAGTCACTCTAAGGAATTACTATGTTTGAACATGTTGATGCCTATGCCGGCGACCCGATCTTCTCGCTGGTTGAACAATTCATGAAAGATCCCCGAGAGAACAAAGTGAATCTCACCATCGGGTTTTATTTTGATGAAGACGGCAAAGTGCCAAACTTTAGTAGTGTTGATAAGGCCAAGGTATGGGCAGCAGATAACCTGCCAGCATCACCTGTTTACCTGCCGATGGACGGCTTACCGGATTACCGGGTAGCAGTAAAATCGCTGGCCTTTGGTGATGCAATGCCATTAGTGGACAGTCGCTTAGCATCAACCCAGAGCCTGGGCGGTTCAGGCGCGCTGAAAGTAGGTGCCGATTTACTCAAGCGGTATTTTCCCGATTCAGAGCTTTGGGTGAGTGACCCGACGTGGGAAAACCATCACTCTATCTTCAAAGGCGCGGGCGTGAAGGTAAATACCTATCGCTACTACAACCCGCAAACCAAAATGCTTGATTTCAGCGGAATGCTGGAAGATTTAAATCAACTGCCGGAAAGAGCCATTGTACTGCTGCACCCGTGTTGCCATAACCCAACAGGTATCGACCTGACCAACGAGCAGTGGCAACAGGTTGTGGACGTGGTTAAACAGCGTAACCTGCTGGCTTTTTTCGATATGGCTTATCAGGGGTTCGGTTTTGGTTTAAACGAAGATACTCAGGCCATTAAGCTGATGGCAGAGTCTGGTCAGCCATTCCTGTTAGCGCAGTCATTCTCGAAAATCTTCTCATTGTACAGTGAGCGTGTCGGGGCGTTGTATGTGGTGTGTGAATCACCGGAAACTGCCGAAACTATTCAGGGTCAGCTTAAGTTTACCGTACGGACAAACTACTCTACGCCGCCGTCTTTCGGCGCGCGCCTGGTTAATCATGTACTGGCAAGCGATGCACTGACCGATGAGTGGAAAACCGAATTGGAAGCTATGCGCGAGCGCATGCACACCATGCGTCAGCAACTGGTCGCCAAGCTTGGCGAGCTGCGCCCGGATGTGGATTTTAGCTACCTGGCAACGCAGGTGGGAATGTTCAGTTACACCGGCTTCAGCCCGGAGCAAATTAAGCGCCTGAAAGACGAATTTGGGGTTTATCTGATTGCCAGTGGCCGCATGTGTGTAGCGGGCCTGAACACCCGCAATATCGATGCTACAGCAAAAGCGTTTGCTGCGGTTTGCTAAATAGAAGCAGGGCTTTACATTATTGTAAAGCCCTCCCCCTTTTAATATTGAGACAGTCACTTACTAGACTCAGGTCCAGTTGGAATTTGCCGTTGTGCTGGCACAATGAACACATTACTTATCAGTTTTAATGAAACACTGTGCCCAGACCGCGTAAAAGCCTTATCAACCTTTCA
>CATMRP010000104.1 GCA_950073835.1 uncultured Alteromonadaceae bacterium
GAAAAGACCCTGAGTGTTAATACCGCTAGTGGCTTCATGCTACACCCGGTTCAGCAAAGCTCTTACGACAGCACCGTGCGCGGCGCTTATTTTACCGAAGATCAAGCAGGCAATGGCAGCTTTACCGTGCCGGCACTTACCATCGCGGTATTTGTTAAGCCTCAGGCAGGGGCCCAGGGTTATGGCCTGGCCAGTTATGCCACCGCCGGTGCACCGGATGTTGTACCTTATGGTGATACGCCAGTGTATCTGCGCGGTAGTATGAATGGTTGGGGCACAGACGGTGAATTCAGTTATCAGGGCAATGGTATCTATACCGCAGCTGCTCAGTTAACTGCAGGTAACCAGTACGAATTTAAGTTTGCCTCCGAAGATTGGGCAACGGTGAATTTTGGTGCAGCCGATGCGTCTGAAGCAACTATCACCGAGGGCGAGTCAGTGGCGCTGGGAACCACCAACAATAATCTGTTCTTTACGCCCACAACCGATGCAACCTATCTGTTTAGCATAGATGCCAGCGATCCGCAGGCACCGGTATTAACGGTCGAAAATGAAGAGCCTTATGCGGGTACCGAGGTCTATCTGCGCGGCGACTTTAATGGCTGGGGAACAGACACACCACTGCTGTATCAGGGCGGTCGTCAGTATCAGGTGGCCATGTCGCTGGCTGCTGGCAGCTATGAGTTTAAGGTAGCATCAGAAGACTGGGCAACCGTCAATCTGGGAGCAATATCCGGGGCTGACGCCGATAAGCAGATAGTGTTAGGTGAGCCGACAGACCTGGCGGCAACCAATGACAACCTGGTACTGACCATTGAAGAAGATGGTGACTATGTGTTTGTTGTCGATGCTACTGATAAGGCCGAACCGGTACTCAAGGTTTTCAATGAGCAATTCTTTGGCACTACCCCGGTTTATCTGCGCGGCGGTATGAATGGCTGGGGCACTGATGATGAGCTTATCTATCAGGGCGATGGTGTCTATGCCGTTGATATTACCCTGGGCGGAGGTGCTACTGAGTTTAAGGTAGCCTCGGAAGACTGGGCGACGGTGAATCTGGGCAATCCGGAAGATGCTTTGACTAATACGGTAGCAGAAGGTGTAGCCAAGATTCTGGGCAGCAGTAACAACAATCTGATGATTGAACTGGCTGCCGGAACCTACGAGTTCAGGGTAACCGGGCCGGATGCATCCCAACCCATCCTGACGGTTATTGCTAAATAACCCTGACTTGTTGTACCGTAAAAGCGCGCCTGGTTTCCGGCGCGCTTTTTTTTGGGGAAATCATAATGCGCAGGTTTGCATGTTTACTGTTAGTTAGCTGGTGTTTAATGGTGGTTACACCGTCCTATGCTAATGAGCCCCAGGTGGATCTGGCGCCTGCCTATACCTGGTTAGAGTTACTGGATAATGGACGCTATTACCAAACCTGGCAATATGCCAGTCAGGGATTTAAGCAACGGATTGACGCCTCGCAGTGGGATCAGGTACTGAAAGGCACCCGCAGTAAACTGGGAGATTTAACCAACCGTAATCTCACCGGGTACGGCAAACGCCAGAAGTTTAGCGGCTTGCCAGATGGTGAATACTGGGTGTTGAAGTTTGCCAGTAAGTTTGAAAAGGCCAGTTCACTCAGCGAAATTCTGGTTTTGACACAAGAGCATGGTAAGCTGAAAGTCACCGCCTACTTTATTCAGTAGGCGGGTTGATTGCAAAATCCACCTTAACCGCTAAATGATCAGAGTAATGGCGATAGGCCTTATCAATTAACCGGCCGCTGTGGTGTACGGTTAGTTCAGGACTGGTCCATACTCTGTCCAGATTGAACAGGGGCAGGTGACTAGGGAAGGTTCTGCCCGTGCGAAGCTGATGGTAAGTTTTATCAAGCCGTTTAAACAGCCGGGTGTTCAGCCACCACTCGTTCATGTCACCACCTAAGCAAGCTGGCATCAGGTTACGCTCAATAGACAGCATGATCTGATGCAACCGCCTGGCCTGATAGGCCCGCTCTTTCTTTTTGAGTCCTAAATGGGCATTAAACAGACTAAGCGGCTGTTGGTTAAGAGTCACCACAATGTGTTGCAATGAGCGCGGTTCGCGGCCGGTAACACTGATATCAAATTGCTGGCGGTGTAATACCGGGTGGCGGGTTAAAATAGCATTACCATACCAGCCATGTTTGGTAGTTACCGTTGGGGCAGGTATCAACATGTACTTGCCATCGGCACAAATTGCACTGATATCCTCATTCACATCACGCACAGCCGAGCGAGTATCCATTTCCTGTAGCAGTACAAAGTCGGCATTCTGTTCAACCAGAAAGCGGCCGATACGGGCATAGTCCTGAATGCCGTCCCGGCCCACGCCGCTATGCAAATTATAAGTAATTAAGCGATACATTCTTCAGATTCTTCTTTTGCCTCTTCTTTTTTCGCCTGATACATTTTGGCCACTTTTTGCGAGCCAATAATCATAGCCAGCCAGAACACCAGGCCACCTACCAGGTAGGTCACGGTTTCAGCTGAAGGGTTTCTGAAAATTTGCATGATAGAATCTCCTACCAGGCCCTTGGCAACCATCTGTGGCGCCATGCCTAAAAAGGTGCCGATTAAAAATTGTACCAGGGTGATGGAGGAAATACCGGCCACCAGATTTACCAGACTGAAAGGGGCTACCGGCAGCATGCGAATGGCCGCAACGCCAATAATACCGCTCTTTTTCAGTTTCTCATCGACCGCCTCGACTTTAGGGCCGCCCAGTTTGCGCAGGCCGGCATTACCTAATAACTTACCCAGCAGGAACGTAGTACCCGCACTGAGCAGCGCACCTATGATGCCGTAGATAGGGCCCCATACCGGGCCAAAAATAGCAGCCACCGCCAGTGATAGCACAGTAACCGGGAAGAACAAGAGACCTCCCACCAGGTACACCAGTAATACGGTAGGCAAGGCAAAGTAAGTACCGCGACTTTCTTCCAGGAAAGCCTGAATACGGTCGCCGTCGAGCCACGGGACGGTATTACTGATAAGGATCAGCGCACCGGCTATCAACGCCAGAATGATAACGCCCAGGCTAATCATAATGGTCCGGCGACGAGGGTTGGTAATGGCACTGAATTTACCATGGAAATCCGGTATTGCCGGACCAAGCGGCTCTTCCGGATCGGAAATACTGCGAAATACGTTGGTTTCTGAAGCGGTGGTAAATTCACTGTCATCAATTTCTGTGAGCACATATCCGTGGGCTAACTGGCCTTCCATAATAGCCGTTACCGGGGCTTCACTGTCGATTAGTGCCTGCATTTGGTCGGTTTCCCGGCCAGTATGCTCAGCCAACAGATCGTTGCGGACAAACTCGATGCAGCGCTGGTTTTCTTCCGTGCTGCCATGCAACACCAGATCAACCTCAGTATCCAGTGTCATTGAACGGTTACTCAGGTTCGATGAACCAATAACCAGATACTGGTTATCAATGGTCATCACTTTTGAATGTACCCGTTTGTAAGCCATGCGGCCTTGTTGGTCGCGAATAGACGAGTAGGTCATCATTACCCGATCGTTATCGATATCTTTTTCGATAATATTCTTGAAGGTAATGCGACTGGCCCAGTACGCCTCGGATTCAAATAGGCCCTTTGGATCATAAGAACTAACAATGACTACGTGCAGCTCGGGGCATTCTTTCATGCGCTTATTGATGGCGTATGCTATCTCTTCACGGGTGGCAAACTGATTTTCGATATAGATAAATTTGTTGGCTGAACCTATCAGGTCGAGCAGCATATGACGCACTTCCTGAACCAGCTCGGCGTCTTCCATTTCCGGAATAGTCCGTGCGATGGCACAGTCTGCATTGGTAAAACAGGGCTTCACGCCCTCGGGCCAGCATCTTGGTAAACCCTCTGTATCCGTTTCAGGGAAAGGAATAGACTCGATGGGGTTGTCAGCGATTCGATTCCAACGCCAGTGTACCAGTTCTGCAAAATGTTTTACCAACGGGCCGCTGGACACAATTTGCACGTCGTGAAGCGGACCATACTCACCGTCTGGCCCGTTTCGGCCCGGCTCATCTATATTGTGGTCGCGGGTGTCCCAACGATGTAATGCCACATCCATACCGCCGGAAAATACTACTTCATTGTCGATAAGAACAACTTTCTGGTGTTGCGAGCCACCCATAGGTATGGAGTCATCAAGGACAGCCTGAACATTTTCCGGTGTCTTATCCTGCCATACTTCAAGTGCCCACATTTCGCGCTGATCGAAAAACGCAAAGGAAGAGTCCCAGCGTAAAAGGTAAATTTTTAATTCTGGATCCTGCTCAGCTTTCCATCGGATGAGATCGCCTATTCGGGAAGGGGCTTCAGACTGCTCTTCCTCTTCTCCATGGAGCAAACGAATCCGGCTGTCGATGTCCCAGCCAATGATGACAATTTGTTTTTCAGCTTTGCAAATACTTGAATGCAAAGCCCGGTAGTAGTTTGCACAATCGATAAGCGGGCTGGAATAGCAGGCTTGAGTTTCCTGCCAACAATTTTTACCTGGTTCGAAAATATTTTGCTTGGTCATATTAAGCCCCTGATTACCCTTATCCTTGATAAATCAATGTCGCTGAAGTTTTGTCGTTAATATCAGAATCTGACGATATTTAACTAATTGTGATTGCAGGAATTGTACCGATTGGTGATAACTTCTTACTGTTTTAAACTATTGATAATAATGGGCTATTTATGGATGATGCGATGATTTTTAGTGTGAGTTTTCATTCTGCGGGCAAATATTTCCCGACCGTCTGTAGGAATTGCCCGGCCTCATCACTACGCTGTTTACGTGCTATTGGATTGTAATGGTGGTTGTGATTTTGCCCAAGCCGACTAAAATGCGGTCTTCTTCAAACAGGAGGTTCAGCGTGTACCGTGCCGTTTCTATTGGGTTACAAAACCCGAAATCCGCGACCAATGTTGCCAGTATTTTGCGCGCAGCAGGGTGCTTTGGCGTTAGCAGTGTGTTTTATACCGGGCAGCGTTTTCGTCATGCTAAAGAATTTAATGCTGACACCAAAGCCTATCACCGGGTGATCCCCACGGTGGGTGTTGACCAGCTGGAAAGCGTTATTCCGTCCGGCGCTTCGGTAGTGGGCGTAGAACTGGTCGAAGGCGCAACACCCTTGCCCGAATTCGCTCACCCGGACAATGCTTTTTACCTGTTTGGACCGGAAGACGGCAGCATGGAGGCCTCGCTCGTCGCGCGTTGTGACCATGTGGTATATATCCCCACCTTTAATAGCCTCAACCTGGCTGCGACGGTTAATGTACTGCTTTACGACAGACTGGCAAAAAGTGACTATGACAGCTCATTAGAATTAATCAGGAACAGCCGGGACACCAATAACCGTTTGCGGTTAGATCAGTGAGTTGCCTGCGGTTCAAGTGAACCAGCCAACAATCCGTCGATTCGGGCCACTGACAATGGTCGGTAAAAGTGATAGCCCTGAAAGTGATCGCAGCCATGAGCGGTCAGAAATTCAAATTGGGCCTTGGTTTCTACTCCTTCTGCGATGGTATTGATCCCCAGGGTAGAAGCCAATTCGATAATCGTCGAGCAAATTTTCGCGTCTTCTTTCTGACTGGCACATTCCACCACAAACGAGCGATCGATTTTAAGTACATCTACCGGCAGGTTTTTAAGGTAGTTTAGCGACGAATAACCGGTACCAAAATCATCAATTGAGATGGCAATTTCCATTCCCTGCAACACCTGTAACACCTGAATACAGCGTTCAATGTCGTTGAGAAACACGCTTTCAGTGACTTCAAACTCAATCCAGGCGCCCGGAATGGCAAATTCTTCCATGCATTGATTAAGAAAGGGCAGAAAGGTGTCAGACAACAAGTGGATTCCCGACAGGTTAATCGAGACCCGTGGCGTAAGCGGGTAGGTGCTATGCCATCTCGCCAGCTGTTCAAAAACCAGGCGCAGGATTAGTTCTTCTAACGCAATAATCTGGCCGGACTCCTCTGCGACGGGAATGAAATCAGCCGGCGAGGTAAATTTACCCGGGCTAAGTTCTAACCTGACCAGCGCTTCGAGGCCAACCAATTCGCGGTGCTTATTCACCTTAGGCTGATAGAACATGACAAACTGTCTGGCCGCCTGGATAGCCTGACGCAACGTTTGTTCAAAGTTAAACTGATCTGATGCATCACGGGCCATGGTCAGCTCAAAAATCTTAAAATTGTCCCGTCCTGCCTGTTTGGCATTATACATGGCAATATCTGCCTGCTGGATCAGGGTCATTGGCTGGCAATTCGTATCGGTTGTTATGCTGATCCCAATACTGGTAGGAATTTTAAGATCACGGCCGCCAAGGTTTACCGCTTCGCGCATTACCTGGAGTATTTTGGTGGCACTGGTAACCACTGTGGTCTCATTGTGATTACCCGTCATCATGATCACAAATTCATCGCCACCCCAGCGACAGATAGTATCTTTTTCCCGGGTGACGTTAATTAAGCGGGCGGCGACTTCGGTTAACAATTCATCGCCGGCTTTATGGCCCAGGGTGTCATTAATTTTTTTAAAACGGTCCAGATCCAGAAAAAACACCGCCACAGACTCTGCTTCCTGATGGATGTTACGCAGAGCAATCTGTAAGGCATCAAGAAAGTACGTGCGGTTGTACAGGCCGGTAAGGGGATCACTATAAGCCAGCTCGCGTAATTTTTCCTGCAATCGGCGCTGACGCGTAACATCACGAATATGCAGGGTAAATTCATTACTGATGCTACTGCCAAAGGTGGTACCGGTAATGGTAATCTCCGCCGGGAACGTGTCGCTGGTGGAACGGCGCAGAATAAGCGTATTGCGGCGGTTTATCAGCAGTCCCCTGGACGCAACAAATTTGCTTTTGAGGCTTTCTGTGACCGAGGGGCGGTCCTTTTCCAGAATGAACAGTTCAATAAAGTTGCGATTGATGACTTTAGCCTGTAAGCAGCCAAAAGTGCGTTCTGCTGCTGGATTAAACTCAATGATGTTACCTTCAAGATTGATAGTGACAATGCTGTCCATCGAGGAGTTGAGGATCGCGCTTTTACGCTTTTCACTGCTCTTAAAATCGCTCAATAGAGCATCCCGCTGTGTCATTTCGTGCTGAACGCGTTCAATAACCCGGTTGTACTGCCGGGCAATCTGGCCTACCTCGGTAAACGGCTCTTCCGGCACCCGCTGTTTGAAATTCGCCTGGCGCTCCTGAATATGCATTGAATTGAGTAAATCGAGTAATTCCGTTGTGGCATTGTGCTCTGTAACGTTCATACCAAGATACTCCTGCTCAGCGCTAACCCGCAAAGGAATAAACTTATTAATCATATGCAGGGCCAGCCAGGCGAGGCTAAAACTAAACAGGCCAACTACTGCTATGCCGGTGAGCTGACTGCCCAACTGAGACCAGAATGCGGTTGAGAAAAGGACAATCGACTGATGGAAAAAAGCCACTGCCAGCGTGCCCCATATGCCTGCGAACAAGTGAGCAGGCACCACGCCGAGGGCGTCATCCAAACGCATTTTAAGCATTAGCCGCTCGCCCGCATACATGACAAGTCCGCCAATGATGCCAATCAAAGCGGCAGAGGCCGGAACGACAACGTTGGCGCTGGCAGTAATTGCCACTAATCCGGCAATAACCCCGTTTAGCATCATACTAACGTCGAGAAATCGGTGCCGGATAATAAACAGGGCACTGGCACTAAGTCCGCCAAAAGCCGCGGCCAAACAGGTATTCACTAATATCACAGGTACCTGCTCGTTAAGTATCAGTGTACTACCACCATTAAACCCAAACCAACCAAGCCAGATAAGTAATGTGCCTAATACCGACAATGGCAGGTTGCTGCCGGCCGGAAAGCGATGCTTATCATCGAAGCGTCCGGCTCTTGCACCCAGTACGATAATGGCTGCCAGACTCAACCAGCCACCCACAGAATGCACCACCGTAGAGCCGGCAAAATCAAAAAAGCCGAGGTCTTCAAGCCAACCGGGATTATCCGGTGAATACAAAGAGCTCCAGGCCCAGTGTCCAACAAAAGGATAAATGAAGGTACACAACACCATGGTGATGACCAGATAACCCCGATAGGACATGCGTTCGGCAACTGCTCCGGATACCAGGGTTGCTGTCGTACCACAAAACATTAGCTGGAAAAAAAAGAAGCTGTGCTGCCCGGGGCTATTATCTGCACCAAAAAAGAACTCAGTTGTACCGAAATAACCCATGCTGGACTGACCAAACATGATGGCAAAACCAAACATCCAGAATATTATCGATGAAACAATAAAGTCGGACAGGTTTTTCGCTGCCACATTAATACTGTTTTTACTGCGTACCTTACCTGTTTCAAGGCATAAGAAGCCTGCTTGCATGCAGAAAACTAAAATAGCAGCGAACAATAACCAGCCTGTATCCAAAATGTCACCTATTTAAAGCACTTAGCGTTAAGCAAACCTGCGGAACTGACTACAACGCAAAATGTTTATTTAAGCAATATTTGTTCCTTTCATTAATAATGCGGCATCGGGCATTTATTAGGTGAATACGTATGCACAACATTGGCGTTCTGGCCAACTCCCGTTAGTATTTAACTTATTGTTAACAGGCTGTTACGCACCGCCATAGCGCGTAAGTGATTAAGGGTAACAACCAGATACTGCATCTTTTTCCAATGATGAGACGCTTCTCATTATTATCGCCGGTACGCCGTTGCTAGCTGGGGTACTGGCGATGTTTTTAATTTCAGGATGCGGCGTCAGAAGTACAGGATAATGGCTATTATGAAAATGATTTTGCCCGCAGCGTCGGTGCTGCTTTGTTTCACACTGACAGGCTGTGGTAGCACTGAGAAGGTGGTGCAGGAAGAGATTTTTGGTACGCAAGAGCCATTTGCATCTCAAGCCATCTATTTTGTTTTGACCGACCGTTTTGTGGATGGTGATCCAACTAATAATCATGAACAACAAGGCGGTGAACACCCAACCTGGGAATTACGTCTCGACGGCCCCGACGGCAAGTTTGCCAATGTGGGCTACATGGGCGGTGATTTGCAAGGTGTGTTGAATAACGCCGATTATATCGCCGACATGGGCTTTACGGCGGTGTGGTTATCGCCGGTACTGGATAATCCTGACGAAGCGTTTACCGGTGATGAGCAAATCACCTACGGCGGTCAGTTTAAAGACGGCGGTAAAACCGGTTATCACGGTTACTGGGCAACAAATTTTTATAAGCCTGACGAACACCTGATCAGCGATACGCTGAGCTACGCTGATTTTACCGGGGCTATGCGCGCTAAGGGTTTCAAAACCGTATTTGATATTGTTGCCAATCATGGCACGCCAAGCTGGACAATGCCCGTTGATCAGCCAGGCTATGGCGAATTGTATAATGCCGATGGCGAGCTGGTGGCCGACCACATGAATCTGGCCCCTGAGGCACTGTCGCCCCAAACAGAACCACTGCATGCTTTCTTTCATCCTTACCCGGATCTGGTCAAACTTTCCAATCTCAATGAGCATAACCCGGCAGTGCAGGATTACCTGATCAACAGCTATTTGTACTGGATAGAGCAGGGCGCTGATGCGTTCAGAATCGATACCATCCGTCATGTTTCTCATAGCTTCTGGCGTACTATGGCGGAGCGGATCCGCGCTGAGCACCCGGGCTTTTACATGTTTGGCGAGAGCTTTCAGTACGACGCTAATTTTATCGCACAGCATACGCAGCCTAAAAACGGCGGCATAGCGGTGCTGGATTTTCCGCTGCAAAAACCCATGGTTAGTGTGTTTGAAAATACCAACAGCAGTTTTGCCGAGTTAGCTGAACACCTGTATTTAACCCATGGTCCCTATCATAACCCTTACGAGCTCACGACTTTTTATGATAACCATGATATGGCGCGAATGAATGCCAGTGATGAAGGGTTTATCGACGCCCACAACTGGCTGTTTACTGCCCGCGGGATCCCGGTGGTTTATCAGGGCTCAGAATTTGCTTTTATGCGCGGTACTGCCGAGCATGCAGGTAACCGTAACTTTATAGGTCAGACGTTACTCAACGAGCAGCGTGAAAACCCCATTCGCCAGTCCTTAAAAGCCATTGCTGAGGTGCGTAAAACCACGCCAGCCCTGCAGCGGGGTTTGCAATATAATCTTGCCATGGAAGGTAACCAGGCCATGTTCTACCGCGTGTTGGTAGAGAATGGCAACACTCAGATTGCCCTGGTCATGCTGAATAAAGGTGATGCGAGCGTAACCATGAGCGCTGATGAGTTTGTTGAAGAGGGGCAGTGGCAGGAGCAGTTGACCGGCAATACAACAGCAACACAAAATGGTACCCTTGCCAGCACGGTACCGGCACATTCAGTGCGGGTATTTGTGCGTAATAAGCCCATCAGTAACGGGGCATTTACCCGGGCTTTATTGAACCAAATGCAACGTCAGTAACAGTAACGTGGCCGACTTTATTTAATTTCGCAGCCGCAGGACTGACGAACCACCAGATTCGTTGGCAACAAATGGTCATCCGTTGGATGGCCGTCGATGGCTAGTAACAGGTTTTCCACCAGTTTTTCGCCAGCCTGAGCCGTGTTTTGTTGCACTGTGGTCAGGCCGGGTGTGGTGAACGCCGCTAACTGAATATTATCAAAACCGACTACCGCAACATCCTCAGGCACCCGAACTCCGGCTTCTTTTAACTGCTGCAACACGCCCACCGCAATAATATCCGCCGCACACACAATGGCATCGGGTAGTGCTGAAGTGGTTTCCAATAAATGTTTTGCCGCCTCAATACCGGCCTCCTCAGAAGAGATAGCATCATATTGTTGATGACTGTGTTGTTCTTCCAGCGCATTAAGAAAGCCTTCGTATCGACTCTGAAACTCAGGCGCTTTGTCGCCGATATCACCGATAAATGCAAATGACTGGTAGTCATGGGAAAGTAAATGCCGGGTAATGGACTGCCCGCCACTAAAATTATCACAACCAATGGAGATCCCGGGCCATTGCTCAACGGGCGCACCCCAGCGCATAACATGTGTATTATGCTGGTGTAACTGACTGAGTTTACCGGCATAGGAGCGATAGTCTCCGTAACCGAGCAGGATTAACCCGTCGGCCTTATGGGAATCTTCGTATTCTGCCTGCCAGTTATTTTCCAGGTTCTGAAACGATACCAGCAGATCATACCCTCTAGCAGCGCAGGCCTTGGTAATACTGCCTAACATCGCCAGAAAGAAGGGATTCACCAACGAATCGTCTGAAGTAGGATCCTCAAACAGTAACAACGCTATAGTGCTGCTGCGCTGGCGGCGCAAATTACTGGCGTTTTTATCTACCTGATAATTCAGCTCGCGGGCGATTTCCTGCACTTTTTGGCGGGTTGCAATATTGACCAGCGGACTATCATTCAATGCCCTGGATACAGTGGATTGTGACACGCCGGCAAGGTGAGCAATGTCAAAAGAAGTCGGTTTATGCTTCATGCGTCTTTATTATAGTTCATATTATTTAACCGCTGGGTCCGCGTTGATTAATATCTGCACGATACCCGTTTTATTGCACTGAATTGTAAGTAGTGTTGGTTAGCACCCCTAAGACAGTGATATACTTTTGTTAAACACGAAGTAGTATTAGCATAGCGTTTTTCTTCTGCTTCATCACGTATTTAACTTAAACATTATAATAAGAGGGCACCGCGAATGGCCGAGACTGAACACCGTCCGACCAACTTTATCCGTCAAATTATTGATAAAGACCTCGCTAACGGGGTACACACGAGCATCAAAACGCGCTTCCCTCCAGAGCCAAACGGCTTCCTGCACATTGGGCATGCTAAATCCATTTGTCTGAACTTTGGTATTGCCAGGGATTATCAGGGCAGCTGTAACCTGCGTTTTGACGATACCAATCCGGCCAAAGAAGACATCGAATTTGTTAATTCCATCCAGCAGGATGTGAAATGGCTCGGTTTTGAATGGGATGGTGAGGCGCGTTACTCTTCTGATTATTTCGATCAGTTACATGGTTTTGCCGTGGAGCTTATCGAAAAAGGTCTGGCCTATGTAGACTTCAGTACCCAGGAAGCCATGCGTGGAATGCGTGGCACCCTAACCGAGCCGGGTAAGAACAGCCCCTATCGCGACACCAGCATCGAAACCAACCTGCAGGAATTTGCTAAAATGACTGCCGGCGAGTATCCGGAAGGGCATTGTTCGCTGCGTGCAAAAATCGATATGACATCGCCGTTTATGTGTATGCGTGACCCGGTTATTTACCGGATTAAGTTTGCCCATCACCACCAAACCGGCGAGAAGTGGTGCGTTTACCCGATGTACGACTTTACTCACTGTATCTCGGATGCTATTGAAGGGATCACCCATTCTCTGTGTACGCTGGAGTTTCAGGATAACCGCCGTTTATACGATTGGGTCATCGAAAATATCACCATCGACTGTACGCCGCATCAGTATGAGTTTTCCCGCTTAAACCTGGAATACACGGTATTAAGTAAGCGCCGTCTCATTCAACTGGTTGAAGAAAAGCATGTGGCAGGCTGGGATGACCCCCGTATGCCAACCATTGCCGGCCTGCGTCGCCGCGGCTATACACCGGGTTCTGTGCGCGAGTTTTGCTTGCGTATCGGTGTAACCAAGATGGACAACATGGTCGAAATGAGCATGTTGGAAGCGTGTATTCGTGACGACCTTAACGTTAATGCACCCCGCGCCATGGCGGTACTTGAACCAATTAAACTGGTGATTGAAAACTACCCGGAAGGTGAGTCTGAAACACTGACTGCCCCCAATCATCCTAATGATGAATCAATGGGTACGCGTAACCTAAATTTCGGCCGCGAAGTATGGATTGAAGCAGAAGATTTCCGCGAATCCGCCAATAAGAAGTTTAAGCGTTTAGTGCTGGATAAAGAAGTCCGCTTACGTAACGCCTATGTGGTAAAAGCCAACCGCGTTGACAAAGACGCCGAGGGTAATGTGACCACGGTATACTGTACCTATGATGCAGACACGCTCGGTAAAGACCCGGCAGACGGCCGCAAGGTTAAAGGCGTAATCCACTGGGTAGACGTAGCCAGTGGTGAAGCTGCGCAGTTCAGATTGTACGATCGGTTGTTCAACGTGCCTAACCCGGCAGCAGAAGATAACTTCGTTGACGCCATCAACCCGGAAAGCCTGGTTGTGAAGTCAGGGTGGGTAGAGCCTGGCTTGCCTGGCCGTGTGCCGGAAGTCGGTAGCTGGCAGTTTGAGCGCACCGGTTACTTCTGTCTGGATAAAGATTCCACGTCTGAGCAACGGGTGTTTAACCAGACTGTTGGCCTGCGTGATACCTGGGCTAAGATTGGCGATTAAGTCAGTTATTTGCTGTAGGTAAGTTTTACTTATTAAAAAGCCCCGCACTGCGGGGCTTTTTGGTATTTGTGGTTAGCCGCTAAAGCGAATAGCGGGTTATTTAGGCTGGCAATCCAGTGACTGACCGTTTACCTCATGGCTGTCTGCACCCATCAGGTACAAATACAGCGGCATAATGTCGGCCGGGGTTTTTAGTGTCTGGGCATCTTCGGCCGGAAAAGCCTTGGCCCGCATTGCCGTGCGCGTTGCGCCGGGATTAATACAGTTAAACCGCAGTGGTTTGTTCTTGTACTCATCGGCCAATACCTGCATCAGCCCTTCAGTGGCAAATTTCGAAACCGAATAGGTCCCCCAGAACGCACGGCCTTTACGACCCACGGAGGAACTGGTAAAGATGACCGAAGCGGCTTCAGCTAGGAGTAAGAGCGGAAGCAGTGGCTGCAGCATGTACATGGCGCTGTTAAGATTTACCTGCATGACCTGTTGCCACTCATCCACCGGAATTTGAGCGAAGGGGCTTAAGTGGCCCAGCTTGCCAGCATTAAATAATATGCCATCGAGTACACCAAACTGGTCGCTGATGGTATTCGCCATGTCCTGATAATGTTTCGGGGTCGCGCCATTTAAATCCAGCGGGATAATCGCTGGCTCGGGGTGGCCGGCCTCCACAATCTCATCGTAAACGGCTTCCAGTTTGCTAACCGTTTTACCCAGCAGAATGCAGGTAGCGCCATGGGTAGCATAGCTGATTGCAGCTTGTCTGCCGATGCCGTCACCGGCGCCGGTAATGAGAATGGTTTTTCCACTCAGTAAGTGGTCCGGTGCGATGTAGTCGTTCATAAATCAAGTTTCCTGCTAAACTTTCTCATCATACCCAGCATTAGGGCGCAAAAGTGCTGTGATGATACAAATATCCTGTTTTATGTAAACCGATTCTTTTACGTAGTTGAAATTAGTGACTACGATAGGTGTATAAATTGACGTTTTTACAGTTATTTACAAGAATGGGTTACAAAAAGTTAACAATATTTTGCAAAATCATCGTAAAGAAAATAATATGTGTTTAGTAACTGGTCGTACTTGTTCGATATTTGCCCAGCGATCAAGGTATTTAGCCTTCACAAAAGCTGTCGGACTTATCATGAGCCAGAATAACAAAAATCCGTTTTGTAGGGAGATATAATGAAAAAACTAATCCTTAGCACCAGTGTGGCCTTGGCACTGGGGTTAGCCGGTTGCGGTGGCGGTGAGTCCATTGACGACATTAACAACGAAACCCAAGTCGATACGCCATTTTCTCGTATAGTATTTGACCCGGCCAACGGCGAGCTGAATATTCCAAACGATCTACTCATGTTACCAGGTGACGATGGCTTCTTTGACTACACGCTGAACATTCCGGTAGCCGATCCAACAGATTTTGGCGATCCCCAGAATGCCCTGAATATTCTTGATGGCTGGTCTATTCAGCATCCGTTCGCCATTGATGTGCAAACCTCGTCAGGTGTGGCACTGGATGCTTCTACCTTATCGGCGGGCATATATTTGTTTGAAGCCACCCTGGGCCTTGATCAGAGCGACCCTGAGTGTGCGGTGGCGGCCATTCCTTCATCAGGCTGTAAACTGGGTGATCAGCTGACCTATGGCGTTGATTACGTATTGTCACTGGTTGATGACGACACCGTAAGCGTTGTTCCGCTCAAGCCACTTAAACCTGCCTCTGGATACATGTTGGTAATGACCACCGATCTTAAAGACACATCCGGTAAGGCTGTGCAGGGGTCTACTACCTGGGATCTGGCGCGCCAGGATATCAACACAGCGCCACTGGCTACCGAAGATCAGTTAAGCTTACAAACGATTGTAAACTCCTATATCACGCCATTACTGGGTGCAGGGTTTGAGCGTGATAACATCACTTACGTGTCTGCTTTCACCACTCAATCCACCGTTAATGTAATGGGTACGGTAAAGCAGTTATTAGTTGCTGATTTGGTCCAAATTCTGACTACCGGTCAGGGCGATCCGTCAACCGCGCTACCGATTGTTCAGGTCCAGGATGCGACCGGTCCGGACAATGCCATGGAAGCACTTGGCCTGATAAGCAGTGCCACGCTCAATGGCGCACTAGAACTGGCAAAATCCGGGCAGTCCGCTCAGGTTCAGGCGGCTATTGATGCCACTGATTTCAGTCTGCTACAAACCTGTGATGGTATTTTTGGCACCTTATCCGGTCAGCTAAGTGCTTACTGGGGTAGTATGGAAACTGTTGCTGCGGGAATATCGCAATCTTTTGCTGCTGAGGCCGGGCCATTTTGTGCCGCTAAGCGTTACACCGGCTCTGTTTCGCTGCCGTATTACCTGCCGGTACCGTCAATGACCAATCCACTCGCACCGGTTAATGACTTCTGGCATGCTGCGTGTGATAGCGGTATTGTGCTGGCCGGTGCGCCGGCTGAAGTACTGGCCATGGCTGAGCCGGGTCCAAACTACGAAATGTGTTCTCAGGTTGGCTTGGCTGATCTGCGTGTGAATGGCGAAATGATTGATGATGCGCGTAACGTTACCCGTTACAGCCCAATCCCGCAAACCACC
>CATMRP010000105.1 GCA_950073835.1 uncultured Alteromonadaceae bacterium
GATGTCGACCTGTTGTTACTGGATTTGCATATGCCGGGCAGCAACGATTTGTTCGGCTTATTGCATATCCGCAAACTTTATCCTGATTTACCCGTCGCTGTGGTTTCCGGCACCGAAGATGCCACCATTATTTCTAAAATTGTGGGGGTAGGCGCACTCGGTTTTATTCCTAAAACCACCAGTGCTGATAATATTGCCAAAGCCGTGGAAGTGATCCTCGACGGCGACATCTGGCTGCCCGAGTCAATCAGCGAAAAAATCGAAGATGTGGATGAAGAATTCTCAGAACTGGCGGATAAAGTGTCGAGTCTCACACCTTCGCAGTACAAAGTACTTTGCTATATGCGCGATGGCCTGCTTAACAAGCAAATCGGCTATAACCTCGATATCGCCGAGGCCACCGTAAAAGCTCACGTTACCGCAATCTTTAAGAAGCTGGGTATCAACAACCGTACCCAGGCGGTTCTGATCGCTTCACAGCTGGAATTGGAGCCGCCGGCCACGCCGGGCAAATAGTCTCTTAAAATAAGTGCTCAAGCGGGCTGTTGTAGCGTAATGTTGCCGCTTTGGTCGCATCGGATAGCAATGGATTCTCCAGTCTGATAAGGGCTCTGTCTGCAAGCAGGTTACGGGCCCTGATATAGAAATGCTGAGAAGTAAGCAGGCGGGACAAGTCGCCATTAGCGGCAAGTATTGCTAACCCTTTTTCTAATCGGCGAGCCAGCTCAGGTTTGTTCTTGGTCACAAAGAAAAACATCGGGTTATCGTAATGCAGTGTGATTTGACTGGCAATAATAAGGTCTGTTGCTGGCCGCGCCGCCAACTCTTCAAATACTTCGTGAGCAGCTCTGGGGAAATAATCTGCGCTGCCTTCTGTGAGGCGTTGAAAGGCACCTGCGTAGCTGTCTGTTATCAGTGTAAAGCCATTAAATCTCAGCACCTTGTTATCCGGCCAGTCTGTGCCTTGCACTGCGGTGAGTGCCTTAAGGTAGGCAACCTGTGGCGGCGCGTCGAAACGTTCATCAGCGGCCCGTACCAGGAGCACCCGATAGCCAAACAGACCGGCGGTTAAAGGCACCCGCACAGCAATATGCTGCTGCTCTCGCTTAATCGTAGTAATCGACCAGTTAATGTCTGTGGTACCCATTGCCAGCTGACTGAACTGTTCTTCCTGGCCTACTACTTCAGAGTCAGGCACCAGGATAACGGGTCCAAACTGGTTATCGGTTTGTGCTAATGCCAGGCTAAGCAGCGTTTTAATGTAAAAATAAAATTCACCGGTGCCTGGCTGAAAGGTTGGAATATTGACTTCAGTAACGTCGTCGAATGCGCCTGGCTGGGCAAGGCACGAAGATGCAGTCACCATTAACCAACTGGCGAGTACGCTGACGATGATAAACCTTGTCCCTGGTTGTCTTTTCATTTTATCAACTAATTCTTGTCGTAGGGGGCCTGTAACAGGGCTTGATGTTGTTTCTCTGCTTGCAAACACCCACCCAGTGAGCCGCTATTTTGCAGATCAAAAATCGTTCTGCCCCGCAGGATGGTTCTGGCTTGCTGATACCACTGCTGGCTTTCCAGATGCGCCAGAAAAGCCCCGCTTTGTATAGTGCGTTCAAATCCGGTGGTGAGTCTGTTCGCCAGCGTTGTATTGCCTTTTTTAACGTAAAGTAAATACAACAGTGGGTAGCGTAAAGCGTGATCAGGAGCGATAATCAACGCCTTTGTTTGCGCCGTTTTCATTTCGCCTGTCACCTCTGCGATCCCTCTGGGGTAGTAATCGGCCAAACCTTTCTCTACTGCCCGGTAGGCAGAGAAGCGATCGGATGAAAGCACGGTAAAGCCGTTATTCACCAGGATATCGTAATCATGCCATTTTGCGGATTGTACGGCCAAGAGCCCTTTGAGGACATCGACAGTATCGATCTTTGCAAAACGCTTGTCATCCTCGCGTATCAGGTTCACCCGAAGACCAAACAATCCTGCTACCTGTGGCACTAAAACCGGTAGATAAGCCTCATTGCGTTGTAGCGAGCAGGTTGCCCAGGCAATGTCCGTGATGCTTTGATTTAGGTTGCGTAACTGACGCTCTTCTTCTACCGGGATTTTTAAACGTATCACCTCAGCCTTCCCGTAGTCCTGCTCGGTGGCCTTGATGGCCTGTTGTAGTTGTAAATGCAGGTATTCAATAATCGGGTGGTCAGTGGTGAAGGTCGGTATTCTTATCACCTCCTTGGCATTACTCTTTACAGAATAAATGCCAAGTACAACAACGGCTATCAGAGCCAGTTTATTCATAGGCTGCACACTTGTGTAATCATCACCGTTTAAGTATAGGTGATGAGTTTCATTCCTGCACAGTGACGGGTTGTTATACCATAGGGCAGAGTTTAATCCGGAAGCTGGTGCGAGCTTCCGGACTGTGATTCGGTATTAAACTGGTTGATGTCGGTATGCGTCGTCAGGGCTGCGTCGGCAGGATAAACTCATATTCAGGGTCCACGTAAAATTTTCCTTCCATGGCTTGTCTGCCTAACAGCATCAGATAAGTCATTTCGGACCGGTCGGTTAACGTGAGCTTAATTTTCCATGATCGGGTGCCCATCTGCAGGCGCGTATTGATGACGTAGCGCCGCTGCCGATCAGCCGTGGAACTCTTAATTTTCTTTTGGCTGAGTACTTTGCTTTCGCATTTTACCGTGCGTTCCACATCGTGAATGTCTGGATGGATATCAAACCGGATCCAGCGTTCATCGTTACGCTGGAACTCTTCGATATTGTCTACGTGCAGCGAAGAGGTTGCCGCGCCGGTGTCCACACGCATTACCAGGTTAGTGATCCCCAGCTCTGGCATATTACCGTACTCCAGCGCGCCAATCATTTGTTTGGTTTTATGTGCTCTGCTCATTTATATTGTCACCGTTGAATCGTTTGGCACCAGATTGTCCTGCAGCATTTCCACCTGTTCTGCTACGGAATCCGGGGTTTTAAAGTAGGCGATGTGGTAAATCGCTTCTCCTTCCTGGGTGAGCGGTATATTTTGCTTGCCAATCACCACGCCTTCCGCCGGGCTCAGTATATGCCCCTGAATCTGACCAAATGAGTCTGCCACAATGGCCAGTTTATCGCCTTTTTCCACATGATCGCCTAACTGAGCAAGGTGATTCACAAAGCCGCTTTCAGGCGCTCTTACCCAGCCACTTGCCCGTGCAATAAACGGCGTAATGGGCACCCCTTTAGCACGACTCTTGTTCAGCATTCCCAAGTGCCGCATAGTGTTGATAATGCCTTTAACACCGGCTCTTATGGAAAACTCATCATAACGAAGTGCCTGTCCCGCTTCATATAACAGGATCTTAATGCCTGCTTCGCTGGCGGTTGCCCGTAATGATCCATCACGAATATCGGCATTGAGCAGCACCGGCACCCCAAAGGCTTTTGCCATGGCCAGTACTTCCTCATCATCCAGGTCAGCACGGACCTGGGGAAGGTTACTACGGTGAATTGCTCCGGTATGTAAGTCGATGCCCACATCACATTTGCTGACAACTTCCTTAAAAAACAGGTGTGCAATTCGCCCGGCAAGACTGCCTTTTTTACTGCCCGGGAAACTGCGATTCAAATCCCGGCGGTCCGGCAGGTAGCGGGACTGGTTTAATACGCCGTAAACATTCACCATGGGCACTGCGATAAGCGTACCTTTGAGCTTTTCAATCGACCGGGATTTAATCAGGCGCGATACGATTTCGATCCCGTTGAGTTCGTCACCATGAATTGCCGAACTGACAAACAACGTAGGGCCGGGACGCTTTCCCCGCTTTACAAACACAGGGATGCTCATACTGGTTGCCGTGTATAAAGGTGGCATATCCAGCGCGATTTGTTTGGTTTCGCCCGGTAAAATAGATTCACCACCAATTACCAGCCCGGTGCCTGCCATTAGCCTTTTCCTTTTGTCTTAGTGCTGTGTGGCTTTGCTGAATTCTCGATAAACTCGATAATCATACTGGCCACGTCCTTGTTGGTTGCTTTTTCAATTCCCTCCAGACCGGGAGAGGAGTTAACCTCCATCACAACCGGCCCACGGGCTGAACGCAGAATGTCGACACCACAGCAATTTAACCCCATGGTTTTTGCCGCATCGACAGCGGTTTTTCTTTCTGCTGGTGACAGTCTGACCAAACTGGCTGATCCGCCGCGGTGCAGATTAGAACGAAACTCTCCAGGGGCAGCCTGACGCTTCATTGCCGCAATAACCTTGCCGCCAACCACAAAACAACGGATGTCGGAGCCGCCGGCTTCTTTAATATATTCTTGCACCAAAATACTGGCATTCAGGCCCATAAAGGCCTCAATCATAGCTTCAGCTGTTTTTTGTGTTTCGGCCAGTACTACGCCGATACCCTGGGTACCTTCCAGTAACTTAATCACCACGGGCGCACCACCTACGTTCTTAATGACGTCATCCACTTTGTCCGGGTGGTGGGCAAAGCCGGTGCGCGGCATACCAATACCCTTACGGGAGAGTAGTTGGAGTGAACGAAGCTTGTCTCGCGAGCGGCTTATGGCTACCGACTCGTTGATGCTGTATGTGCCCATCATCTCGAACTGACGCACAACGGAAGTCCCGTAAAAACTGACCGATGCGCCAATACGTGGGATCACTGCATCATAAACCGGAAGCTTTTTACCATTGTAGCGAACAGACGGATTGCTACTGGTGATATCCATGTAACAGTGCATCGTGTCGACCACATCCACAGTATGGCCTCGAAGTTCGCCTGCCTCTTTTAAACGGCTGGTAGAGTAAAGCTTTGGGTTTCTTGAAAGTATTGCGATTCGCATGATTGAGCCTAGTATTGGTTACGGCAAAAAACGGCATACTTTGCCTTGTGTGGAAAGAATGTAAAACGAATTAAATTTGTCGTCACGGTGATAAATGTTGTGCTGTTAAAACACTATCACATGATTGTTAACCATAGCATACGATGACGAAGAGTTTGTTGTATAGCCCTTAGCGCAACCCAAACGATTGTTGACTGACGTGCTTGCTAAACTGCAAAGGTTTGGCAACAAGGAACAATATCGCACTATTTTCGGCGCAGCTCATCGCTGGTACGTCTGCTGGTGGTATTTGTGCTGGGTTGTTCCAGCTGGCTTATCGTTCATTGCGGTTCTGTGGTCTGTTCATGCATCGGCTCAGGCATACTCAGGGCGCTGTATTTAAACAGCGCCTGCTTTAGAAAAGATTTCGCTATCTGTCATAACAGGGGCTCGATCAAACGTATAAGCACAGTTACGCCCATTATCCTTACTTATATACAACGCCGCATCCGCATTCGCGTACAGCTGATCAAACTTATAGCCGCTTTGATGGGAGTCAGTGACACCAAAACTGGCTGTAATATCGAATTTATGGCCTGTTTCCGACGTATCTATGCGGGCAATGGCCTCACGACAATCATTTGCTACTTTAATCGCCTTAGACTTATCGCAGCCGGGCAGAATCAGGGCAAACTCTTCACCGCCCAAGCGACCGACAATATCCTGTTTTCGGCCGATGGAAAGCGCTGTCCTCGCTGCGGCTTTTAACGCCCAATCACCCACAGCATGACCATAATCGTCGTTAACACGCTTAAACAGGTCTAAATCAAAGATAATAAACGAGATTGGTTGAGACGTTTTCTGGTGATAACTGATTGCTGCTTCACCAAGCTGGGTAAAATGACGGCGATTCGGAATTTTCGTTAAACCATCAAAATGCGCCAGTTTGCGTAGTTGATGGGTCATTTTCCGACTGTAAATAATCCAGATAAGCCCGGTCGTTACTATGAGCATCAAGCCTATGATAGCTAATTGATTGTAATCCTGTTGTTCACGATTGAGGGCAGCCTGGATCTTAAGAAGATCGTTTTCTTTATCCAGCAGCTTTATCTGACTTTCTTTTTCCAGCATTTCATTTTTAGCTTTTTGGATGGCGAGCTGGTTGACTTTAATGTCGTCCAGATAGGCTTTTTCGATTTCTGCTGACTTTCTGGCATACGCCAGAGCTTCTTGCAGATCACCTTGCTGCTCGTAATAGGCGGATAAAACTTGAGTTGCCTGAATCTTAGGCTTTGTTAAACCAGTACTCGTAGTAAAACTTAATGCAATTTCAGCATGCTTTTTAGCCTCTTCTAATTCACTTTGGTGAATCAAAAGCTCAGCCAACTGCGCATGATAGGCTGACATAGAAATCGGATACTGCGTTTTCTCGAATAGCGGCTTCCTGGTTTCCAGTAACCTCAAAGCGTCTTGCTCTGCGCCAGTGGTTATCAAATAACTGGATTTATGCAAAACGTTGAAAGCTGTCGGAATCAGCTCTTGAGCGCTCTCACAATAAACAATCGCTTCGTCAAAACTTGTAACGCTATCTGCAATACCAAGATTTATTAAAGCTTCGTTTCTGGTGGTTTTAGCAAAACAGGCGGTGCGTTCTATCTGCGGGTTATTAATGACATAGTCTGCGCTTGAAAGGGCCGATTCGTAATCGCCAATTTGATTATAAAATATCGATAAAATCACGTAGATATTGAGTCGTGCGTCTGCATCAACGTCGTCGATGATGGCCATTAGATTTTGAATTTCTGTATAACCGTTCGCAATATCCCGGGTAATCGCATAGATATTTACCTTGGCAGAAATAGCCCGGGCTAATAAATTAACATTCTCAGTAGCAGCAATTACCTCATCATAATTAGCTAAAGCGGCATCAGGTTTTCCTGAAAAACCGAGACGAAAACCATCCAGGTATTTGTACCAGTTTAATTCTTCGGTATTCATTTCGTCTAAACGCTGTGATACTTCATCAAGCATTTCGACAAATTGAGCTGGCTTTTTTGTTTTCACTTCATCGGCCAGCGCTAACATGGCACTTATATCATTGTCTGCGGCGGCAACGCCGCTGCTCAAAAGAACGATGAAAATGAGTGAAACGAACTGACGCATAAGCTTAGTGAGCGCTTATGTCAGGCTTGTTTCCGTTTTTTTCGTTTTCATCTTTATCTTTATCTTTATCGTTATCGTCATCTTCTCCCTGTTCGTCTTCAGGGAACATCATGCACCACATTTTTTCGTTTTTTTGGCCATGTATTTCATTTTTTTCTATCAAGGCTAACAATGCACGTTTCGCTTCCTCTGTTTGTAAAGACGCGTTCGCTCCTAGCTGTTCCAAAAGTTGTATTGCGCTCATAATCCCTCTCTAAAGTTAAATAAAATGTAAACGAAAAGAAGCTTAACAAAAACCTATGAATTTAAAATAAAAATTTATTGTAGTAGAACACGGCTCAGGTTGTCCTGCTAAGAAATCCGTTCAAAACAAGTTAAATTCTGGTGTTCTGAAATCTGCCGAAATCCGGTTTTAAGTAATATTTTAATTGCTGCATGATGAGACGGATTCACGTCAGCAACCAATGTTTTAATTCTCAAATTATTTTCCGCAAATGTCACCAGGCTTTTTACGATCTCCAACCCTGCGTTGCCACCATTAGCGCGCCGTTCGAGCATTATTCCTATTTCTGTACCCTTGCAGGGAGCCAAATGCCATTTCAACATCACAAACCCAACACAGAGGTGTGTTTGTTTATTGATCACTGCCCAAAATCGCTGTTTTAATTCGTCACTGTTATTGAGTTTCAGTGTTTGGCAAAATGCTTTTGATGCTTGCTTATGCGTAAAGGGCTGCCCCACTTTTCGCATGACTTTTGGATCCTGATAGAGTGCGATGAATTGTTGTTCATCATCGTCAGTCATTAGCCTGCAACCAAACCGCTCAGATTCAAAATCCATGACTAATTAAGCTCTTCCAACAATTGTAAGGTTTCCAGGTCTCTTTTTCTCTCGCCATACGGAGGTATCACAAGCGTCGAATGCTGATGGACTTTGACTTTATCTAACATTCCAAGTGTCACTTTTTCTAGTCTGGCCTGGTCAACTGGCAACACCGCTGCTTCATAAATAATCAGTTCATGTGAATCTGGGTAATGTCTGGCTAACACCTGTTTCAGGACACTCCGGTATTTATTTTCTGTATCAAATTTTTCTAATTTACGGTCGCCCACGCTACCAATTTGCCATAAAACTAAGTAAGCAGTGGTATCAAATTGCCGCGCATACAGCATAAACTGACTTGCTTCATAATGCTGGCACCCAAAGGTACCTGGATCGATACCGAGGTCTGCATAAAGACAATCTTCAGCGGAAATGCCTGGCTCCATGTGGGCATGAAAACCTTCGTTGCGTGCAACCTCAATCACTTTATGCGGAGCCAGGGCAAACACCCCCGGATGGCCATAAAATGCGCCTACGACCTTCTTACCTGCACGAACTTCCCTCATCATGACTTCCACCATTTCGCGGTAGGTCTGGCGCCGGTCTTTTCCCTGGGCATAAAGAGACTGCAAACTACGCACGTTTGAGTTCATTTCTTTAATCCACAGTTCTACATAACTGTCTGAGACGCTGCAAAACACCACATCAGCCTGCTCTATGTGACTGCGAGATAAAGGGGAAATGTGCGAACCTAGCGTCATACCAACACCAACACACACGATACTGCCGGTTTTATTCTGTTCCATGATTGACCTTATAGGTTGTTATCTTTGCCTGTAAAAGCATGCTTGATGGATTGTCTGACTTCGTTGCAAAGCGCTCTGGGTTTGGCAAAACGCACCACGCCTTTTTCTCCTGCATCGCGGTCAAAAATGGTGTAATAGTTGTTCAGTAGCGGCAATCCTAAAATGACCTGATTAGGCCATCCGGTTAACGTACAAATTTTAAAGCTTATCTGCCCATGCGCTGGTGCATTCACTTGCCAGTAGGTATCAGGCGACATGGTCAATGTTACGGTTTGCTGTTGCTCGTCGAGGAAATAGAAGTGAATATCCGGCCATTGGCAAAGGTCGACTTGCTTGGCGTCAATCCCTGTTTCATTGCCGGTGTACTCGCCAAATGCCGATAAGACATGCTCAAATTCAGGGTTAATAGCCTTAAATTGCGCTTTTACCTGTTCAAACAAAATTTCAGGTAACACAATGGCGCAGGCACCACTATCGACGATGGCATTGGTTCTGAATGCTGCTACGTCTTTTTCTGCCAGTGCTGGCGCTGGAATGAGCGGACTATTTCCTACCTGTACACCGGCAAGCTCAACGTTGTAATACTTGTCGTCGTGCACTGCTACCGTTATTAAAGGCGGCTGGTATAAATCCACATGCACATGCGGTGCACCCAGCACAAACAAGCCATGGTTGTTATGGTGTGACACTAATTCATCATGCAATGAATACTGTTTGGGATGATAAATACTGGAGCGATGTGTTAATAAACCAAATTGATTAGCAACCACACCTTCTTGTTCCAAATCGGTGAAATATGGCGTTACGGTGGTGGGTGGGTACTGCTTGATAAACTTTTTAAACTCACTCACGTTATCGTCATGATGTTGCAAGAAATAGGGGTAGCTACTATTGTCTGGTAACCCCAACTTTTGCAAAAAAGGCTGCATATCCACAGCATGATTCAGTCCGCAGTACGCAAGTCCAAGGATACCATCAGCCTGTAAGAAGCTGTCGGTACGTTCTCGCGAAACAATCGCTACCGGCGCATCATTAATAGCCAGGGCATGACCTGCAAGACCCAGTCCGACACGGGTTTTTATCAGTGGGCCATACCAGCCGCCTTTACCATAAGTGATTGCCTGAACCAGTGAGGTCGTGATACGCGCCTTGTCGTTGTGGGCGTCATATACCTCATGTTCTACCACCAGACTACTGCTACCAGTGTCGAGAATAAGGTGAACGGGCTTATGGTGTGAGCCCAGATACAAGCGGGCGCAGAATCCGCCTTCTGCGAAGACATTGGTTATCGGAACACGTAAAGAGTGAGGCACAGGTTTCACTGAGCATGCTTAAGTTACTGTTATACTAGAGAAAGCTGTTAGCCTATGCAAGCCAGTAAACAAGTCACCTGACAACTTCGTGCTGACGGACTATGACACCCATTATAAAACACTTCTCACTTGTTTGAGGATTTCATCTCATCTGGTTGTCTTGCTTCTCCAATAATTACAACTGCCCAACTGCCAGCCTCCGGCTAACATTCTGCGGTCTTGTTAGTGCGCCTGTTTGATGTGCCGCGTCATGCTTTTGAGCAATGCTCTGAGCTTGGCCGGTTTGATGGGTTTGCTCAAATAATTCACGCCCTGCTCCTTGCAACGGGTAACCAGGTCCTCGTCATGAGTTGCGGTAACCAGTGAGGCCGGAATAACGATGTCAAGGTGTTGGCGAATGGCATCAATTAAGTCCAGACCATTGACGTCGCGACCTAACTGGTAGTCCATCAGTAAAATTTGCGGCGAGAATATGTCGGCCTGGGTGATAGCATCATCCCAGTTGTCGGCCAGTACGGTACTCACGCCCCATTTTTCTAACAGCGTTTGCATCGCATCGAGGTTTTCCTGCTGGTCATCGACGCACAATACGCGTAAACCACGAAACGACGCCGTGGGATTAGCCAGTGAAGTATTTTTCAAGGCTTGCGGCTGAGTTATTGGGAAGCTTAGCGAAAAGCAACTGCCGCGCCCCACTTCAGACTCAACATGTACTTTGCATTGCATTTGCTGACTAAGTCGTCGCACCACACCCAGGCCCAACCCGATACCATGCTCAGAGCTTTCGTTGGTGCGATAGAAATCGCTGAAGATTAACGCCTGTTGTTCTTTAGAAATTCCGATACCGGTATCACGGATTTCAATCAACAACTTGTCTGCACGCTTACGGGTAGAGAACAGCACTTTACCCGAATCGGTGTATTTTACTGCATTGGACAGCAGGTTCTGGATAATTCGATACAGAAAGGTTTTATCGGCATATACCCAGCAGTCCAGTATACGGGTGCGCAGAGTAAGGCCTTTGTCCCTGGCGCGCATGGATAGTTCATCCACGATGGGATCACATAAATCCTTAATGTTCACTGCTTCCGGGTTGGGTTTGAGTTCGCCCTGATCTAATCGGGAGATATCCAACAGCGTGGCAATCAGCGCTTCACTGGAGGTCACTGAGTGGTTGAGTTTGTTGACAATGTTGTTTACCGCTTCGGGCAAGCTGGCTTCCTGCAAGGCAGAAACATAAAGCTTGGCAGCGTTCAGCGGCTGTAATACATCGTGGCTGGCCAGCGCCAGGAAGCGGGTTTTACTGGCATTGGCATCTTCGGCCTGTTTGCGGGCGCGGATAAGTTCTTTTTCTACGCCGCGCCGGCGCTCGATCTCAAGACGTAATTCGGCGTTAATTGAGTGCACTTCTTCGGTACGCTTTTTAATTCGCAGCTCAAGGTCAATATTAGACTCTTCCAGCGCCTGCTGAATTTCCACGTGCCCGGTAATGTCATTAAAACTGGTTACAAAGCCACCACCCGGCAGCGGGTTACCCACCATCTCGATAACCCGGCCGTCGCTGCGCTGGCGGGTAAACCGGTGAGGTGTACCGGAACGCAAATGTTCCAGACGTTTTTCGATTTCACCCTCGATATCGTTTACCCCAAACTCGCCCCGTTCAGCATTGTAGCGAATGAGCTTTTCTATGGGCATGCCCACCACTAAAAAGTCTTCCGGGTAGGTATACAGTGTGGCGTACTGTTTATTCCAGGCTACCAGGTTAAGGTGTTTATCAATGACGCTGATACCCTGATCCATATTTTCCAGCGAGGTCAGCAGCGCAGTCATATTAAATTGCATCGCCTGGGTGGTGTCGTCAAAGAAGTTAATGACCTCGGTAAAGTCGAGCTTTTTACCCCGTAATACACTGTCGATCAGCGCTTTGGCGCTGGATGCACCAATGACACCGCCGAGTGCCCTTTCGCAGAAGGCCATAAAGGCGTCATCCGGCACCTGAGAACTTTCGATGGTAGTGTGATGAAGCTGCTGATATTCATTGACCAACTGCTTACAGCGCCCGGTGCCCATAAAGGTGGAGAGCAGGGTGATAAGGTCGGCAATAGTAACGTTAACGCTCTGATTCTTGAGCGGCGTATTACGCACTTCCGCAGGGGAGACAAAGGCTTCGGCCTGGATCCTGTCGATCAATCGGGCCGGCGCAAACCACGAAAACAGGCCATAGGCCAGGGCATTGGCGATCAGGCTGATGATAGCCCCCTGACTGAGTAATTCACTTTGTTCAAAGTCAGTGGCGGAATTGTTGACGATGGGTAATACCAGCCATAACACCCAGGTAATAAGCCCGACTACCAGGCCCGCGTATACACCATGTGCGTGGCCGCGCTTCCAGTACAGGCCACCAATTACCGCTGGCATTAACTGAATAACCAGTGAAAAGGCAATCAACCCAATGGAATGCAGCGAGCGACTGCCGGTCATTTGCTGGTGGTATAAAAAGGCCAGTAACAGAATAATGCCTATAATCACCCGGCGGATGAGCCGAATACGTTTACCGTAGTCTCCGTAAGCGGAGGAATGTTGTTTTACCGCCAGTAAGCGCGGCAGCACCACGTCGTTAGTTAGCATAGTACTGAGCGTTAGTGTGGCAACAATGATCATCGCCGTGGCGGCTGACAAGCCGCCAACGAACACAATAACCTGCAGTAAAAAAGACTCCGAGAAAATGGCCAGCGATAACACGTAAGTATCGGGCTCAATGGGGTTGTCAGCAAAAACTGACTGACCGGCCATGGCAATAATCGGGATCACCGCAGCGGTAATGGCCAGATACAGGGGGAATAACCAACGCGCTGTTTTCAGGTGATTCAGGCTTAGGTTATCAACAATTGCCACATGGAACTGACGGGGCAGACAGATAACTGCAGCGGCAGCCATGATCACCTGAGCAAAAAAGGTAAACGAGGTAAACTGAGAGAGTGCCTCTGTGGTTAAAAAATCTTCCAGGATAGGCCGGGTTTCCTGCTCATACCAGGCCTGATAGCCGACGATGGCAACAAGAACCAACGCTAGCAATTTTATGGATGACTCAAAGGAAATAGCCAGAATTAAGCCGCGACGGTACTCGGTAACGTCGGTTTGTTTGGTACCAAAATAAATCGCAAACAGGGCAATAAAGGCCGTCGCCAGGACAATAATAAACTGGCTGTTAGGCTGGTTGGTTAACAACTTAAAGGTTGCGCCTATCGCTTTTAACTGCAGGGCAATATAGGGAATAGTAGCCATCAAAGCGATAATGGTAACCAACAGCGCAACCGCCTGGCGTTTGCCGTAGCGGGAAGCAATAAAGTCGGCAATGGTATTAATATGTTGTTTTTTGCTGACCAGGGTCAGTTTGTAGATAAACCGGTAACCCAGAATGTACACCAGTACCGGCCCGAGCAGGATAGGCAGGTAAATCCAGGTATCGCGGGTCGCCTGACCCACCGCACCAAAAAAGGTCCAGGCGGTACAATAAATAGCCAGTGCCAGCGAGTAAATCACCGGGTGTGAGGTTATCCATCTGGCGGTGGGAGAATTCTTATCTCCCCAACTGGCGATATAAAATAATAAAAATAAATATACGAGTGCGAGCGAAACCCAACCGAACGTCATGCCTTGTCCTAACAGGTTTTTAACAAATCTGATTGCATTATAACCAACCCCCTAAGACCTGACCTACGACCATGGTCTCATTTCTTGAATTGACATGCCCGTCTAGAGTATATCCGAAGCTCCTAATTATGCGGTTTTTAGGCGATTTTGGCGGTTTGGGATTGCCAGGGTAAGCGCTAAAGTCGCCTGAGAAGCTCTCCGTTAGGAAAATGTAAAAATAGAACATCGAATTAACCTGTTGATGAGGACGGAAAGATGGCATTTAAAAGTGATGACGACAAAACGGCGTATTGGAAGGAGAATCTCTCCATCCTCGCCAAATTGTTAGTAGTCTGGTTTGTCGTGTCTTTTGGCTGCGGCATTCTTTTAGTAGACGTGCTAAACGAAATCCAATTCTTTGGCTTTAAGCTGGGATTCTGGTTTGCACAGCAAGGTGCAATATACGTGTTTGTGGTACTCATTTTTGTGTATATGGCCAAAATGAACGCTTTAGACAAAAAATACGGCGTAGACGAGGAGTAATCCAATGGATGTACAATTATTAACCTTTATCATCGTTGGCGCCTCGTTTGCCCTGTATATTGCTATCGCGATCTGGGCCCGCGCTGGTTCAACCAACGACTTCTATGTTGCCGGCGGTGGTGTTCCACCTGTCCTTAACGGTATGGCAACCGCTGCGGACTGGATGTCAGCCGCATCATTTATCTCTATGGCCGGTCTGATTTCCTTTATGGGGTACGACGGCGCTGTTTACCTGATGGGCTGGACCGGTGGTTACGTACTGCTGGCGTTATGTCTTGCACCTTACTTACGTAAGTTCGGTAAATTCACTGTACCGGATTTCATTGGTGATCGCTACTACTCACAAACCGCACGTACTGTAGCAGTATTCTGTGCCATTTTCGTAAGCTTTACTTACGTTGCCGGTCAGATGCGTGGTGTTGGCGTGGTATTCAGCCGCTTCCTGGAAGTTGATATCGTAACCGGTGTGGTTATCGGTATGGCAATCGTATTCTTCTACACCGTATTAGGCGGTATGAAAGGCATTACTTACACCCAGGTTGCCCAGTACTGCGTACTGATTTTTGCTTACTTAGTACCTTGTGTATTTATCTCTGTAATGGTGACCGGCCACATTCTGCCACAAACTGCCTTCGGTGCGACGCTGGCTGACGGGTCCGGGATGTACATGCTTGAAAAACTCGACCAGATATCCGTTGCGCTTGGATTTGCTGAATATACCACCGGTACGAAGAGCACGATTGACGTATTCTTTATCACCTTCGCTCTGATGGTGGGTACTGCGGGTCTGCCTCACGTAATCGTACGTTTCTTTACGGTACCTAAAGTGCGTGATGCACGTAAGAGTGCGGGTTGGGCGCTGGTCTTCATCGCTATCCTGTATACCACTGCACCGGCACTGGCTTCATTCGGCCGCGTAAACATGATTGAAACCATCAATGGTCCGGATCTGGCGGGTACGCCTTATGCCGAAGCGCCTACCTGGATTAAAAACTGGGAAAAAACCGGCCTTATCGAATTCAACGATAAGAATGGCGATGGCAACATGTACTATGCTGCGGGCAGTATTACCGACCCTAACAGCGCCAACGAAGTAAAAGTTGACCGTGACATCATGGTACTGGCTAACCCTGAGATCGCCAATCTGCCGGCCTGGGTAATCGCGCTGGTGGCAGCCGGTGGTGTGGCCGCGGCACTGTCTACTTCAGCAGGTCTGCTGCTGGTAATCTCTACCTCGGTATCGCACGACTTACTGAAACGTAACTTTGCGCCAAACATCTCCGATAAAGCTGAACTGGGCTACGCCCGACTGGCAGCCGGTGTGGCGATTGTTATTGCCGGTTACTTTGGTATTAACCCGCCAGGATTCGTTGCGCAGGTGGTCGCCTTCGCGTTCGGTCTTGCGGCCTCGAGCTTTTTCCCGGCCATCATTATGGGTATCTTTAGCAAGCGTATGAATGATAAAGGTGCTGTGGCAGGTATGATCTCGGGTATCGCGTTTACCGCCGCCTACATCATCTACTTCAAGTTTGTGAATCCGGCGGCCAACGTGCCTGCAAACTGGTGGTTCGGTATTTCACCTGAGGGTATTGGTACCCTGGGTATGCTGGTGAACTTCGCAGTCGCTTATGGTGTATTCAAAATGACTGATGAAGCACCTCAGGAAATTCAGGAAATGGTTGAAAGTATCCGCTTCCCGAAAGGTGCAGGTGAAGCCTCGGCTCACTAATAACAATAACAGTAAGAACGCTAAAGGCTCACCTGATGGTGGGCCTTCTTTATTGTGCGCCGGGCATGGCGCGTAGTGCGAAAGCACTGTTCGATTCATTGTGGTGGTGAGTCGATGACTTGGAG
>CATMRP010000106.1 GCA_950073835.1 uncultured Alteromonadaceae bacterium
GGCACATATTGCTCCACCGTGCCATCACGGCGGATCACGCAGTGGGCCGATACCCGCAAATGGGCGATTTCGGCATAAAAAGGATGCTCATCAGGATCCAGTGTACCGGTAAATAACTGCTCGATGCCTTTGGTGCCAAACTGCCCCGGCGGCAACGAGATATTGTGGATCACCAATACGCTCACGGCGCTCTCGTCTGGCCGCTCATCAAAAAAAGGCGATGCCTTTATTACTGCGTCTTTATATTGATAAGAAACACTCATAGTAGTGAATTTTTTAAGTAATTCATTAGAATAGTGTGACAGCGAAGTCGCCGGTTGACAATCTAAAGGCAAGGTATGACCCAACAAAGCACTGACACCAGTAAAGCCGCCAAGTGGATGCTTATTCTTGCCTGGGCCTGTTTATTTGGCCTTCTGACCCTGGTATTTGGTGATTTGCTTGAGCAACAGGCAAATCCCAATCAGCAGCCAGTGAGTATAATGCGAGGCGAGCAAATAGAGATCCGGCTGGAACAAAATCGTCAGGGCCATTATGTTGTCAGTGGTAGCATTAATGGTAAGCCAGCAGTCTTTCTGGTTGACACCGGCGCTACCAGCGTTTCCATACCAGCCCATTTAGCCGATGAGTTTAACCTGCCACGCGGACGCAGCGGTATGGCCTCCACAGCAAACGGCCGGGTTAAAATTACACTTACCGAAATCGCCACCTTAACGCTGGGCGGTATCACACTGCAAAATGTCGCGGCGA
Source organism: uncultured Alteromonadaceae bacterium (assembly GCA_950073835.1). Classification (GTDB taxonomy): domain Bacteria; phylum Pseudomonadota; class Gammaproteobacteria; order Enterobacterales; family Alteromonadaceae; genus Alteromonas. Next base: position 751 of record CATMRP010000106.1, read on the forward strand.
ATATCAACCCAGGCATGCAAGGCGAGCAGATTTTACTGGGTATGAGCGCCCTAAAACAGTTAGAATTCACCCAACGAGGGGAAACCCTTATTCTTCGTACCCTATAAAAAGAAGTATTACTGTGAGTCAACAATCATTGCCATCTCAACAAAGCATTCAGCAACAAGTAACTCAGGCGCTGGCCGAAGATCTCGGCGGTACGCCTGATGCCAGTGCCGACATCACGGCCAATCTGATCCCTGCCGCTCATCTGGCAACGGCGACTATTATTACCCGCGAAGATTGTGTGGTTTGTGGTGTGGCCTGGGCCCAAGTGGCATTTAGCCTGGTGGATAGCAGCATCGAACAAAGCTGGCAGGTAGCGGATGGCGATAAAGTACCAGCAGACTCCGTACTGGTTTCGTTAAAAGGGCCAGCCAGAGCATTGCTAACGGCCGAGCGCACTGCCCTTAATTTTTTGCAACTGTTATCAGGTACTGCTACAGAAACTGCTTTTTATGCCAGTTTACTGGAAGACTCCCACACCCGTATTCTTGATACACGTAAAACCCTCCCGGGATTACGGCTGGCACAAAAATACGCCGTGGCCTGTGGCGGCGGCAAAAACCATCGTATTGGCCTATTCGACGCCTTCCTTATAAAGGAAAACCATATTATGGCCTGTGGCGGTATTGCCCAGGCCATTAGTACAGCGAAAGCGCAAGCGCCCGGTAAACCGGTTGAAGTGGAAGTAGAAAATCTTGAGGAATTGCAACAGGCAATTGATGCCGGTGCCGATATAGTGATGCTGGACAATTTTACTAACGAACAGATCCAACGCGCAGTTAGCCTCACGCAAAAACGGTGTAAACTGGAGGTGTCGGGTAATATTACTTCTGAAAGATTATCTTCTCTGGCCTTGCTGGGCGTGGATTATATCTCTTCAGGAGCGCTTACCAAGCATGTCAAGGCGGTTGATTTATCATTACGCATAGAGTTGTAAAAACAGCTAACCGCCTGAATTCCCTGACTTAGGTATCTTTACGTATGACGGTTTGTACAAATAGGTAGCAGTTTCCAACACTTGAGTATAATTCCTAATACTTGTCAGATGCTTAGATGGTTCTATACTGAGAATCAAGTACCGGGGACGTAAGTGACGACGCCTCAGGTATCAACCTTAACCTTATTAAATGCTGACATTTTATTGTTTTGCGACCCGGAGAATGTGACCATGAAAAATATCAAACTGAACAACAAAGGCTTTACCTTAATCGAACTGATGATCGTTGTTGCCATCATCGGTATTCTGGCAGCAGTAGCATTACCTGCTTACCAGACTTACACCAACAAAGCGAAATTCTCTGAAGTGGTTGGCGCTACTCAGTCACTGAAGACGTCGATTGAAATCTGTGCTCAGACTGAAGGTGCACTGGCTTCATGCGCTCACGGCAACAACGGTGTTCCAATTGCAATTAATGCTACCAACTCTAACCAATACGGTAACGTTGACTCTCTGGTATGGGATGAAACTGCAGGAACTATCACTGCCACTGCAGTATCTGCCGGCGGTCTGAATGGTGAGACTTACATCCTGACCGGTACTTTTGCAAACGGTCAAATCACTTGGGCTGAATCAGGTACTTGTGGCGCAGCGTCAATCTGCTAAATAGGAATTTTCCTCAAAGCCCAGTTTTCACTGGGCTTTTTGCTTTCTGAACAGTGAGAAATAACGATGGCTAAAGAACAAGCGTTAACCACCTACACCTGGCAAGGCAAAAATGCTAAAGGTCAAACCATAAAAGGTGAAACCAGCGCCAAGTCTATTCAGGAAGCAAAAAACTTACTTCGCCGCCGCGGGATATCGGCAACCAAAGTCAGAAAATTATCCAAACCTTTGTTTGGTCGCGGTGGCGACAAAATCACCCCCGCGGATATTTGTGTTATTACCCGCCAGATGGCCACTATGCTGGCAGCGGGTGTTACCCTGATTCAAACCATCGATATGCTGGCAGCGGGTCATTCAAAAGCCTCAATGCGTAAAGTGCTCATTCTAATTGGTGACGACGTAAAAGCCGGTACGCCGTTGTCGAATGCACTGCGCAAACATCCAAAATATTTTGACGATTTATACTGCGACCTGGTGGAAACCGGCGAGCAGTCAGGTGCGCTGGAAACTATCTATGACCGTATTGCGGTTTACAAAGAAAAAGCCGAAGCACTTAAGTCCAAAATCAAAAAAGCCATGTTTTATCCGATTGCGGTACTGGTAGTAGCCTTTATCGTAACGGCAGTATTATTGATCTTCGTAGTGCCACAATTTGAAGAAATATTCTCCAGCTTTGGCGCTTCACTGCCCGCTTTCACGATGTTTGTACTCGGGATATCACGATTTGTTCAGGATTATGGCGTATTCCTGCTGGCGGGCATTGGTGTCTTTATTTATTTGTTCAAGGTTTATCACAACAAGTCGAAAGATTTCCGAGACAGCCTGGATGCCAAGCTCCTTAAAATTCCCGTCATTGGCGAAATTTTGCGTAAAGCCGCTATAGCTCGGTTTACAAGAACGCTTGCCACCACTTTTGCAGCCGGTGTTCCCTTAATTGGCGCCTTAGAATCAGCCGCAGGGGCATCGGGTAACGCGGTATATCGCGATGCGATTTTATTTATTCGTAAAGAAGTCGCCGGGGGTATTCAAATGAATTCAGCCATGCGCAGCACCGATGTGTTTCCTGATATGGTCACACAGATGATTGCTATTGGTGAGGAGTCCGGCGCGGTGGATGAGATGCTTAGTAAAATCGCCACCATTTACGAAAATGAAGTCGATGACATGGTCGACGGGTTAACCAGCTTGCTCGAACCCATGATCATGGCGGTGCTAGGCGTGGTTATCGGTGGCCTGATTGTAGCCATGTATCTGCCTATTTTCCAAATGGGTATGGTAGTTTAACGTTAGCTAAGCTGTTATTCTTAATTGCATTTTCTGATTATAGGTTACGCCCTGCATGCAATCTGTCATTGAGCTTAGTTTACACTCTCCCTGGTTCTTTTATGCCCTGGCGGCCATTATCAGCCTGATGGTGGGCAGCTTTTTAAATGTGGTTATCTATCGTTTGCCTATCATGATGGAACGTGACTGGCAGCGGGAATATCAAAGCTATTTCAATCCTGACGAGCCTGCTACTGAAAGCGAACGCTTCGATTTAATCAAACCCGACAGCACCTGCCCTAAATGTGGCCACCGCATTCGCGCCTGGGAAAATATTCCAGTACTTAGCTATTTGTTTTTAGGCGGCAAGTGCAGTCAGTGTAAAACCGGCATCTCATTTCGCTATCCGGCGGTGGAATTGCTAACCGGCATACTCTCGCTGTGGGCAGCACTTCATTACGGACCATCCTCCCAGGCTTTAATCGTCATCGTATTAACCTGGTTACTGGTTGCCATGACCTTTATCGATCTGGATAAAATGATCCTCCCCGATCAACTAACCCTGCCTTTGCTGTGGATTGGTCTGCTAGCCAGTATCAATCACATTTTTGTGTCGCCCTCCGAGGCTATTCTGGGTGCGGCCATTGGCTATCTGAGTTTATGGAGTATTTACTGGGCATTTAAACTGCTTACCGGAAAAGAAGGCATGGGTTACGGTGATTTTAAATTACTCGCTGCACTGGGCGCATTTACCGGCTGGCAGGGTTTGCTGATTATTATTTTACTGTCTTCTTTTGTTGGTGCGATCTTCGGTATCATCATCATGATCCGGCAAAAGCAAGGTAAAGAATTAGCCATACCTTTCGGCCCCTATCTGGCCATTGCCGGCTGGCTTACCCTGTTATATCAGGAACCCATCAAAACCGCCTACCTTAGCTGGGCTCTGGGTTACTAGAATGAGTGATAAACGCCCTTTTCTGGTTGGTGTTACCGGCGGTATCGGCTCGGGTAAGACACTGGTAACTGATACCTTTGCCAATGCTGGCATTGAAGTGGTCGATGCAGATGTTGTTGCCCGAGACGTTGTGGCGCCAGGTTCGCCTGGCCTTGCTGCTATCACTGCTCACTTCGGCGACACTATTTTAACCGCACAAGGTGAGCTGAACCGCGCCGCCTTGCGAGAGTTAGTGTTCACTAACGAAGAGCAAAAACAATGGCTTAATCAGTGTTTACATCCGCGTATTCGAGAGGCAATGGCCGAAGCGATAAGCAACATCCGCTCCGAATACGGTGTGCTCGCGGTACCACTGCTGATTGAGAATGGCATGCAAAAAATGGTCGACCGCATCGCGGTAGTGGATTGTCCGGAGTCTGTACAGTTGGAGCGCGCGCTCGCACGTGATGGCAGCAGCGAAGCGGCAATAAAAGGCATTATGGCGGCTCAGATTTCGCGGGAAAATCGCCTGGCCGAGGCCGACGATCTGATTGATAACAGTCGGGATAAGCAATACACGGTTGCTCAGGTTAAGCAGTTACATGAGCAGTATCTTGGTTTGGCCCGCGCCAAAACCCGTTAAAGCACACTGTCATTAACCTAAGCGCTATAGCATGGTTTGTTGCATCCACATCCTGGCAAACCGCCATACAGCTTTACGTCGTCGGTGGGCCTTGTGCGGATCGTCATTGTGCCAGCCTTTAAACGCTCCGGCCGAAAAACTTCCGAATAACCCCAGTGGCGTTGCCAGCAGTTGCTTGGAGGCAGCAATGGCATCTTCCTGACAGTATTTGCCCAGCAGTTTAATTTCCTTGTATTCGTGAACGCGTTGCTCGCGCTCCGCGATAGCACGTTTTAAAAACAAATTGGCCATGTTAGCGCTCCTGCTTATTTTGCTGTGCTTTAGCATTGCCCTCTTCAGGCTCACCTTTTACGGCTGCTACCAGTGGATTAATGGAAATATGGTTAAACGCATCCTTCGCCACACGCCACGCCATGAACATCAACAGTCCGTTGACCAATAATAAGATAGCGGCTACCCAAGCGTCATGTAACCCGGCTTTAGCCAGTAAAACGGCCGAAGCTGCGTTAAGAATTAACCAGCAAACACAACCAAAGGCAAACGTTGCCAGGGTGGCAAGTGCGGTAACGAGAACAGACTGTCTGAGCAGTTTTGCTTCGGCACCTACCAGTTCCCATTGGGCACTGAACTGAAGCTTCTTTGCCTCTATAAGGTCTGTCACCGCCGCGATCACTTCATCCAGGGTTATGTCTGGCTGCGGTACCTGCTTTGCAGGTTGTTCCTGATGCGGCGACGCCCCGTCGGACACGTTACCATCCGGACGGGGCGTAGCTGAATCGTTAACAGATGATCGATTCATCCATCACCTCTGATTACTTGCTTTTTTTCAGCAAAGAGGCCACCAGCATACCGGCTGCGAAAGTAATGCCCGCGGCCGCTACAGGGTTTTCCACGGCATAATTGCGCACTGAAGAACCTAACCATTTCTGTTTCATCAGACGACGACGCGCAGCCAAATTATCCGCCGATTCTGACGCTGACTCACGTAAGCTTTGTTCAGCAGTTGCCGCTTTTTCTGCAATCGTATCCAGCGAATCATGCAGTGTGGATTGCAGTTTATCTGTCATAGGATGACCTGAGGTATCTGCACCATTAGCGGTAGATTTTGATGTAGCCATTATTCTCTCCTTAAATTTAATTGTACTTCAATCTCACTGCTGCAACTGCCGTTCCAGGTTAAAAGATTAAGCTAAGCCAATGATTTTTATGCATTATTAAAATCACACCCGCTAAACTTACCCGTTTGTAAGTAAATTCTGCGCAGCGGTCATGTAATTCCTTCTTGTTTGTAAGACCAGATAACCGCCGTGGCTGGCGAATGCATTGGTAAATTACGGGCTGGGCTGGTACGCTAGTGCGAATAATTGACGAGGATCCGAATGTCAAACACAACAGTCTACGAATTCCCACTGAAAGAAAAAGTTCGTAACTATCTGCGTATCGAACAGTTAATGGGACAGCTGAAACTGGGTGCTGCGAGCCTTGATAACGGCCTATCGCTGTATTTCTTCGAACAGCTGTTTACCTTACTGGACTTGTTTGAACGCATCGACATTCGTACCGATATCATTAAAGACCTGGATGGCCACGAGAAAAACCTGGTGCATTGGTCGCAGCTACCCAACATCGATAACGAAGCCCTGCAACAAACTCTGAAAACCATTATCAACGTGCGCGACCAGCTTAAGGTCAGTAAGAAGATCAGCGCTGTCCTGCGTGATGACAAATTTCTGGCCAGCATTCGTCAGCGCTTTGCGATTCCGGGCGGTACCTGCAGTTTCGATTTACCCAATTTACACTATTGGTGCCACCGCCCGATTGCCGCACGTCAGGAAGATATAAAGCAGTGGATCATGTGCTTTGCACTTACCGAAGAGGCTATCAGTATCGCCCTGTCGTTTTTGCGAGAGCGCACCGCTTTTTGTGCAACGGAAGCTGCCAACGGCTTTTATCAGGGCGTAGCAGACGATCGTAACGAGTTGATTCGGATCCGATGTGACGCCAACGAAGAATATTACCCTGTACTGAGTGGAAATAAGTATCGTTATGCTATCCGCTTTATGTACTATAACCCGCCTGAAGGCCGCTCCGGCGCGGTCGAAAAACCGGTTCAATTTGATTTAGCAGCGTGTTAATTGTGAAAGTAAAATGCCCAACCTGTCAGCAAGATGTGGAATGGTCACCAAGCAGTGAATACCGCCCGTTTTGCAGCAAAAAATGCCAGTTGATTGATTTAGGTGAGTGGGCTGGTGAAGAAAAAGTGATCTCCAGTCCGGCCCAGGAGTCAGATATCAACAACCTGGATCCCGAAGATATTGAAGCCATGCTGAGTGAACAACACAGCGACTTTTTTAAGCATTAGAGACCAACCCCAATGATCGCAAACATCACTATTGTGGGCGGTACCCACGGTAACGAAACCAGTGGTATTCAACTGGTAAGAAACTGGCAGAAATTCGGCGTGCCGGCAGCCTATAACGGGCTGAACATCGACTGTTATTTGTCGAATATGGCAGCTATCGATGCCAATGTGCGGTTTGTAGAGGAAGACCTCAACCGCCAGTTTACACCTGCCCTGCTAGCCCGCCAGCCACAGTGCCAGGAAGCCCGTTTAGCCCATGCGCTCAACCAAAAGTGGGGGCCGAAAGGCAAGTCTGACATCGACCTGCTCATTGATATCCACAATACCACCAGCGCCATGGGAGCCACCTTAATCATTCTGGAAGCCGATGAGTTTCATACCCAGCTCGCCCGCTATGTAAAACAGCAGATGCCAGAAGCCAACATTCTGGTAGAGGACGAAAAGCCCACTGCAGAACACGCTTATCTGTGTAGCATTGGTAAGCGCGGTATCATGATTGAAGTTGGCGCACAGCCTCAGGGCGTATTGCGCGCGGACGTATACACCCTGACAGAACGAATGGCCCTGGCGATTCTCGACTTTGTGAATGCCTATAACAGCGGTTCAGTGCCCGATCTCCCGCCCTGCGACGTGTTTCGTTTTATTGAAAACATCACCTTTCCGCTCAATGAAGACGGTGAGAGGCTGGCCATGATCCATCCTTCCTTACAAGACAACGACTTTGCCCCGGTAAGCGCCGGTGAGCCGGTGTTTTTGTCTTTTGATGGACAACCCCAGGCCTGGCAGGGTGAGACCATTTACCCCCACTTTATCAACGAAGCGGCCTACCACAAACTACACGTAGCCTTCGCCACCGCCACTAAAGCGCAGCTTTAAGCTGCTTCCGAGTGCACTTCAAAGTGCGGGCCAGTTGCCATTGACTGGCCCATCACCATTTATTTTACATTCGCGAAAACCGACTATACTTAGCTTACTGTAAATACAAGAGTGATTTACAGGTTTAGTTGGTCATGGTGACTATCGTTAGTGGCGACCAGAAACATGTGGACAGGGAACAGTGCATCAACGCCGTATTTAGTGTATGAGGTAAATTGATGATAATTTCACTTTCCCGCCATAAAGCGGAGCTCGATAAGATTAAAGCGCAGGCCGATACCGCGCAGCACCTTATCCGATCGATTAGAAACTCGGTGGCGACTATTCAATTCACCCCGAACGGCGAAATTATCGACGCTAACGAGCTGTTCTGTAAGACAGTGGGATATTCATTAAACCAGATTCAGGGCCAGCATCACCGGATATTTTGTTCATCCGGCTATGCTAAAAGTCAGGACTACGCCAAATTCTGGCAACAACTTAAGGATGGAGTATCGCAATCCGGTACATTTGAACGCCGCAAGGCAGATGGCAATGCAATCTGGCTAGAGGCCACCTACATTCCCATTGTTGATGGGAACAACCGGGTAAGCTCAATCTTTAAAATTGCCAGTGATGTGAGCGACAGAATGGATGAAGTGATGTCACTTAAGGCTGTCAATGACTCACTGGATAAATCAACGGCGGTTATCGAATTCACCCCCACAGGTGAAGTTCGCAAAGCCAACCACAAATTCCTCACCGCCATGGGTTATTCACTGGACCAAATCAAAAGTAAGCATCACGCCATGTTCTGTACCCAGGAATTTCTGGACACTCATAAAGACTTCTGGAAACGGTTGGGGAACGGTGAACACCAATCAGGCTTATTTGAGCGGCGCACAGCGAAGGGCAACCCAATCTGGCTTGAAGCAACATACAATCCGATACTGGGGCCGGATGGCAAAGTCGTTAAAGTGATTAAATTTGCTACCGATGTGACCGCACAGGTAGAAGAAAAACAGCTAATCACCAAAGCAGCAGAGCTGGCTTTTTCGACGGCAGAAGAAACGGCACAAATAGCCGATCAAGGCAATATTATGCTTAAAAAATCAGTGGTAGCATCGGACTCCGCCCGCAGCCAGGTGAATACCGCCAATGAATTAATGACAAAACTTATCGAACAATCAACGAGTATTGGCGCTATCGTTTCCACCATTCGCTCGATTGCCGAACAAACCAACCTTCTCGCACTGAATGCTGCAATAGAGGCTGCCCGCGCTGGCGATCAGGGGCGCGGCTTTGCCGTTGTCGCCGACGAGGTACGCCAGCTCGCCAGTCGCACCAGTGAGTCTACAGTGGAAATCGAGTCGGTGGTCAGTGAAAATAAGCAGTTATCGGGCAACGCATCAGAACAAATGCAGAATGTGCGCCTGAATGTGGAGCAAACCAACGAACAGATCACTCAGGTGCAGGGAGTCATGGACGAAATCCATAAAGGCGCTGTAAATGTTTCGCAATCGGTATCGACACTACTTAAATAAAACAATGCCTTTATGACCCAATTTTAATGTTATTCCGACCCTATTATTACTGTCATACCGGTCCAAGTATATCAGTCATCCCGGCCCAAGTATATCTGTCATCCCGGCCCACGAGCCGGGATCTCCCAAACATTGTTATGCAGTCTACACATCAAAAGAATACCAAGGAGATCCCCGCTCAAAAGCATGCGGGGATGACGAAAGGGGTGCATGCGGGGATGACGAAGGAGGTGCTTGCGGGATGGCGAAGGAGATCCCCGCTCAAAACCTTGCGGGGATGACGAATAAGAGAACCCCAGGAGATCTCCGTTCAAAAGCTTGCAGGGATAACGCAGTGGATGTATTGAGACCAGGCATTCCGGGTGACACACACTCCGGTGTGATCAATTTTTATGTTCGGTTTGCTGAATTAAATCGATACCAGCCAATTGTGGAATGGTATTCTGCATTTGTTTTTCAAGCATATCGAGTTTTTTGAAATAGTCGCAATACCAGCGCGCCTTTTGCGGCAAGGTAGTATCAACCGGGGGGCCATCACCATCAGACGTGGCCGCGTAATGCGCAATTCGCTGGTTGATAACCGCCATTTCAGTGCGATCTACCGCCAGCTTATCGGAGTCCATAGCCCCAAGAGTGGTTAGAATACTCCCCACTGAAGTGGCTAACGTTTGGGATAACGGCACCATTAAATCGGTCTCTGCCAACTCATCCAACACTTCACTGGAACTAGGCCCCAGGTAATAATGGCTGCGGGCATAGCGAAACTTTCTGCGTACCCGCTTTTTCATTTTATCCATGGCAGTGTTGAGTTTTTCGTAACTGTCATGATCGCTGCCCAATAAAGACAGAAACATCTGTTGTACAGTGTCGGTAGCTAAATCAATACCCGTGGTCGCCAGCAATGTGACTTGCGGTACCACCGAATGCAACCCTTTGGCGTAGTCGGTTACCAGTGCAGCCTGCTTGTCGTCAAGGGTGAGCCAGTCGCCAGCCACAAACAACTGTTGCTGATGGTTGATTTGATACAAGGTGAGATATTCTTTGAGGACACGTAACTGATCGTCATTTACCACAACCCCGTAATTTAAATCGACATCGCAGCTGTAATGCGCCACGGCCGGAGCTGAAAGACCAGCCGGCAACCAACACATAATACACAATAAAAAATGAGATACGCTTTTCATAACGATATTGTGAAACCAAAACCGTAAATGAAAAGTCGCTTTAGACCAGATTGCTAAAAATCAGGTTGAATACAGCGACCTACAACAACGAGCGGCGAATGCTACAGTACTCGCGACAACTCATCGCATATAACCTGCCATAGGTCAGGCCCGGCTGTTTGCGCCTCGCTCCGAGGCTTCACTCTGTAATACCTGTAATGCTTCGAGTTGCTTTTTACCACTGGCAATATCGGTCATGTCATAAATCATCATACTGATATGTTCAACTTTGCCGGTTGCCGATACCAGTGGTGACAAAATAATGTTTTGATACATGAATTCTTCACTGCCGGTGATAGGCCGGTAATTGGAAAACTTAAACAGATAAGGGCGCTGCTCCCATAGCATAAACGCCCGGGTTTTGAGTTCAAATACCGGTTTAGCTTTTTGCGAAAACCACTCGTGATTAATGTCCTCAAAAATACTGAACAGGGTTTTATCGCGCACCTCAGAGGGCAACTTGCCACTGTGGCTTTCCATAAAACCGTTCCACATTTTGATTTTAAACTCGCGATCCAACACAACAATACCCACATCCACCGTTTGCAGCATGTCGATGATCCAATGAAACTCCAGCATGTCATCTACGGATTCATTGGTCATCAGAAGTCCTCCAGCAAGTGAGCAAGTTTATAATTAAGTGTTTCCATGGAGTTTTCGGTAAATAACAGCAGCAACTCACAGACAGTGTTGTAACCTTCAAGGCCATAAGAAATTTCAATTGCCAGGGTTCTTTTCCACTTTAATTTATTGGTAGCAATGATTTCGGTGATGTTACGATGCTGGCCTAGCACCACCGGTTGTCCCTGGGCAAAGCTCACATCCAGCTGTTCGGCAATGCCGCTCAGGCAGGTACCAATGAGAATGCTGGCCGCATCCATTAGCAACTCCAGTTGCTTCTGATCGTCAACCGCACCAGAAATGTTAAGAATCCGGGCCACATCGTCCAGGCTTGAGTCACTTAGAATACACAGCGCTTCACCTTGAACTCCTGGCCCCACGAAGCCCTGACAAACCGCACTGACCCGCTCATGATTTTCGATATCACTAAGCAGCATATGCAGCTCCGACACCTCAATCAGATTAACGTTTGGGATTGGCAAATGAACAAACACATTCAGCGTACGGGCCAGATGATCGCCCGCTCTGCCCATGGCGATATTGGTGATTTCCTGATAACAGTCACGAATATCAGGATCCAGCGGCTCAAACTCTTTTGGCTCTTCCTCTACGGGCGCATTGATCAGTTGATGTTTACTTAACACTGCCAGTAATTCGGCGGCACTGACCGGCTTACGAATAAAATCCAGTGCTCCAAGCTTAATTACCCGCTCACGAGCTTCGGGCTGGACATCGCCAGACACCACAATCACATTGGTTTTTAACCCTTGTTGGCCGATGGCCTGAAGGGTTTGATAGCCGTCCATTTCCGGCATGTTTAAATCGAGCAGTAATAACTGCCCTTTACCGGCGGCCAGACATTCAACGGCCTCGCCACCATGCTTAGCAAAATGAATAGCTACGTCCCAGTCCTGTGGCAGGCACTTTGCTACCTGCTTGCGGGCCACCAGCGAGTCATCACAAATCAAAACTGAATACATAGCTATCCAAGGGTTAAGAAACAGCACTAAACAATGCAGTAAGCACCCTTTAACAAATAGCAGGCAGACGGCAAAAATCAACTTAACAAGCGGTATTTGTGCGCTACAGCGATGACAAACCTTACAGAATCACCGGTAGGACAACCGCGGTGAGAATACCATTAAGGCCCAAACCTACCGTGGCAAGTGCCCCCTGCACTTCGCCCATTTGTAAAGCCTTGGACGTGCCTACAGCATGGCATACCGCACCCAGCGCTACCCCCTGGGCATCCGGCATAGTGACATTAAGTAATCGATAGGTAAGTGGCGCCGCCAGGGCGCCTACAATACCGGTAAGAATAACAAAGACTGCCGCCAGGGCCGGAATACCGCCAATCGCCGCGCCGGTTTCCATGGCTAACGGACTGGTGATGGATTTCACCAGCATCGTCATTTGGATCGCCATCGGTGCGTTAGTCAGGTAAATAACACCCCATGCCAGAAGCGGTGCCAGAGCCCCTCCAACCATCACACTTAAAATGAGTGGAGCCCCCAACTGCCGGATATTTTGCCATTGATTGTACATAGGCACAGCAAGCGCCACCGTAGCAGGCCCTAATAACCAGTGTAATAATAATGCGAACTCACGATATTGAGCGGCAGAGATATCAGCAAACCACATCACCGCTGCCACGGCTAAGGTGGTAATGCTAAGCGGGTGCACCAGCGGATGCCCTTTGGAAGCACGGAAAATTTTGAGCGCAACGGCATAAAAAGCCAGCGTAACCGCCAGCCACAACACGCCATTTACCGAAGCCGTGCTGCTTACAACGTCACTGAAGCGACTAATAATCTGCTTAATTGCCAGCTCTGCTCTTAACATTAGTCAGGCCTTTTGGCTTTTATCAGAAGCCGTTGCGCAAACCACGCGGTAGCGCCCAGCGCCACGATGGTAGTTGCCACCAATGCGAGCGCAATACCCAGAGCATTTTCACGTACCTCCGCCCAGAATAACCCCACCCCAATCACCGCAGGCACAAATAACACCGACATATGGCTAAGCAGTGGTTGGGCGCCCCGTCCTACCGTTTCGGGTGGACGCTGCCTCAATAGCAGCCCGCCAAGCAACAGTAACAAACCTATTAACGCCCCCGGCAATGGCAAATCTGTCACCAAGACCAAAAATTCGCCCACCAGATAACAGCCAACAATAATCAGCCAGCCGGTCAGGGTTGATGTTACATGCACTCAAAATGCTCCACAGGATAGATTAGGTTTGATAATAACGAGGTTAAATGAAAACCACTACCCGACTTAGGTTGTAGTAACTTATGTGTAGGATTAACTAGCGAAATATTGAAAGTGGGCAACCACCCTCACAGCAATATCGATGTATGGGCGTGCGGGACGTTGTTTCATGACTGAGACAGTGCGGCATCGAGTTGCTGATGACAAACCGGCAGCAAACGCCGGCTAATTTTCACCTTACTGCCATCCTGAAGCTCCACATAGTTTACCCGGGAGTTGAGTTTGATAAGTCGTTTTACAAACTGAGTATTTACAATGATTGAACGGTTCACGCGGGTAAACACATGTTTGGGCAACCGCCTGGCCATGTCGGTTAGCGTAGAACGTACAATCAGGGTTTCTTCCTGAGTGTAAACGCACATGTAGTCGCCTGCGGCTTCTACATAACGAATGGTTTGCCAGTCAACATACTGCCAGTCCACACCACATCGCATGGCGATTTGGTGAGTCGGCCTTGAGCAATTTGACTTAACGTTAGTGAGTTCGGCCATCAGGCGGGCCGGAGAACAGGCGCGCTGGCGGGCGAGTTCTTCGCTGACCAGGTGCCACTTCAAAGCCTCTACCCGGGTTTGGTATCTAAGGTACAAGCGATGAATTTGCCTGCGCTTTTCTTCCAGACTGGCGGATAAACAAAAAAACACGCCGACACCGGCATTAAACGCCTGTAATGCATCCTGATTGGAGTGGCCGCACATGACGCTGGTTACACCGCGCAGCCCGGTTTCAGTAAACGCTTTTACGGTGGAATGATCGGTAACTACTATTTGGATCTGTGGTGGCTGACAGGAAACACTGGGGGCAACTGCCGGATGGCTGGCAATCAGTTCATTCAACGCCGCCTCAGTAAGATCGGCGGTAAACGTAAACTCAAAAGGCTTAACAAAGTGCTGGGATAAAAACTCATGGAAGGATTCAACTTCCGCGCTCGGCTTACCTATAAATCGCACTACCATATTATCTGACGGTATCGCTTCCATATCAGACTCCGAAAAAAGGGCTGTGAAAGACACAGCCCAAACCCCAGGGAGGGAACTAAAACCATTACCCTACTGCTTCGCGGTTAAACTCTGTTCTTCCAGGTTGGTGCGTTTGGCAATCACCGCACCGGTATTATTTGCACCATGCTGTAATGCAAAGGTGTACATATCCATGCCATCACATACCAGTCCACGGGCCAGCCGACGGTAACTTACCCCGCTGTCCCTTACGGCTCTGTGCAGCTCAATGCGGCTGTCATCTTTGATTGCCTGACAAACCGCGACTAATTTATCTTCCAGGGCACCGGGTAACTTGCTGGCCTGAGCAGAAGAAATTCCACCCAATGTTGCTGCTACTGTGGTACCAATTAATAACGCTGAACGAATTACACTGTTAACTTTTTGCATGACACTATCCTCTACCTATCGCTGACTCGGTTGTGGAAGATGAAGCCTGACTCTTCCTTTCGCCCTTATACAGTAGGGGCAGAGCAGCAAAAGGTTGCCTGCAAAGCGTTAATCGACGTCTATTTGAGATTTTGCGACAAAAGGGATATAACTGCAGTTAAACGGTCCGGAATCCCCGATTGTTAATCGTGTGTATCACACACTTTGTAACATTCGCC
>CATMRP010000107.1 GCA_950073835.1 uncultured Alteromonadaceae bacterium
AACGACCGCGGTCTGGCACTTATAAACTGGGTTCAGGGCTTTATGGCCGGATTTGGTTTGTATCAGCAAAAGCTCAGCAATTGCTCCGATGACGTGCGTGAAGCGCTGCAGGATTTCTCGGATATCGCCCGTATGGAAGAACCCATGAACGATGACGAAGAGTCAGAGCAAGCCCTGCACGAAGTGGTGGAATACGTGCGCATATCTGCACTGCTGTGTTTTAACGAATTGGGTCAGTCACTGCTTGACGACCAACAAGACACGCCTTCTGTACATTAATGGTTACGGACAAACAATTTCGCCAGCGCCAAACCCGCCTGCTGCGCCATTTACCGCCGTCGAGCGTGCTGGTACTGCCGGCAGCGCAACGGGTTACCCGCAGCCGTGACACCGAATATGTGTTTCGACAAAACAGCGATTTCTGGTATCTGACCGGCTTTAGTGAACCTGACGCCTGGTTGTTGCTATCCAACCATGAACGTTACACCGGGGATTATCGCGCCCTGGTATGTCAGGCGAAAGATCCGCAGCTTGAAATCTGGCACGGTAAGCGGCTGGGGCCGGAGCAAGCATTGGAAACGTTAAAGCTGGATGAAGCTTATCCCACTGATGTGTTGCCTGAGGTGCTGAGCGAATGGCTTAAGGGCCATCAGCAGATCTTTTTCCCACAGGGCGAATTTGCATTTGCCGATGAGGCGGTATTTGCCGTACTCGATACCCTGCGTAAAACACCAAAACAAAGCGTAGCGCCCACTGCTTTGGTGGACTGCCGGCCGTTAATTCACGAAATGCGGTTACTTAAATCGCGCGAAGAAATTGGCGTTATGCGCCAGGCCGCTGAAATATCAGCCCGGGCTCACCGCCGGGCTATGCAGTTTGCCTCGCCCGGCTGCTACGAGTATCAGCTTGAAGCCGAGTTGCATCACGAGTTTGCCATGGCCGGTGCCCGGCAACCCGCTTACGGCACTATAGTGGGCGGGGGCGAGAATGCCTGCATTCTGCATTACACAGAAAATAACCAGCAAATAGCGGATGGTTCCTTGATCCTGATCGACGCAGGGGCCGAATTTCACGGCTATGCTGCCGACATCACCCGTACGTTTCCGGTTAACGGCAAATTTACAGCGGCGCAGGCCAGGGTGTATCAACTGGTGCTCGATGGACAACTCGCCGCTTTGGCGCAACTCAAAGCCGGGGTAACATTACCGGCCGTGACGGAAGTGGTTATTGAGGTTATTTGCCGTGGCTTGTGCGAATTAGGCTTATTAAAAGAAAGCCCGGAACAAGCGCTGGCCAGTAAAAGCTGGCGACGCTTTTTTATGCATGGTCTGGGGCATTATCTTGGCCTCGACGTCCATGATGTAGGCGATTACCTGCAGGACGGCCAACCCAGACCGCTGGCTGACGGTATGGTTATTACCGTTGAGCCGGGTGTGTATATTCCGGTTGAAGACGATATTCCTGAGCCGTATCGCGGCATAGGGATCCGAATTGAAGATAATATCGTTATTACCGGTGAGGGTTACCAGATGTTAACCGGTGACGTGCCGAAAACCATTGCAGACATTGAAGCCTTAATGGCCGAGGGCTGATTGCCCGTAGAAGGATTAAACACAGTCAGTGGCAAAAAATAACCAGTCAGACATTGTTATTGTGGGGGGCGGAGCCGTGGGCTCTGCGTTGGCGCGTTTGCTGGTCAGGCAGGGCCGCCACAGTGTTACCTTAATCGACGCTAACCAGTTTAGCCGGGATCCGCACAGCCATCCGGGGTTTGATGCCAGGGTAATCGCCCTGGCAAAACGCACCGAACAGGCGCTAACTGAGCTGGGCGTAGATCTTAAAAAAGCCTTTGCTACGCCTATCGAACATATACTGGTTTCCGACCAGGGATTTATTGGCCAGACCCGCCTGCACGCCAGTGATTATCAGTTAAAAAGTTTTGGCCAGGTAGTGGGAATTCAGGCACTCGGCCAGCAGCTTTTTCCCGCCGGGATGCCACAACTCACGGTTCTGGAAGGCGTCACGGTTGATGAAATTAACCAGTCTGCCGATAGCATTGAGCTTCAGCTTAGCAATGGCAGCACGATAACCGCCGGTTTACTGGTGTTGGCTGATGGCGGGCGCTCTGAGCTGGCGGATAAACTTAATTTCAAGCGCAGCAGCGAAGACTACGGCCAGTCTGCGCTCATTGCCAACGTGCAATTAAGTGAGCCGCATAACGGCTGGGCCCACGAACGCTTTACGCCAAACGGGCCACTGGCGCTGCTGCCCTTTACTGAAGATGACAGCAGTGACTACGCTAATTGTTACTCGTTAGTCTGGACGTTAAGCCACGACGAAGCTGAAGCCGCCCTGGCGTGGCCACAGGCGCAGTTTATCAGCCGCTTGCAGCAGCAAATCGGCTACCGACATGGCCTGATTAACAAGGTGGGCAGCCGCCACAGTTACCCGTTGGTGTTAAATCAGATCCGCGAATTTACCGGCCATCGTTGCGTGGTAGTTGGCAATGGTGCACAGGCGTTGCATCCCATTGCAGGGCAGGGCTTTAACCTTGGGCTCAGGGATGTACTGGCACTGGCCGATATACTGGAAGGTGCAACTGATCCCGGGGCTTTTGCAGTGTTAAACCAATACCGGCAAAGCAGAGTAAAGGATAAAGCGGCTACCATCGGTTTAACGGATGGTCTGGTAAGGTTGTTCTCCAATCAGTATGCACCGCTGGTGGCAGGGCGGAATGCCGGCTTACTGGCAATGGAGTTTTGCGACGGACTGTCGCAGAAGTTTGTTCGTCAGACCATGGGTTTTGGACACTAAATCCAAATAATACAGGACTTAAAATATGTATCAGGCGGACATTGCAATTGTTGGCGCAGGCATGGTGGGACTAGCTCTTGCCCGGTCTCTGAACGAGGCCGATCTGTCGGTTATTCTGATCGACACCACTCCCATAGCTAAGCCTCTCTCAGAGCAGCCCGAACTGCGGGTGTCAGCGATTAACGCGGCCAATAAACAGGTGCTTGAGCAACTGGGTGTGTGGCAACATCTCGACCAGCAACGCCTGAGTGCTTATACGCAGATGCAGGTTTGGGATCAGGATAGTTTTGGTCGGATCCAGTTCAGCAGTGAAGAAATGGGCACCTCCGAACTGGGACACATCATCGAAAACCAGTCTTTGGTTAACGCATTACATCATCAGGTAAGTCAGCAGTCCAATGTGCAGATGTTACCGTCGACTCACATTGCCAAAGTGTTAACCGGACAATCCGAAACCATGCTTATGCTGGACAGTGACGAAGTGGTGTCCTGCCGGTTGTTAGTGGGGGCCGATGGGGCTAATTCAGCTATTCGTAAATACGCCAACTTTCCGCTGACGTTCAAGGATTACGGTCATACCGCCATTGTGGCAACCATCAAAACCACAGCGCCTCACGGTAAAGTGGCGCGCCAGGTGTTTACGCCAACCGGGCCCCTGGCCTTGTTACCCTTGAGCGATCCTAATTTATGCTCGATTGTCTGGTCGCAGAACAGTCAGCAAGCCGACGAGTTACTGGCGTTGTCTAATAGTGACTTCGCCAAAGCTTTGCAGGTTGCTATTGAAGGCGATGTGGGCGCAATCGCCGTTGAAAGCGCGCGCATGCACTTCCCATTAACCATGCGCTATGCCCGCCAGTGGCTCAGCGATGGCCTGGTCATTATTGGTGATGCGGCGCACACGATCCATCCATTAGCCGGACAAGGCGCAAATCTGGGTTTACAGGATGCTTTTGCGCTGGCAGACAGCCTGCAGAAGCTGGCCGCCGAGCAGGCAGCGTTTCATCAGGCGCGTCAGTTAAGGGCTTTTGAACGGGCCCGAAAGAGTGAAGCGGTTAAGATGATTGCAGCCATGGAAAGCTTTAAGCAACTGTTTGGTGGCAGCCATCCGCTTAAGAAACTAATCCGCGGCGTGGGCATGTGCACGGCCGATGCAATCCCGTCCATAAAACAACGCTTTATTACCCAGGCAATGGGCTGGTAACTCGCCAGTTCAAAAACCACCTTTAACTTCATCGCACGCCAGCTTATCGCGCTGGCGTTGCAACGGCGGCCCGGCGCGCATACAGTAGCTAAGTCTTAGATCACAATCAGGAGCATACCGGGTATGCGAGTGTTGAATGTATTGCTGCTACTGAGCGGTTTGGCCGTATTTAACAGTCAGGCAGCACCGGCCGACGAACTTCTCTCATTGCGCGAACGCGCACAAGTGCAGGATACCTTGCTGGCAAAGCGGGTGGAGCAACTATTACCTCAGTTAATGGCCCGTAGTGGCATCGATATGTGGCTGATGATTAGCCGTGAGTACAATGAAGATCCCGTTTTACGCAACTTCCTGCCGGCAGACTGGCTGCAAACTGCCAGGCGCACCACTATTCTGGTTATCGCCAGGGATGAAAAAGGCAAGGTGCATACGCTGGCGGTAGCCCCTTACAAAGTGGGTAGTATGTTTGAGCGCGCCTGGGATAAATCCGCGCAGCCGGATCAGTGGCAGGCGCTGAATGCGATTATTAAACGTTTTGAGCCGAAAACTATTGGCGTAAACCAGTCCGAAATCTGGGCCCATGCCGATGGTCTTACCGTTACCGATCGTGAAAGATTAATGGCTGAACTCCCTGAAAAATACCAGTCGCGGGTAGTATCTGCCGAAGCGCTGGCCGTAAGCTGGCTGGAAACCCGCATCGATGCCGAAATTGCTCATTACAAGAACATGGTCGCGGTAGCCCATCAGATCATCGCCGAAGGCTTTTCAGCCAAAACTATCACGGTAGGTAAAACCACCACCGACGATCTGGTGTGGTGGTTCAGAGAGCGGGTTGCGGAATTAAAACTGTCGACCTGGTTTCATCCATCTGTCTCCTTACAGCGAAGCGATAATCAACGCTTTGACCATGAATCCACGTTTGACGACGATAAGGCTGAGGTAATTATGCCCGGTGACTTACTGCACGTTGATTTTGGCATTACCTATATGGGCCTTAATACCGATACTCAGCAGCATGCCTACATTTTGATGCCTGGTGAGAATAGTGCACCGAAATACCTGCAGCAGGCGCTACAAAAAGGCAATCAGTTACAGGATATCTTTATCGGTGAGTTCGCTGCAGGCCGCACTGGTAATGAGGTACTGGCAAGCAGCCTGACCAAAGCAAAGGCGGCGGGGTTAAAACCGACTATTTATACTCATCCGCTGGGTTATCACGGTCATGCCGCTGGCACCACGCTGGGTATGTGGGATAAGCAGGGCGGTGTACCGGGCGACGGTGATTATCCGCTGCATATAAATACTGCCTACAGCATTGAGTTGAATAACGCAGTGAGGGTGGAACCCTGGGGTAAAGAAATTCGCATTATGCTGGAAGAAGATGCGTTTTTTGATGACACCGGCGTGTGGTATCTGGATGGGCGACAGACCCGCCTGATAGAGATCCCCTCGCGCTCAGTGTTTACGCATCAATTTTAACATCCAAACAAGAAGAACGAGATATGGATAAACGTACATTTTTAAAATTAACCGGTTTAGGTAGCGTAAGTTTGTTGCTGGCCGGCAAGGCAGGTGCCGCAGAGCAGCATGAAGAACTGGCTTCTTTGTCATCACTGGTAGGCGATTTGTCGCCCATTTCTGCCAGTGAAAGACTTACCCGGATCGCCCGGGCACAACAACTGATGACACAACAAAACATCGATGCCATTGTTCTGGAGCCTGGTGCAGCCATGGTGTACTTCACCGGTATTCAGTGGTGGCGCAGTGAACGGCTTACCGGGGTAGTGATCCCCCGTGAAGGCGAGATTGGCGTAGTGTGCCCGTTCTTTGAAGAGCCCAGTATCCGCGAATCCCTGGAAGTAGGCGATGATGTGCGGGTATGGCAGGAACATGAGAGTCCATTTGAGTTAGTGGCGAAAATCCTTGCCGATCGCGGTATTAAAAAGGGCACCGTTGGTTTTGAAAACAGTGTGCGCTTTTTTGTCTCCGACGGGATCCTTAGTGCTAACCCACAGCTGAGCGCGGTAAGCGCCGAACCGGTAACCCGCGGCTGCAGAATGATGAAGTCGGCGCATGAACTCATGCTGATGCATAAAGCCAACGAAATCACCCTGGCGGCATACGGCTATGTGTACAAACGCTTACGCATAGGCATGTCGCAGGCCGAAGTAAAGAGCATGATGAACCAGGCCATGGAGGCGCTGGGAGGCACCCGGCCTTGGAGCCTGGCACTGTTTAACGAAGCCAGCGCATACCCTCACGGTACCCGTCAGCAGCAGGTCATCGCGAATGGCTCTGTGGTCTTAATGGATTGCGGCTGTGCTGTGCACGGTTACCAGTCTGATATTAGCCGGACTTTTGTGTTTGGTGAGCCTGATAAAAAGCAACAGCAGGTGTGGCAAACCGTACGTAAAGGGCAGGAGATCGCATTTGCCGCGGCGCAACTCGGTAAACCTGCCGGTAGTGTGGACGATGCGGTGCGCCAACACTATACCGCATTAGGTTACGGGCCGGATTATGTATTGCCCGGACTATCTCACCGAACCGGTCATGGCATTGGTATGGAAGGGCACGAAAGCGTTAATTTCGTAAAAGGCGAAAGTACTCTGCTGCAAGCCGGTATGTGCTTTTCTAATGAACCCGGCATTTATTTACCCGGCGAGTTTGGCGTACGACTGGAAGATTGTTTGTATATGACGTCTGATGGCCCCGCCTGGTTTACCTCACCACCAGAGTCCTTAGCCGATCCGCTGGGAAAACTGGAGCCGCTGCAAGCATAGAGACTGGCGGCAGTTGCCGCCTGCCCCTTGTAAAGCGACTTATTCCATCGGGGTTACCTTAAGCCCAACAAATATGGTGTCGTCTTCTTTGTCGTCGGGAATGATCACCGGGCCGGGCATGGGGGCAGGCATGGGAATGGGATCCAGGCCTGGTAATGTAACAGCACCGGCGCCGCTAACGTCTAAGAGTTGGTGAGTCGGAAGTGGGGTAAGGGTTGTTTTGCTCATGGTCTTTCTCCGTAATTAAAAAGTAAACTGCCAGCTCATAGTAGTGCGTATGACGCACAATGAGAGCTGACAGGAAGACCGGAAAAAAGCCAGTATTGTCAGATTGTGTAGTCGGGTTTTAGCATCGCTAAGATTGTGTCGAGCAGAATTTTCTTGCGTAACGGTTTAGTGATGTAGGCATCCATGCCGGCTTGCAAGCATTCTTGTTTGTCTTGCATAGAGGCATTGGCGGTACATGCCACGATGGGAATGTTTCTGTAATGTTCGCCTGCTTTGCCGGTTCGGATTGCATGGGTAGCAGCAAAGCCATCCATTACCGGCATGCGGCAATCCATCAGAATTAGCTCAATATCGTTACTGGCTTTCAGCAGATCGATTGCGTGTTTGCCATCTTCGGCTGACACTACCGAGAAGCCTGAGTCCTGCAACATATAATAAGCAACTTCCCGGTTAATCGGATTATCTTCCGCTATCATAATGCGGCCAGTGGGGACCGCCGTTTCGCGGGGCGGGATAAAGGCTGCTTCTGTGTTGTTTGAAACGTCTTTGGCTGAGCCCTGTAACAAAGCGAAAAGCTCATGCCGTAAAACCGGCTTGTTCAGGGTATGCAGTTTTGGGTCGTTTGGTGGCGTAGCGTGAGCGCCGGAATTGCGTTCGGCAAGTACAGCTTGATTTACGGGTAATGATGTAACCCGGTGAGCGTGCTTTTCGCTGTTTTTCCAGGTGCTGAAGTTAGTTTGCAGTGCAGCATCAATAATCAGCCAATCCATGTTAGGCGGCATCTTTTCGCTGAACTGAGTCAATGCGTCGAGCGAGTCAATTAATACAAAGCGAATCTTCCAGGCTGCCAGTTGTTTACATAACAAACGCGCCTGACCGTGCCGGGAACTCAACACAATAACGCCACCCACTTCCGGCAGTTGTTGTTGGCGGACCGGCGACATCAGCGTTGCCGTAGCGGTAAACTGACTGCCTTCATTAAGCTTGCTGGTTACGGTAACTTTGCCTTTCATCAGGTGAGTCAGGCGTTGCACAATGGACAGCCCGAGACCAGTACCACCAAAGCGCCGGGTAGTGGATGAATCGGCCTGGGTAAATGGTTGAAACAAGACTTGTTGCTGAGCGTCTGTCATGCCTAACCCGGTATCTTCCACGGTGATTTCGAGCAGAATATGCTCGCTGTCGAGCCGAATACTGCGCAAGTTAAGGCGAACTTCCCCCTCAGGGGTAAATTTAACCGCATTAGACAACAGATTGGATAACACCTGCCCTAAGCGCACTTCATCGCCGGTAAGCGAACTAAAAGGTAACGCACTCAGGTCGACCAGGAGTTGTACAGGCTTATCTTTCAAATGGGTTAGCTGCTCTTCGACTATTCGCTGTACCAGTAAATCGATTTCGATAGGCGCGTATTCCAACTCCATTTTTTGCGCTTCGATCTTCGAAAAATCGAGAATATCGTTAATGATGGTGAGCAATGCACTGGCGCTGGTATGAGCAAGTTCAAGGCGGCGCTTTTGTTGCTCCTCGCTGGCGTGCCGTGCCGCGAGTTCTAACATCCCCATAATGCCGTTCATTGGGGTGCGGATCTCATGACTCATGGTGGCTAAAAACTCACTTTTGGCCTGATTAGCCTGTTCCGCTTCATTTTTTGCCAGTTGCATGGCCAGCTCACTGGCCTTCACGTTGGTAATGTCGGTTGCCACACCCAGGATAAATGACTGTCCCCGGGCATCCTCAAAGCGGATCTTCTTGGTCCATAAAGTACGTATTTCGCCATTGGGAAACTGGATTTGCTCTTCGTTTTCGGAGCTCCCGGAGGCAAAGGCCAGAATATCCATACGCAAGAATTGCGCAGCCTCATCCTTGTTATATTCCTCAAGCGTTGTGAAGCCAATAACGTTATTCCGTTTCTCGGGGGGGTAAAGCGAGATAAACTTATCATTGGCCATGACAATGCGGTAATCGGTGTCTTTAACAAATAAATACACCGGCAGGTGAGCGAACATTAACTGCTGGAAACTGGCTTTTTCAGCCAGCGCGATCTCGATACGTTTTTTTTCATTTATTTCGGTATGGGTGCCGGCCATCAGCAGTGGTTTGCCGTTCGCGCTTATCTCGGTGACCTTGCCGCGATCGAGAAACCACAGCCACTCCCCATTTTTATGCCGCATACGGCATTCGAAATCGTAGAATTCGGTGTGGCCTTGCAGACAATCGTGCAGTAATGCCCTGGCTTTATCGTGGTCCTCAGGATGCATGGCATTAAATAGGGTATCTAAGGATAGCGGGCCCAACTCTTTGAGTTCGTAGCCGAGCATATTGGCCCAGCGCGCATTGAGTTGCACGCGCTGGGTGGGAATTTCCCATTCCCAGGTACCAGCTCCGGTAGCCTCGACAATAAATCCGAGGCGTTTTTTCTTGATTAACCTCGCCTGCAAAATGCGCTGCCGGGTAATATGTTCACACAGGGTAGTAAGCATCGCCAGATAATGCTGTAAACGATTAAACAGCGCTTCATCGGCAGTGGTGCCAGCTTTAAGCATTACGCACAGGGTGAGCTCAATATTCAATGGCTCGCTGAACTTTGTCAGGCCTAGCAGTTCATCATGACCTGGCAGGGCAAAATCCAGAATACCAGCCGGACACTGCCAGCGACTCTCCGCACGAAACTGGGGCAGTAAAGACTCAATAAATTCGCTATCGAGGGACTGTGCCGTAGTGAAATAAAGTTGGTTCCACAATGACCGGGAGTGGCACAGCAACATGGCGCCATCCAGACTAAGGTGATCGGTGAGCGTTTGAAAGACAGGTGTTAGCTGGGCGGCTTCGTCTGCGGTCATGTCGCTGGTTAACAACGAATAATCATCATCAACCAGGTTGCTGTCTATGGGTGTACTTAACATATTATTGTGAAACGGTGTCTTTAAGCAAAGTATAGTGCAAAGTCGCGATCTCCCAAGTTCTGTTAACGATTATCTTCCTCTTAATCTTCGCGTAATAAAGTCAGCCAGTGTTCGGCTTACCACCGGATGTTGGGTAGACTGACTAAACAGGCACACATTGATTCCCCCAAGTGCAGGCAGATTCCGATGTTTCAGCTCAATCAGGTTGGCCGGCATACTCGAACGGGCCAGGGCGGTAATGCCAAGACCCTGTTGAATGGCCGCCACCAGGCCGGATAAATCGGCGTTAGTATAACTTATCTTCCAGGCCGTGGTTTGTTGTTTTAGGTGGGTGATTATGCGGCTACGATAAATACAGCCATCGGGCGCCAGCACCAGGGCGATATTGGGTGTAAGCAGGGGGTGGGCAGGGTCCCCTACCCACACTACTTCATCTTCCAGGATCACATCGCCGTCGGTGGCCTGCTCAGGGTTAACCAGTGCCAGGATCATGTCAAAATCATTGCGTCGCGACGGGTGTAGCAGTTCGCGGCTCAGGGCCGAAGTCACTTCCAGCGAGACATCCGGATAGCGTTTGGAAAACTCGCCAAGCAAGCCGGGCAGTAACGTAGATGCAAACTCGTTGGGGATCCCTAACCGCATGCGACCACGCAACGGAGTGGGATCCAGGCTGCGGAAAATACTGTCGTTTAGTTCCAGTAGCTCTTTGGCTTTGGGATACAACCAGTTGCCATCGGAGCTTGGTAAGTGCCTTTGGCCTACTTTTGTAAACAGCTTTTTTCCCAACTGTTGTTCCAGTTTTTTTATCTGCAGGCTGATGGCAGGTTGTGAACGTCCCAGCCACTGACCGGCTTTGGCATAGCCACCTTGTTCTATTACACCAACGAAGGTGCGCAGGTTATCGAGTGAAAGCTGCTTCATCATAAAGATTAGTAATTCTGATATTCAGGCTTGTGTATATAAGTATATTAAATGTATTGATAAGAATTTCCAATTTGTTGTGTTTGCCATGCCTCCCTATACTTGAATCCAATGTCTTTACTTTGATGGGTTAGCCACGATGAGCAGCGCAACAACACAACGCACCGCGTTATACAATAAACACCTTGAATCAGGTGCCAAGATGGTCGATTTCCACGGTTGGGATATGCCGCTTCACTATGGATCGCAAATCGAAGAACACCATATTGTACGCCAGGCGGCGGGCATGTTTGACGTGTCGCACATGACCATTGTTGATGTGACCGGCAACCAGGCTAAAGACTACCTGCGTTACCTGCTGGCTAACGATGTTGATAAGCTTAAGGATAAAGGCAAAGCGTTATACAGCGGCATGCTGAACGACGATGGCGGCGTGGTTGATGATCTGATTGTGTATTATTTTGATGCCACCAACTATCGCATGGTGGTTAACTCGGCAACCCGCGAAAAAGACATGAACTGGCTGTTAAAGCAAACCGAAGGCTTTGAGGTAACGGTTACCGAACGTCCGGAGTTCGCCATGATTGCAGTGCAGGGACCAGAGGCCAAAGCCAAAGCGGCCGAGGTGTTCTCTAACGCTCAGAATGAAGCGGTAGCAGGCATGAAACCGTTTTTCGGTGTACAGGCCGAAGACCTGTTTATCGCCACTACCGGTTATACCGGTGAAGCCGGTTACGAAATTATGGTACCGGTAGAAAAAGCGCCGGATCTGTGGCAGCAATTGCTGGACGCGGGCGTTAAGCCAAGTGGTCTGGGCGCAAGGGATACGCTGCGTTTGGAAGCAGGCATGAATTTGTATGGCCAGGATATGGACGAAACCATTTCGCCGCTGGAAGCGAACATGGGTTGGACCATAACCTGGGAACCGGCCGACCGTAATTTTGTGGGTCGCGCGGCGCTTGAGGCACAACGAGAGCAGGGCACTAAGAAGCTGGTTGGTCTGGTGATGACGGAAAAAGGCGTATTGCGCGCCGGACTTAACGTCAAAACTGCAGAAGGCGAAGCAGGCATTATTACTTCAGGTACCTTTTCTCCAACCTTAGGACATGCCATTGCCATGGCGCGTATTCCTGCGACTAACAGCAGCACCGTAGAGGTGGAAATGCGTAAAAAGTGGGTTAAAGTAGAAGTGGTTAAGCCCAGTTTTGTCCGCAATGGAAAAAGTGTTTTATAACAATTTAACGAAGAGCAGGAATACACATGAGTACTATCCCAAATGATTTACGTTACGCGGCGTCACACGAATGGGTTCGCCCGGAAGGTGACGGAGTTTTTACCATTGGTATCACTGAACACGCGCAGGATTTATTAGGTGATATGGTATTTGTTGATTTACCGGATGTGGGTGATCAGGTAAATGCCGGCGACGACGTGGCAGTAGCCGAATCGGTAAAAGCCGCGTCAGACGTGTACACCCCAATTACCGGCGAAGTGCTGGCGGTAAACGAAGAACTTGAAGACTCACCAGAGCTGGTTAACTCAGACCCATACGGTGACGGCTGGTTATTTAAAATTAAGGCCGACGATGTGGCTGAAGTAGACGAGCTGCTCGACGCTGAAGGTTACGCCGCCAGTATCGAAGACGACGAATAAGTCTGACGTTACAACATTGATAATAAAGGGGCGATTCTGGCCCCTTTGTTTATTCTTTTTACTCTATTGCAGATGCTTAACGAATTATGTCAAACGCTTCAATTTCACTGGCTCAGTTAGAGCAAAAAAATGCCTTCGTTGGCCGTCATATAGGCCCCAGCGAAGAAGAGATCCAGCAAATGCTGGACAAAGTGGGTGCCAGCTCACTGGATGACCTTATCGATCAGACCGTGCCAAACAGCATTTGTCTGGATAAACCTATCGAGACCGGCGAAGGCGCCACCGAAGTTGAAGCGCTGGCAGCCCTGAAAGCGACCGCCGCAAAGAATAAAATTAACCGCTCGTTTATTGGCATGGGTTATTACGATACCCACGTGCCAAACGTAATTTTACGTAACGTGCTGGAAAATCCAGGCTGGTATACCGCTTATACGCCGTATCAGCCAGAAATTGCTCAGGGCCGCTTAGAAGCCATCCTTAACTTTCAGCAACTGACTATCGATTTGACTGGCCTCGAGCTGGCCTCAGCCTCGTTGCTGGACGAAGGTACTGCGGCGGCCGAAGCCATGGCACTGGCCAAACGGGTTTCTAAAAACAAAAAAGCCAACCTGTTTTTCGTGGCCGATGATGTGCATCCGCAAACCCTCGACGTGGTAGAAACCCGCGCTGAGATGTTTGGTTTTGGCATTATTACCGGTCCTGCGGAGCAGGCCGCTGATCACGATGTGTTTGGTGCGTTATTGCAATATCCCGGCACCACCGGTGAAGTGAAAGATCTCACCGACACCATAGCTGCCGTACAGGCCAAAAAAGGCATTGTGGCAGTTGCTACCGACCTGATGAGCCTGGCGTTGCTGAAATCGCCTGGTGAATTAGGAGCAGATGTGGCCTTAGGCAGTGCCCAACGTTTTGGTGTACCCATGGGGTATGGCGGTCCACACGCCGCCTTTTTTGCTACCCGTGATGCATATAAGCGCTCATTACCAGGCCGTATTATTGGCGTAAGTAAAGACACCCGTGGTCGTCAGGCACTGCGTATGGCGCTGCAAACCCGCGAGCAACACATTCGCCGCGAAAAAGCCAACTCAAATATTTGTACTGCCCAGGTATTACTGGCTAATATGGCCTCGTTCTACGCGGTTTACCATGGCCCTGAAGGCATTAAGACCATCGCCAGCCGTATTCACCGCTTTGCCGATATTCTGGCTGCCGGTTTAACCAAAAAAGGCTTGGCACTTAAACACTGCACTTACTTTGATACGCTCACCGTGCTGGTGGACAATAAAGACAAGGTGATTGAGAAAGCGCTGGCACTGGGCCTCAATCTGCGAGCAGACATTGAAGGCGCTGTGGGTATTGCGCTGGACGAAACCACAACCCGCAACGATATTCTGCAGTTGTTCACCGTACTAATTGGTGACGATCACGGCTTGAGCATTGATGACCTTGATGCCCACGTAACCACTCAGGGCAGCCAGTCTATTCCTGGCGATTTGGTACGTAGCAGTGATTACCTGACGCACGAAGTGTTTAACAGCTACCATTCAGAAACCGAGATGCTGCGCTACATTAAAAGCCTCGAAGATAAAGACTTAGCGCTTAATCACTCGATGATTTCATTGGGCTCGTGCACCATGAAGCTCAACGCTACGGCTGAAATGATCCCGGTGACCTGGCCGGAATTTGGCCAGTTGCATCCGTTTGCGCCGCTCGACCAGGCCGCAGGTTACCAGGAGATGATCAGTGAGCTTAGCGACTGGCTAATCAGCATTACCGGTTATGATGCGCTTTCCATGCAACCAAACTCCGGTGCCCAGGGTGAATACGCCGGGCTGTTGGCTATCCAGCGCTACCACGAAAGCCGTGGTGAAGGGCATCGTAATGTGTGCCTGATCCCAAGCTCTGCCCACGGAACTAACCCGGCTTCGGCGCAAATGGTTAGCCTGAAAGTCGTAGTAGTCGCCTGTGACAAAAATGGTAACGTTGACCTTAACGATCTGCGAGCTAAAGCAGAAGAAGTGGGTGATAACCTTTCTTGCGCGATGATCACTTACCCATCTACCCATGGCGTATACGAAGAAACCGTGCGTGAAATTTGCGATATCGTGCATCAGTATGGTGGTCAGGTTTACATGGATGGCGCCAACATGAACGCGCAGGTTGGTATCACCGCGCCCGGCTTTATTGGCTCAGACGTATCGCACTTAAACCTGCACAAAACTTTCTGTATTCCTCACGGAGGCGGCGGCCCGGGTATGGGTCCTATTGGCGTAAAAGCGCATTTAGCGCCGTTCCTGTCTAACCACTCGGTGGTCGATATCGAAGGCGCGGGCAAAGACTGTGGTGCCGTTTCGGCTGCGCCATGGGGCAGCGCGTCGATTCTGCCTATCAGCTACATGTACATCAAAATGATGGGCAGTGCCGGCTTACGTAAAGCCACCGAAGTTGCCATTCTGAACGCTAACTATGTGGCGCGTTCACTGGAAGGCCATTACCCGGTACTTTACAAAGGGCGTAACGGTCACGTGGCACACGAATGTATTATCGACCTGCGCCCGCTGAAAGAAGCCTCCGGGGTTACCGAGCTGGATATCGCCAAGCGCCTGAACGACTATGGCTTCCATGCGCCGACCATGAGCTTCCCGGTAGCCGGAACGCTGATGATTGAGCCGACTGAGTCTGAGTCGAAGTTTGAGCTGGACCGGTTTGTAGAAGCTATGATCCACATTCGCGAAGAGATCGCCAAAGTGGAAAGCGGTGAATGGGATGCCACCGACAACCCACTGCACAACGCACCACATACCCTGGCTGATATTTGCGATAACGACTGGAACCGCAGCTATGACCGCACCACCGCGGCCTACCCGGTACCTACCGTTGCCCGCAACAAGTTCTGGCCAAGCGTAAACCGTATCGACGACGTATACGGCGACCGCAACCTCATGTGTAGCTGCCCGCCACTGGAAAGCTATATTGAGGAATAGTGATTTTGTCAGTCGGGAATTAAGTTGTGACTATCGCAATTAAGTTTGTGACAGTAATTAAGATCGTGACTGAAACTAGCGGACTTTTTATAGGCGAACCTTTTAAAGGTTCGCCTTTTTAATGGTGCGCCGGGCATGGCGCGTAGTGCGAAAGCACTGTTCGATTCATTGTGGTGGTGAGTCGATGACTTG